>NZ_KV821248.1:214654-253456 GCF_001815615.1 Neisseria sp. HMSC075C10
CCGTCTGAAATTTTTCAGACGGCCTTTTTTTGATGTCCCAATCTTTATCGTTTCAAAGCCAAAGTCAATACGCCTGCGGTTACCAAGCCTAAGCCTATCCATTCCTGCGTACTTGGGCGTTCGTCTAAGAATACGACGGCCATCAGGGCGACCAAGACCAGGCTGAATTTATCGACGGGGGCGACTTGCGAGGCGTTGCCCAGTTGCAGGGCTTTGAAGTAGGCGAGCCAAGATGCGCCGGTAGCGAGGCCGGATAGGATGAGGAATGTCCAGTTGCGGCCGGTAAAGCCGTTTACGCCCTGCCATTTGCCGGTGTAGGTTAAAAACAATACCAAAGCGGCGAGGATGACCAAGGTGCGGATAAAGGTGGCAAAATCGGAATCTATTCCTTGTAAACCCATTTTGGCGAAGATGGCGGTCAATGAGGCAAAGCCTGCCGATGCCAATGCCCAAAACAGCCATGCGTTGCTGCTCATGTTTTTTCCTTTTATTTTGAATTGTTGACAATATGAATCCGCTTGTTGATGAAATATCGAAATTTTCACTGCGGTTTATTCTTGGAAAACGTTATAATAGAACGAATATTCTTTTTCTTCCAGCCGTCTCTTGAGATTGTTTCAGACGGCCTTCCCTCACTCAATAAAGGAAAATCATGAGCTTCAAAACCGATGCTGAAATTGCCCAGTCTTCCACCATGCGCCCGATTGGTGAAATTGTCGCCAAGCTGGGTTTGAACGTTGACAACATCGAGCCCTATGGCCATTACAAAGCCAAAATCAATCCTGCTGAAGCATTCAAGCTGCCGCAAAAACAAGGCCGTCTGATTTTGGTTACTGCCATTAATCCGACTCCTGCGGGTGAGGGTAAAACCACCGTAACCATCGGTTTGGCGGATGCATTGCGCCATATCGGCAAAGATTCTGTTATCGCCCTGCGCGAGCCTTCTTTGGGACCGGTGTTCGGCGTCAAAGGCGGTGCGGCAGGTGGCGGCTATGCCCAAGTTTTGCCGATGGAAGACATCAACCTGCACTTCACCGGCGACTTCCACGCCATCGGCGCGGCGAATAACTTGCTCGCCGCCATGCTCGACAACCACATCTATCAAGGCAACGAGTTGAACATCGATCCGAAACGCGTGCTGTGGCGTCGTGTGGTCGATATGAACGACCGTCAGTTGCGCAACATCATCGACGGCATGGGCAAACCTGTTGACGGCGTGATGCGTCCCGACGGTTTTGACATTACCGTTGCGTCCGAAGTGATGGCGGTATTCTGTCTTGCTAAAGACATCAGCGATTTGAAAGAGCGTTTGGGCAACATCCTCGTCGCCTACGCCAAAGACGGCAGCCCCGTTTACGCCAAAGATTTGAAAGCGAATGGCGCGATGGCGGCATTGCTCAAAGATGCGATTAAGCCTAACTTGGTACAAACCATCGAAGGCACTCCGGCCTTTGTACACGGCGGCCCGTTTGCCAACATCGCCCACGGCTGCAACTCCGTTACCGCCACCCGCCTGGCGAAACACCTTGCCGATTACGCTGTAACCGAAGCAGGCTTCGGCGCGGATTTGGGTGCGGAAAAATTCTGCGACATCAAATGCCGTCTGGCGGATTTGAAACCTGATGCGGCTGTTGTCGTGGCCACCGTCCGCGCGTTGAAATACAACGGCGGCGTGGAGCGTGCCAACCTCGGCGAAGAAAACCTCAACGCTTTGGCAAAAGGTCTGCCTAATCTCTTGAAACACATTTCCAACCTGAAAAACGTATTCGGCCTGCCTGTGGTGGTTGCCATCAACCGCTTCGTGTCCGACTCTGATGCAGAATTGGCCATGATTGAAAAAGCCTGTGCGGAACACGGCGTCGAAGTTTCCTTGACCGAAGTGTGGGGTAAAGGCGGCGCGGGTGGTGCAGACTTGGCGCACAAAGTCGTCAACGCCATCGAAAATCAACCGAATAACTTCGGCTTTGCCTACGATGTTGAGTTGAGCATTAAAGACAAAATCCGTGCGATTGCCCAAAAAGTGTACGGCGCGGAAGATGTTGATTTCAGCGCGGAAGCGTCTGCCGAAATCGCTTCACTGGAAAAACTGGGCTTGGACAAAATGCCGATCTGCATGGCGAAAACCCAATACTCTTTGAGTGACAACGCCAAACTGTTGGGCTGCCCCGAAGGCTTCCGCATTACCGTGCGCGGTATCACTGTTTCCGCAGGCGCAGGCTTTATTGTTGCATTGTGCGGCAATATGATGAAGATGCCGGGTCTGCCGAAAGTTCCGGCTGCCGAGAAAATTGATGTGGACGCAGAAGGCGTAATTCACGGCTTGTTCTGATTTAGATTGAAATTGAAATAGATTAAGGCCGTCTGAAACGAGGTTTCAGACGGCCTTTTATAATTTAAGTGAATTTCAACCGGCTTTTTAAGAAATTGAAGAAATTGTCTATCATGTCGAACATCGTATTGCGGTCTTCGCCAAACAAAGAAATGCTGCGGTCTTTGCTGATTCTGTCATAAGCGGCAAAAATGGTTTTCAGCTCTTCTGTGGTTAAACGCAGTTGCTTTTCATGCAAGATTCGGCTTAAGAGGGTTACTTCTACTGGGTTCAAATCAGGGAAAAGGTGACTGAACCACAGTTCCATGGTGTATTGGACGGATCTGTTGATTTTGTCTCTTTTTTTGCTTTCTTGAGCTGTGTGCATCCTGTAAGACAACAAAGATTCGGGCAGGTTGGCAAAGGTTTTGCCATGTAGGGCGCATTGTACCCACATATGGAAATCGGGAGCGGTTTCTGTCGCGGTGTAGTTTATCCCAAGGTTTTTAATGCTATCGTGCCGCCACATGGTGGTGGGGTTGAACATGTTTTGGGCGGCAAAGGAGAGAAAGGCTTTAATGTCTTTGTCGAGCAGGGGGAGGTCGCTTAAAACGGGTTCTCTTCCGGTTTGGTCATCAAAAAAGATGGTGGCTTGGCTGCCGACAATATCGATTTCGGGATGGCTGTCTAAGAATTGAATTTGTTTTTCAAAACGATCCAAGGCGCAAATATCGTCCGCGTCCATTCGTGCCACATATTCGACTTCTACGTCTTTGAGCATATCCATGGCAAATTGGCAGGCAAACGGCTCACCCCTGTTTTCCGGAAGGTGGAAAACCTGCAAACGTGAATCTTTAGCTGCGTAAGCTTCGAGGATTTCTCCGGTTTTGTCTGTTGAAGCGTCATTGATAGCGATGACGAAAAAGTCGCGGAATGTTTGATTCAATACCGAATCCAAGCATTCGGGCAAATAAGCTTCGGCGCAATAGGCCGGCAAAATAACGGCGAGTTTCATGTTTGCTTTCGATGTGTTTTGATGTGTGGTCGGTGGAAGATTTTACTATAAATTTCCCAAAAGCTAAGGCCGTCTGAAACCTTATTTTCAAGTTTCCAGACGGCCTTAGTGTGAATCCGAGATACGGATTATTTAACGATTTGGTTCAATTCGCCTTTGGCGTATTTGGTTGCCATTTTTTCCAAAGAAATCGGTTTGATTTTGTCGGCTTGGCCTTCGCAACCGAATGCGAGGTAGCGGTCAAGACAGATTTGTTTCATGGCTTCGACGGTTTTGCTCAAGTATTTGCGCGGGTCGAATTCGGATGGGTTTTCTGCCATGAAGCGGCGGATGGCACCGGTAGAGGCAAGGCGCAAGTCGGTATCGATGTTGACTTTGCGCACGCCGTGTTTGATGCCTTCGACGATTTCTTCAACCGGTACGCCGTAGGTTTCACCGATTTTGCCGCCGTATTCGTTGATGACTTTCAGCCATTCTTGCGGAACGGAGCTGGAGCCGTGCATCACGATGTGGGTGTTGGGCAGGGCTTGGTGGATTTCTTTGATGCGGTCGATACGCAATACGTCGCCTGTGGGCGGACGGGTGAATTTATATGCACCGTGGCTGGTGCCGACGGCAATAGCCAGTGCGTCAACACCGGTGTCTTTCACGAAACGTACGGCATCTTCAACGCTGGTCAGCATTTGGTCGTGGGAAAGTTTGCCCACTGCGCCGACGCCGTCTTCTTCGCCGGCTTCGCCGGTTTCGAGGTTGCCCAATACGCCGATTTCGCCTTCAACGGACACGCCGCAAGCGTGGGAGAAGTTGACCACGGTACGGGTGGCGTTGACGTTGTATTCGTAAGAAGAAGGGGTTTTGCCGTCTTCCATCAGCGAGCCGTCCATCATTACAGAGGAGAAGCCCAGTTGGATGGAGCGTTGGCACACATCAGGAGATGCGCCGTGGTCTTGATGCATCACGACAGGGATGTGCGGGAATTCTTCGACTGCGGCCAAAATCAGATGGCGCAGGAATGGGGCACCTGCGTATTTGCGTGCGCCTGCGGATGCTTGAACGATAACGGGGGCGTTGACTTGGTCGGCCGCCTCCATAATGGCGCGCATCTGTTCGAGGTTGTTAACGTTGAATGCGGGCAGACCGTAGCTGTTTTCGGCAGCATGGTCCAACAGTTGGCGCATGGATACGAGTGCCATGAGAAGCTCCTGAAGTAGTGAAGGGTAAATTTATCCGATAAATTATAATGTTTTTTGAAATGAAAGACTACAAGCTGTTACATTGTTTTTATATATTAACGAACAGGGTCTCGGTTTATAATGGCGTGGTATTGAAAACGGGTGTGCAAAATGGATAGGATTTCGGTGGCCGAGTGTGATAAGCCTTTGTTTCAGACGGCCTTGACGGTACAGGTGGGCGATGTGAACTATGGCGGCCATCTGGCGAACGATGCGGTGTTGCGTTTGTGCCATGAAGTACGGATGCGTTGGCTGGCGAAGCTGGGTTGGAGTGAAATGGATGCCGGTGGGGCTGGCCTGATTATGGCGGATGCGGCGGTACAGTATTTGGCGCAAGGTCATCATGGCGATGAGCTGTCGGTAGAAATGGGGGCGGCGGGCGTGGCCGGTGTGGGCTTTTCTTTGCTGTACCGTATCCTCAGGATTTCAGACGGCCTTGTGCTGGCGAAAGTGCAGACAGGCATGGTGTGTTTCGACTATGGCAAACAACGCGTCTGCCGTTTGCCTTCGGCATTGAAAACGGTATTGTAGTTCCTAATACCGGGAAAATTATTTCTGCTTACCCTGTAATAAAATAGATTAGAGATACATTATGAATCCAAAAATATGTCCGCGCTGCAACCAAGGAATATTGTATATTTTTAAATCAAAATACATTTTGAAAGAAATTATTCTATGTGACGAATGTGATGCCATGTGGTTAAAAGGAATGAAAATTACATATGGAGATTATGATAAAGATTTTTATAATTATGAAATATTTATGAATCAAAATGGCGTATCTTCTCCTTGGGAAGAGGAGAATATTTTTTTAACACCTTACTATGAAAATGAACTTTAACGCAGATAATTTTTGGCGCCGCCCTGCTGCCCGTCGAAGCCGGTTTCGGCTTTAAATCCGCCGGCAAAGAGCAAAACCAACACTACCGCCAAAGCCAACAAAGCAGCCTGAAAGCCGGCGGCAGCACCAACACCAATGCCCTGTTCAACGCACAGGTAGGGGCGTGCTGGGGCAGAATGCGGTGGAGAATAATGCCCTAGATTGGAGGCCGTCTGAAATGGCGGAATCAAACCATTTTGCGCTTCATCTTGAACGCTATCTGAAAACCTTGCTGCAACAAGGTAAGTCGCAGCATACCGTTTCCGCTTATCGGCGCGATTTGAGTGAATTGATGCGCCTGTTGCCCGATAATCTGAAAAACGGCCTGCCGATGCGCCGTGATTTTGTGGCGGTATTGAAAAAGCTGTCGCAAAAGGGTTTAAGCGAAAGCAGTTTGGCGCGGAAATTGTCGGCGTGGCGGCAGTATTGCAGTTGGCTGGTGCAGATAGAAGTCATGGAAAGCGACCCGACGTTTAATATGAAAGCGCCACGCCTGCCCGAACGCCTGCCCAAAGCGCTACCGCAGGAACCTTTAAACCATATCCTTGACCATGCGCCGGTTGATGACGAGTTGGATGTGCGCGATAAGGCCATGTTTGAATTGATGTATGGCAGCGGTTTGCGCCTGAGCGAGATACAAGGTTTGAATCTGGACGGTATCGTTTTGGACGAAGGTTGGGTCAGTGTGAAGGGTAAAGGGGGCAAGCAGCGGCAAGTGCCTTTGGTGGGCAAGAGCATTGCGGCATTGCGTGATTATCTGGCGGTGCGTATTGCCAAAGAGGGCGAGCAGGCCTTGTTCACTAATAAAAATGGCGGCAGGCTGGGGCAACGTCAAATCCAAAAACGCCTGCAGGCGTGGGCAGTGCGCGTGGGCAGCACCAGCCATATCTCGCCGCACATGATGCGCCACAGCTATGCAACCCATCTTTTGCAGGCATCGGGCGATATCCGTGCTGTGCAGGAATTGTTGGGGCACAGCAACCTTTCCGCTACGCAAGTTTATACAAAGCTGGACTTTGACCATTTGGCGCGCGTTTATGATGAGGCGCACCCAAGGGCGAAACGGAAAAAATGATTTTGTTTGAATCAGGCCGTCTGAAAGAATGTTTTCAGACGGCCTGATGTTTTATGGATAAAAAATACAGATGGTTTGAAACCATTTGAATTTTTATCGGTCTGATGAGGTTTCAATATTGGCCTGATGTGCGGATGGCATAAAGATTGTAAGAGTCGATGGCTTTTTTAATACCATTTATCTTTTCAGATGGCCGCTTGTTTGATAATATTAGTAATGAGAGCTAATATCATATTATGATATCCAGCCTTTAAAACAGCAGGTCTATAAACTTTCTCTATAAGCATTAATGCTTATTTTGACTGTAAAACGACTTGCAAACGGGAATTGTTGCTATTAACATAACGGAATTATGGATAAAAAACGAATTTTAACTCCAGCCGTCGTGACTTCCGTTGCGTTGATTCACGTCGGTTTGGTTGCACTTTTATGGCACGCGCACAAACCGCCTCCTGTCGAAATAGCGAATATTGAATTTGTCGATTTAGGCGATTTCGGCGGTGGCGACGGTAGTCCTGAGGGTGAAGGCGCACCTGCTGCCCCCGAGCCTGCCCCCGAACAACCGAAGCCAAAACCCAAACCTAAGCCTGTCGAGCCGCCCAAACCTGTTATCAAACCTGTGGTAACGAAAAAAGAAAAAGCGGATATCGTACAGCAAAAGGAAAAACCAAAACCTATCGAGAAACCTAAGCCCGAGCCTAAGCCGGAACCCAAACCTGAGCCGAAGCCCGAGCCAAAACCTGAACCAAAACCAGAGCCGAAGGCAGAACCTAAACCATCTCCTAAAGCATCTGAATCCTCAGGCAGCAAAACCGGGCCGAATACTGCTGAAAACGGTAAAGGCAACGGCGAAGGCAAAGCCTTGGGCGGAGAAGGGAAAGGCAACGGCGGCGGTACGAAAGGTACAGGCAGCGGCCGTGGCGAAGGCAGCGGATCCGGCAGCGGTGGTGCGAAAGGCGAACATGGTTCCGGTACCGGTGGCGGAGGTGGTGGTAGCGGTACAGGTGCCGGCAGCAGTAAAGGCAATCCGGCAAAAGGAACCTGCCATATTCCAAGACCTCCGTATCCTTCACTATCCACTGAAAATGGTGAAGAGGGCTTGGTTGTTTTGAAAGTCTTGGTTGGTCCCGGCGGTAAAGTGGATTC
Source organism: Neisseria sp. HMSC075C10 (assembly GCF_001815615.1). Taxonomy (NCBI): domain Bacteria; kingdom Pseudomonadati; phylum Pseudomonadota; class Betaproteobacteria; order Neisseriales; family Neisseriaceae; genus Neisseria; species Neisseria sp. HMSC075C10. The sequence continues at coordinate 222,311 of NZ_KV821248.1, forward strand.
AATTAGTGTGAATAAATCAAGTGGTTATAGTCGTCTGGATAATGCAGCGCGTAAAGCCGTTAAAGATGGTAGCTGTCATGCAAGTGTTTGGACTGAATTTAAAGTACCTGTCAAATTCACGCTTGAATAAGTATCTAGGCCTAAGCTGATTGATTAGAAAATATATGCTGTTGGGAAATAATTTTAAATGACCCGATAGAAATTTTAATTTTATTTTTAACTTGGAAAAATTATGGATTTAAGTTTAGTTTTCAAATCAGGTGATGTGGTACTGATTGGTGTATTTGTCCTGATGTTGTTGATGAGTGTGGTGACTTGGAGCGTCATCGTGATCCGCTGCATAAAATACCGCAAAGCGAAAAAAGGCAATGCTCAGGTAAAAGAGTTGATGCTGAATGCGTTTACGCTGGCTGACGCCGTACAAAAAGCCAAAGCGGTAGAAGCACCGATGAGCAATGTTGCCGATGAGTCTCTGCGCGCATACCAAAACTACCGTCAAACGACAAGCAAATCGCTGATTGACGAATTGCCTTTGAACGAATACTTGGTCGTTCATATCCGTAACAGTTTGGCTCAAACCATGCGCCAGTTTGACTACGGTATGACTGCTTTAGCCTCTATCGGCGCAACCGCTCCGTTTATCGGTCTGTTGGGTACTGTTTGGGGTATTTACCATGCCCTGATCGGCATCAGCGAAAGCGGTCAAATGAGCATTGCTGCGGTAGCCGGTCCGATTGGCGAGGCTTTGGTATCGACTGCTGTCGGCCTGTTTGTGGCGATTCCGGCCGTATTGGCGTACAACTTCCTCAATCGCGGTACGAAAACCATCGCGCAAGATATGGACGCATTTGCACATGACCTGCATGTCCGCCTGCTGAACCAAAAGGATTAAACCATGGCTTTCGGATCAATGAATTCCGGCGATGATGCGCCGATGTCGGATATCAACGTTACGCCTTTGGTGGACGTGATGCTGGTGTTGCTGATTGTATTTATGATTACCATGCCGGTGCTAACCCACTCGATTCCTTTGGAGTTGCCGACTGCTTCGGAAAAAGCGGCGAAAGAGGATAAGCAGCAGCCTAAAGATCCTTTGCGTTTGAGCATTGATGCCAGTGGTGCTTATGTCGTTGGCGGCGATTCTGATGCCAAAGTGGATTTGGCAACGGTAACTGCCAAGCTGAAAGAAGCCAAAGCGAAAAATGAAGATGTGATTGTGGCGATTGCGGCGGATAAAGCGGTTGAATACGATTACGTCAACCAAGCCCTGCAAGCGGCGCGCGAAGCCGGTATCAGCAAAATCGGTTTTGTAACGGAAACCAAAGCGCAGTAATCTTTTGAACACAGTCAAGGCCGTCTGAAATTTGAGTAAAGTTTCAGACGGCCTTTTGTTGTATTTGGTAACTATATGTCCAGGCTGTATAATTAGCGGATTAAATTGAATAATGACAATACAGGAACCACTATGACAGAAACCATCGAACGCGACAGTATGCAATACGATGTCGTGATTGTCGGCGCAGGCCCGTCGGGTTTGTCTGCCGCCATCAAACTCAAGCAGCTTGCCGAAAAGAATGGACGCGAAATCAGCGTTTGCGTGGTGGAGAAGGGTTCGGAGGCCGGTGCGCACTCGCTTGCAGGCGCCATTATCGATCCGATTTCTTTGAATGAGCTGATTCCTGATTGGAAAGAAAAAGGCGCGCCGCTGACGCGTACAGTAACGAAGGACAGGGTTTTGTTCCTGACCGAGAAAAAAACCTTCAACCTGCCGGTTACCCCGAATTTCGACAACCATGCGAACTATATTGCCAGCTTGGGCGAAGTTGTCCGCTGGCTGGCAGAGCAGGCGGAAAATTTGGGCGTGGAAATCTATCCGGGCTTTGCCGCCGCCGAGGTGCTGTATCACGAAGACGGTTCGGTCAAAGGCATTGCGACCGGTAATATGGGTGTGGGCAAAGACGGCGAACCGACCGATTCATTCCAGCCCGGCATGGAGCTTTGGGCGCAACAAACCCTGTTTGCCGAGGGCTGCCGCGGCTCGCTTTCCAAGCAAATCATCGAACGCTTCCAGCTCGACCAAAACAGCGAGCCGCAAACTTACGGCTTGGGCATCAAAGAAATTTGGGAAGTGCCGTCTGAAAAACATCAGCCCGGTTTGGTCATGCATAGCGCAGGCTGGCCGCTCGACAGCAAAACCTACGGCGGCTCGTTTATTTATCATTTTGACGAAAACAAAGTCGCTGTCGGCTTTGTGGTCGGTTTGGATTATCAAAACCCTTATCTGTCGCCGTTTGAAGAGTTCCAACGTTTCAAAACCCATCCGGAAATCCGCAAAACCTTTGAAGGCGGCCGCCGTATCGCGTATGGCGCGCGTTCGCTGATTGAAGGCGGTTTGCAAAGCCTGCCGAAACTATCGTTCAAAGGCGGCGTTTTAATCGGCGATGCGGCAGGTTTCCTGAATATGCCGCGCATCAAAGGCATCCATACGGCCATGAAATCCGCCATGCTCGCCGCAGAAGCTGTGTTCCCTTTGTTGGAAAACCTTGAAGAAGTGGAAAGCTTCGACAGCGGCAAAGAGGCGGCCGATTATCAGCAACGCTTTGAACAAAGCTGGCTGTATCAAGAGCTTTACGCCGCGCGCAATGTCCGTCCGTCATTCAAATGGGGCGTTTACCTCGGCTCAATCTATACCGGCATCGACCAGATGATTTTCAGAGGCAAAGCCCCGTGGACTTTGAAACATCACGGCAAAGACAACGAGCAGCTCAAAAAAGCCGCCGCGTGCAAGCCGATTGATTATCCGAAACCCGACGGCGTGTTGACCTTCGACCGCTTGAGCAGCGTTTTCCTTGCCAACCTTGCGCACGAAGAAAACCAGCCCGACCATTTGGTGCTGAAAAATCCGCAGGTCATGATAGACGTAAACTACAAAGAATACGCCTCGCCCGAAACCCGCTATTGTCCGGCAGGCGTGTATGAAATCGTCGAAGAAAACGGCAGCCCGCGCCTGCAAATCAACGCCGCCAACTGCGTACACTGCAAAACGTGCGACATCAAAGACCCGACGCAAAACATCACTTGGATTTGTCCCGAAGGCGCAAGCGGGCCGAATTACGGCGGAATGTAATTGACTGTTTGAAGTCAAAACCTAAAGACCGTCTGAAAAATTTCAGACGGCCTCTATCCTATTATTTCATCAATGGACGCATTATGAACACACGCATTTGGCAGGCAGGCCGATTTGAAATCGCCTTGGACAAACCGAAAATCATGGGCATCGTCAATCTGACCCCCGATTCATTATCCGATGGCGGCACCTATTCGCAAAATGTCTCAACAGCATTGGCACATGCCGAGCAGCTGCTGAAAGACGGCGCGGATATTCTCGATATCGGCGGCGAATCTACCCGTCCGGGTGCGGATGATGTTTCTCTCGAAGAAGAATGGGCCAGGGTGCAGCCGGTTTTGGCGGAAGTGGCCAAGTGGAGTGTTCCCGTCAGCTTGGATACACGCCACACGGCGATCATGGAAAAAGCCTTGGCACAAGGCGGCGTCGATATTATCAACGATGTTGCCGCATTGAGTGATGAAGGCGCAGTCGCCTTGCTGGCGCAACAGTCGAAGACAGGCGTGTGTCTCATGCACATGCAGGGTTTGCCTAAAACCATGCAGCTTAATCCGCAATATCAAGATGTCGTCGAAGAGGTCGCGCGTTATTTAAAAGCACGCGCGGCAGAATGCGTTCAAGCAGGCATTGCCCCTGAACGCATCACGCTCGACCCCGGCTTCGGTTTCGGCAAAAACCTGCAACACAACATCACCCTGATACAACATTTGCCTGAGTTGATGGACGCAACCGGATTCCCCCTTCTGATCGGCATATCGCGCAAAAGTATGATTGGTGAGCTGACAGGCGAACAAGATGCCGCCAAACGTGTACACGGCAGCGTCGCAGCCGCTTTGGCCACTGTCGCCCGAGGTGCGCAAATCATCCGTGTTCACGATGTCAAAGCAACGGCTGATGCTTTGAAAGTTTGGGAAGCATTGGGCGTATCGGCATAATGCCCGAATAGAAAACCAACAAGCCGTCTGAAACATTTGCCCGGCATCTTGAACAAGCAACAAGTTATGCTATAATCCGCTTCTACTCTTGACGGGTCTGTAGCTCAGGGGTTAGAGCAGGGGACTCATAATCCCTTGGTCGTGGGTTCGAAACCCACCGGACCCACCAAATATTAAAAATGCCCGAGTCTTTTGGCTTCGGGCATTTTTGTATTCATTGGTTTGTGAAGGGTTGGAATATAATGTCGAGTATAGCAATTTGGTTATGTCGTCCAATATATTTTTTAGGAAAAATTCTTTTTAAAAAAGAAGGAGTAGTTTGGTGGAGTTATTGCCTTATTTTCTGTTTTGTTTAATATTTTTGTATTTTATTGCAATTATAATTAATTCAGTAATGGTATATAAAATATTAAAATCAGAAGGGGTGGATATAGGTTTTTTTGAATATCTATTTATTGGAAGTATGCAATTTAAATTTTTCAGAGTGCTGTTTGGAATACAAAAAATATCCAATAAATTTTATTTGAAAATATTAAGAATAAATTTTACGGTTGCTATGATTATTCTTATTTTATGGTTTTCTGTTGTCTCATATTTGACGTATTCAGTATAAAAATTAACCTATCAAATGAAAGTCGTTTATTTAAGCTCTGCAGGGTTTTTTTATAAATTAATGCCGTCTGAAAATCTTAATTTCAGACGGCATTGTTTATTTTTCCGAGTAATACCACATGCGCCTATATCGAAAGGCTGATGATTATTTCGATATAGCTGGACTGTTTTTCAGACGGCATGAAGACTTAATCAACCATTCGGCTTATTTCGTTGATGGGGATACGCGGGGTATAGAGTATGTCGTAGGTTGGTTTGTCCAAAAGATCTTGCAGGGAGTATTGATCTAAATGGTTGAAGAAGGCTTTGATGGCGCCGGTAATGATGCCGGTCAGTCGGCAGGATGGGGTGATGAGGCATTCGTTGTTATCGCCCATGCATTCGACAACTTGCATCGGCTCAAGATGGCGAACAACTGCGCCGATGTTGATTTTTTCAGGAACATCCGCCAGGCGCAAACCGCCGCCTTTGCCGCGCACGCTGACCAGAAATCCGCCTTTGACTAATGAGGTAACCACTTTCATTAAATGGCTTTTGGAAATATTGTAAGTCTCGGCAATGGTGCTGATATTGACGAGGGTGTCATCATTGATGGCGGTATAAACCAATACGCGCAATCCGTAATCGGTATGTTGGGTCAGATACATGGCTGGCTCTTTAGATATTTTTATTATATGTCAAAAGGGTAGTGTTTGATAAAGGGCTGTTTGACTTTATGTGGGGTTGGGTTTCATAATATCTGAAACATTTAAATTAATCCAGTTTGACAGACTGTTGCCATTATAACGAACTTATGAAACCCTTGAAACGCCATCCTGCATTAATAGAACTTTCCCGTGAGCACCATGGCTCGCTGTCGTTGTGCGTCCGTCTCCTGCGTACGCCGGAGCAAAGCCATCAAGCAGAGCTGGATCCTCATTTTGCGGAGCTTGAGCCACATTTTTTGGAAGAGGAAACCATGTTTGCGCCGTATTGGGATAAAGTTGATCCGGCGTTGAGGCAGCGTTTTGAAGGCGATCATGCCAAGTTGCGTGCGATGATGGCTCATCCTGAATATGTGAATGAATCATGGAATAAGGATTTTGCGGTAACTTTGCGCGATCATGCGCGTTTTGAGGAGCGCGAGCTTTTTCCTGCGATTGAACCTTTTTTGCCTTTGCCTGAGAATGTGTAATAGGGCAGGGAATCGATGGCCGTCTGAAAAGTTTCAGACGGCCTCTGTTGCTGTTTTATGATGATATAAAAATTGAAGGAACCACCATGAACGATTTGTTCAAACATCCTGTATGGGCAATGGCCTTCCGCCCGTTTTACTCGTTGGCGGCTTTGTATGGCGCATTGTCTATACTGCTTTGGGGCTTCGGCTATCAGGGTACGCCTGAATTGCCGGGTTTGTATTGGCATGCCCATGAAATGATTTGGGGCTACGCCGGATTGGTTGTCATTGCATTCTTGCTGACGGCCGTGGCAACTTGGACTGGCCAGCCGCCCACGCGCGGTAAGGCGTTGGCAGGTTTGACCGCATTTTGGCTGCTTGCGCGTTTGTGTGCGTTTATTCCCGGCTGGGGTGCAACGGCAAGCGGCATATTCGGCACGATCTTTTTCTGGTATGGCGCGGTATGCATGGCTTTGCCGGTAATCCGTTCTCAAAACAAGCGTAACTATGTTGCCGTATTTGCTATTTTTGTTTTGGGCTGCACCCATTTCGCGTTTCATATGAAAATGCAGCCGTTTGATGCCATCGCACTTATGACCGGTTTGCAATCCGGTTTGATTATGGTGGCCGGTTTTATCGGTTTGATCGGTATGCGGATTATCTCGTTCTTTACGTCCAAACGTTTGAACGTGCCGCAAATTCCCAGCCCTCAATGGGTAGCGCACGCATCGCTTTGGCTGCCTATGCTGACCGCCATGCTGATGGCGCATAACATTTTGCCGGGACTGGCTGCGTTGTTTGCTCTGGCTGCCGGTGTGATTTTTACCGTGCAGGTGTACCGCTGGTGGTATAAAGCCGTGCTGAAAGAGCCTATGCTTTGGATTTTGTTTGCCGGCTATCTGTTTACCGGCTTGGGTTTGATTGCGGTCGGTCTTTCCTATTGGATTTCAAACTTCCTGAATTTGGGCGTGCACCTTATCGGCGTTGGCGGTATCGGCGTGCTAACTTTGGGCATGATGGCACGAACCGCGCTTGGCCATACCGGCAACTCCATTTATCCGCCGCCTAAAGTGGTTCCTGTTGCCTTTTGGTTGATGATAGCCGCAACGGTTGTCCGTATTTTGGCAACCTTTGTGAGCGGTACGGCATATACGCACAGTATCCGTTGCTCCGCCGCTTTGTTTGCCGCTTCTTTGCTGTTGTACGCATGGAAATATATTCCTTGGTTGATCCGTCCGCGTTCGGATGGTCGTCCGGGTTAACGGTTTGGCGAAATGAGAAGGCCGTCTGAAAAGTTTCAGACGGCCTTTATTATTGATAATAAAAAAGCCTTTCAGAATATGAAAGGCTTTTATTGAAATTATGGCCTCGCCAACAGGAATCGAACCTGTATTTTACGCTTAGGAGGCATACGTTCTATCCGTTGAACTATGGCGAGGCGGTAAAGGAGGGGATTTTAAACCTTTCCGGCAAGAAAAGACAATAAGCCGGCGGCAATCAAAGGGCCGACCGGAATGCCGCCGATAAAGGCAACGCCGATGACCGTGCCGATTAATAATCCGGTTACCAGAACAGGCTGTTCGCTCATCAATGGAACGCCGCGTCCGGCAAGCCAGGCAACCCAAATGCCGATAAGGACGGCGGCAATCATTTTGAAATTGATAAACTCGGAAACCGGCGGAATTTGAATTTTACCGGAAACCAGCGGGCTCAATACGCCGATGGTCAGCAGGATGATGCCCAGATGCAACCCGTGTTTTTCCACCAAGGGAAGATATTGCGACAAGGCCGTCTGCTGCATGAGCAGCAATACCGCTGCCGAAATCGTAATCGAGTTGTTGTTGCTGACGACGCCCAAAAAAATCAGCGTAACCAGAAACAAAGGGACAAAACTGAAATTCATCGGATTAAGATACTCGGGCCAAGGATTCTTTTGCCAGTTGGATCATAGCATCTTTGACTTCGCTGTCAGGCAACACGTCCAATGAAGCGATGGCTTTGTCGACGGCTTTTTTCGCTTCGGAAATTGAATACGGCAAAGCGTCGGAGTTGACGACATAGTCGTGGATTGTTTCAAAATAGCTGCGGTCGGCATTTTCCAAAGCGTGGCGGACATCGTTTGCTGCCTGCTCGGAGCCGTTTCTCATCAGGTAAATCAATGGCAGGGTAGGTTTGCCTTCTGCCAAATCGTCGCCGACGTTTTTGCCGATTTCTTCGGTTTCGCCTGAATAGTCCAATACATCGTCAATGATTTGGAAAGCCGTACCGACGTACATGCCGTAGTCTTTCAAGGCTTGCTCGTGTTCGGGGGTAGCCTTGCCCAAAATTGCGCCGACTTGTGCGGCCGCTTCAAACAGTTTTGCTGTTTTGTATTGGATAACTTGGACGTATTGCTCTTCGGTAATATCCGTATTGCCGATATTCATCAGCTGCATGACTTCGCCTTCGGCGATGATGTTGGTCGCATCTGCCATCACTTCCAAAATACGCATACTGCCCGAACCGACCATCAGTTGGAAGGCACGTGTATAGAGGAAGTCGCCGACCAAAACAGCCGCCGCGTTGCCGAAGAGGTTGTTTGCGGTTTTACGGCCGCGGCGCAAATCGCTTTCATCGACAACATCGTCGTGCAGGAGGGTGGAGGTGTGGATGAATTCCACCATCGCTGCCAGCGAGTACAGTTTTTCATCGTCATGCCCGACTGCTTTGCCTGCCAAAATGGTAATAATCGGACGCAGGCGCTTACCGCCCGCGCTGATGATGTATGTGCCGATTTGCGAAATCAGCGCGACATCGGATTGAACAGCTTGGTTGATGACCGCATTAACTTTGGCAAGGTCATCGGGCAGGTGGCGTTGGAAGTAAGGCAGGTTTTCGAGCATAAAACATTCTCTGTTGACAAAACGGAGCGGGGCTCCAATGAATCTGTTTAAACCCGTACATTCGGTCGGGGTAATAATGTTGCATAAAGATATCAGCAATCCAGCGCGTGATTATATCAGTTAAAAAGCATGCAACATATCTTTCAGATGGCCTTTTCACTTGTAAATAAAATAAATTTTGACAAAACAGGCAAATAGAAATAGAATAGCTCGTTTCGCACATGGTGTGCGGAAAGTTAACCTAATTCTCATGGAGTTGAGTATGTACGCGGTCGTAAAAACCGGCGGTAAACAATATAAAGTTTCCGTTGGCGAAAAATTGAAAGTAGAACAGATACCAGCCGAACTCGACAGCCAAATCGAACTGACTGAAGTTTTGATGATTGCTGACGGCGAATCTGTAAAAGTAGGCGCACCTTTTATCGAAGGCGCAAAAGTAACAGCTAAAGTCGTTGCTCATGGTCGTGGCGAGAAAGTACGCATTTTCAAAATGCGTCGTCGCAAACACTACCAAAAACGCCAAGGCCATCGCCAAAATTTCACCCAAATCGAAATCGTGGCAATCGCCTAATTTCAAGTAAGTTCAGGAGTATTACAAATGGCAAGTAAAAAAGCAGGCGGTAGCACCCGCAACGGTCGCGATTCAGAAGCCAAACGCTTGGGCGTTAAAGCCTACGGCAACGAGCTGATTCCGGCAGGCTCTATCATCGTTCGTCAACGTGGTACTAAATTCCACGCAGGTGACAACGTAGGCATGGGCAAAGACCACACTTTGTTTGCTAAAGTCGACGGTTACGTTGAATTCAAAACCAAAGGTGCGCTGAACCGTAAAACTGTCAGCATCCGTCCTTACACTGGTTCTGAAGAATAATCGTTTTACGATTGAAAGCCGTATTCCTTTTCGGAATGCGGCTTTTGTTTATTTGACTGTTTTGTCTGTTTGATAAAATCCGTATGTCGTGAAGCTTGATTTATATTAAGGCCAAAGTAAAAACGTGCTTACAATCGACGGTCTTTGTTTTATTCTATCGACTCTTTCTATATAATCTATCAAATGCCTTTGATTTACCCTCATGTAGCTAAACACAGTAAACTTAAGGCCGTCTGAAAAAATCCGTATCAGTTGAATACAAGGAATTCCTCCCATGAGCTTACACAGTGATATTCTCGTCGTCGGCGCAGGCCCTGCCGGATTAAGTTTTGCCGCAGAGTTGGCCGGAAGCGGTTTGAACATAACCCTGATTGAAAGAAGTCCTTTAGAAGTGTTGCAAAATCCGCCGTATGACGGCCGTGAAATCGCACTGACACACTTGTCGCGCGAAATCATGCAGCGATTGGGTATGTGGGATTTGATTCCAAAAGACGAAATTTATCCTTTGCGCGATGCCAAAGTGTTGAACGGTCATTCCGATTACCAGCTCCACTTCCCGCAACCGACTCAGGCGCGCGGCGAGCCTGCGGACTGCTTGGGCTATTTGATTTCCAACCACAATATCCGCAAAGCCGCTTATGAAGTCGTGTCCAAATTGGACAACGTGAAAATTCTGACCGGCACCAATGTTAAAGAAGTCAAAACTTCTGACGATGAGGCGCAAGTTATTTTGGAAAGCGGCGAAGTATTGACCGGCCGTCTGTTGTTGGCCGCGGATAGCCGCTTCTCGCAAACGCGCCGTCAATTGGGCATTTCTTCCGATATGCACGATTACAGCCGCACCATGTTTGTGTGCCGCATGAAGCATACCCTGTCCAACCTGCATACTGCATATGAATGCTTCCACTACGGCCGCACCATTGCGTTGCTGCCTTTGGAAGAGCATTTGACCAATACAGTGATTACGGTGGACAGCGATAAAGCCGAAACGATTAAAAATATGTCGCCGGAAGAATTGGCAGCCAGTGTGAAAGAACAACTCAAAGGCCGTTTGGGCGATATGGAATTGGTCAGCACCATTCACAATTATCCTTTGGTCGGCATGATTGCCCAACGTTTCTACGGCAAACGCAGCGCGTTGATCGGCGATGCCGCAGTCGGTATGCATCCAGTTACTGCGCACGGTTTCAACTTGGGTCTGGCAAGTGCTGATCTTTTGGCTAAATTGGTTCTTGAAGCCGAGCAACGCGGTCAGGATATTGGTGCGAAGAGCCTGCTGGAAAAATACAGTACCAAGCATATGCTCCACGCGCATCCGATTTACCACGGCACCAATATGCTGCTGAAACTCTTTACCAATGAAACCGCTCCGGCGAAACTGCTGCGCGGTTTGGTATTGCGTGCAAGCAATAACTTCCCGCCGCTGAAAAAACTGATTACCAAGCAATTGACCGGTTAATCATTTGAAAACATAAAAGGCCGTCTGAACGATTACAGTTTCAGACGGCCTTGTTTTTTATCTACTGCTTATTCGGCTAAAACCGATTCGGGCATTTCTTGACGGACGTTTAAGGAAGTCAGTTTTTTGGTCAAGATGCTCAATACTATGCCGTAGGCAGGCAGGAAGAAGAGTGTGCAGATGGCGAGTTTGAACAGATAATCGACAAATGCGATGCCCTGCCAGTTTGCCGCCATAAATTCATCGTTGCTGGCATAAAAGGCAACGGCGAAAAACACCAGCGTGTCCAAAGCATTGCCGACAACGGTGGAAGCGGTGGGGGCAATCCACCATGATTTCAGACGGCGTAATCTGTTGAATACGAAAATATCGAGGATTTGCCCGAGCGCATAGGCGGAAAAGCTGGCCAATGCGATACGGCCGACGAAGGTGTTAAATTCGGCTAAAGATGCCCAGCCTGTCCAGTTGCCGTCATGAAAGAGGACGGAGAAGACGTAAGAGAGCAGTAGGGCGGGGAACATTACCCAAAAAATAATCCGTCTCGCCAACGGTGCACCGAAAATGCGCACGGTCAGGTCAGTAGCGAGGAAGATAAAGGGAAAGGAAAATGCGCCCCAAGTGGTAAAGATACCGAAAATTTGAAAGGGGAACTGCACTAGATAGTTGCTGGCCGCAATAATAAAAATATGGAAAAGCACCAGCCAGAAGAGCGCTTTCTTCTGCTGTGCGGCGGTAAATTCGTACATGGGAATCTTTCGGAAGTTTTTCAGACGGCATGAAGCCTAGCGAGACTGTGCAATAAATAAAGTTGCGCAATAAAAAGGGCGCTAGGCCGTCTGAACGGGATTATTGTGCATCATGCTCAAACAGGCGTTTGCGTGCCAAAGCTTCAAACTCTGTGCCTGCTTTGCCGTAGTTGGCAAACGGATGAATGGCGATGCCGCCGCGCGGTGTGAATTCGCCGAATACTTCGATGTATTTCGGATCCATCAGGGCGATGAGGTCTTTCATGATGATGTTGACGCAGTCTTCATGGAAGTCGCCGTGGTTGCGGAAGCTGAAGAGATAGAGTTTCAGTGATTTGCTTTCCACCATTTTGATATGGGGGATGTAGCGGATGTAGATGGTGGCAAAGTCGGGCTGGCCGGTCATCGGGCAGAGGCTGGTGAACTCGGGGCAGACGAATTTGACGAAATAGTCGTTGTCGGGGTGTTTGTTGTCGAACGCTTCCAAAATTTCAGGCGCGTATTCGCTTGGGTATTGGGTTTTCTGGCTGCCCAAAAGGGAGATGCCTTGCAGCTCTTCGTTGTTGCGGGACATGAGGTTTCCTTAGTTTTTTAATGTGGGAGGTTTTCGAACCACGGGGTGCGGATTGTAATATAAATTGCATGACTTGTGCGGATTTTATAGCGATGAATCAGCAGGATAGGTTTCAGACGGCCTGTTTTGTATTTTATGAAACCTGTTTTCCGCTTTACAATAGCAGTCAATCAACAGGCCGTCTGAAAGTTTTGTATGTCTTTAGCCCAACCCAAACGTATTCTGATCATCAAATTGCGCCATCATGGCGATGTGCTGCTGAGCACGCCGGTGGTCGATGCGCTGAAAACCCGTTTCCCCGATTGCGAAATCGATATGTTGGTGTATGCCGGTACGGAGCAGCTGATTGCCGATAATCCGCAGATTGCGCAGATTTTTACCATTGATCGAAATTGGAAGAAACTGGGCGTATTCAAGCAGTTGACGTGTGAGAAAAACCTTTTTTCAAAGCTGAAGGCGCGCGATTACGACTGGGCTTTCAACCTGTCCGACCAATGGCGCGCGGCAATAATCGCCAAACTGTGCGCCCGTTGCAGCGTGGGTTTTGACTGCATCAAGCGCGACGGTTTCTGGTGGCGTTTCTGTCATGATTTTATCAACCATGAGCTGGCTACCAGCCATCATATCGTTGAAAACCAATTGAATATCCTTGCGCCGCTTATCCAGCCGGAAGACGTGGCCGATGCGAAGGTACGTCTTTGGGTGGCACAAGATGCAAGGGAAAGCATGCAGCAGAAATTGCGTGAGCAGGGGTGGAGCGGCGAAGATTATGTGTTACTGCACCCGGGTGCGCGTTGGCATTTCAAATGTTGGGAAGACGGCAAAAACGCCGCCATCGTACAGCTTCTGCTCAACAGCGGGCAGAATGTCGTATTGACTGCTTCTCCCGACACTGTCGAGCAATACATGCTTCAGGAAATTATAGGCCGTCTGAATATTCCGGAGGGTAGAAAAGTATATGTGTTGTCCGGATGCTTGAGCCTGCGTGAATTGGCGGCGGCCATTGAGGGAGCGAAGCTGTTTGTCGGTGTCGATTCCGCACCGATGCACATCGCCGCTGCTTTGGATAAACCGCAAATCGCTTTGTTTGGCGCGTCATGGGTGGATAAATGGCGTCCGTATTCCGAGCATGCGGAAGTCATTTATGCCGGCGATTATGCCGAATTGCCGCATCCTGACAGTATCGATACCAACGATCCGACACGTTTGTTGAAAGCGATTCCGTTACAGGATGTGTGGGACAAAATTTCAGCCAAATTGGAGGCGTTGGAGGCTTAAAACTGCTTACCATGATCCGTTAAACGTTTTAGCTTTGCGCCAAAATGCCCATTTGGAACGGCGGCCGATTTCCAGCGTGCCGCCGTTTTCGCCGTCTGTGGCAATGCACACGGTTTTCAGACGGCCTGAAGCGAGTGCGTCCCATAAAGGCGCAAACCAACGATTTTCCCAGCTTTCCAAAATATCTTTGTATGCCCAAACATCGCCTGTTTGTAAGGTGGAAACCAAGTCGTCCAAAAAGATAAGGCCGTCTGAAACCGTGTTGCCTGTTTCTTGAACCATCTCAAACCAAGCCTTCAAGTCATATGGCGCATCGAGTTTGGGCGTATCCGAAAAACGCGCCCATGCGCTGTTTGTGGCGACAATATCCGCAGACTGTGTACCGTCCGCATCATTCCACAGCCACAAACCGTTGATTTCCGGCAAGCCTTGTTGTTCGCGCGCTTGGTTAATCGGATGCGTATGGAGAAACATTTGGATTTCCGTCTGCATGGCCAACCAAGACACCGCATCTTTGCCGTGTGCCTGACCGTCCATTTCCGGCTGCCCACACACATCCAAAACACATTCCGCCCCCCAATCTTCTATCGTCGGCATACTGAGCAGCCACATGCTTTCGCAAAGCGGCTCGAATTGCCAATCTTTATCTTGATAAAACGCCGACAAATCCGCACATAACCGCTGAGCCTCCTCTTTTTGGATGCCGATAAACTCACCGCTGATAATGTTGACATGGTGCATGCCCATCTGTTGCCAAACCGGAGAGGCAAAAGCGGCTGTGTGTTTTTGGCTTGTGTGGCGTAAACGTTGCACTTGGGTAATAAGGCTGCCGCTCCACAAATGGCGTCCGTAAAATTCAGACGGCCTGAGTGTTTCTTTGCGTAATGTGCCATAACGCAAAAGACGGTTAAAAGCAGGTAAGGCAAGCTCAGGGACGGATTCGTCGGCAAAGCGGTTGAGCGAGGGGAGGGCGAGGGTCAGCTTCATAAGCGCAAATAGATAGAAAAACCGTTATTTTACGCGACAAATGATGCGTTTCGGAACCTTGCCCTCACGCCCTGAAAAAGAGCCGTTCAGACGGCCGGTTTGGAAAAAACGGGCTGTCATGCTAGAATGCGTGGCGTAAATTTCAGAAAAACAGGGTGTAAATCAACACAATAGCCCTGATAATAACGTCAATTTCAAACACGACCTCATTCATTCCGAATGAAAACCTGATTTTCAGATCGGAAAAAAGACTCAAAGTCCTTTATCCCCAAAACTGTTTAAACCAGCAGGCGGTCGCGGCAGGCCGGATGTGCCGGCATTCTGCAAACCTCAAAAAACAGACCGCCCCATTAAGGATAACGCGTGATTAAAAACAAATATTCCACTCGATTCAAAGCAACCCTCTTAGCGTTTCTGCTGCCGGCTTCAGGCATCATGACCGCATACGCCATTACCGACCCTCAACCCGCACAAACCGATTTCAAAGTCGAGCGTATTTCCGAAGAGCTGCCTGCCGTTTATGTGGAAACCAATACCTATCAATCCAGCTATTGGGCGCAAGAAGCCGTCCAAGCCGGCGACTCTTTGGCAGACGTTTTGACGCGCATGGGTGTCAACCAAGAAGACATCAAGCAAATCATGGAGAAAAACAATGCCAACCTCGACATGAAAAACCTGCGGACCAACCAATCCGTCAACATCCGTATCGATTCTTCAGGCCAAGTGACCGACGTTCAATTCTTTACCGATGAAGAATTGGAACGCAACTTGGTGGCTTTGGAGAAAGTCAAAGGCAAATGGCGCATCTCCAATGCCGAAATCGACATGAAAACCATGCCGACCCTGCGCTCCGTGCAAATCCGCACTTCCGCCATCGGCGATATGCTCCGTGCCGAAATCCCTTCCGAAGTGTATATCCAGCTCAAAGAAATCTTTGCCGATTCGTTCAATATGAGCGACTTGGGCGAAGGCGATACCGTGCGTCTTTTGTACAACAGCATGTATTTCCGCGGCCAGCAAATGGCGGTCGGCGATATTTTGGCGGCTGAAGTGGTTAAAGACGGCAAAACTTATCAAGCCTATTATTACAGCCAAGGCAAAGGCGACGAAGAAAGCGGTAGCTACTACGACCAAAACGGTAAGTCCCTGCAACAAAAAGAAGGCTTTAATACCGAGCCTGTTGCATACACGCGCATTTCTTCCCCGTTCGGCTATCGTGTCCACCCGGTTCTGCATACCGTCCGTATGCACACCGGTATCGACTATGCCGCGCCGACCGGTACGCCGATTAAGGCCGCTGCCGACGGCGAAGTGATTTTCAAAGGTTGGAAAGGCGGCTACGGCAATACCGTGATGATCCGCCATGCCAACGGTGTAGAAACCCTGTACGGCCACATGAGCGCGTTCAGCCCTGCCGACGGCAGAGTCCGTGCCGGCGAAGTGATTGGTTTTGTGGGTACAACCGGCCGTTCTACCGGTCCGCACCTGCACTACGAAGCACGCGTCAATGGCCAGCCGGTTAACCCGACTACCGTCGCCCTGCCGACGCCGAAATTGACCCCGACCAATATGGCCGCGTTCCGCAAACAGCAAAAAGATGCCAGCACGATGTTGTCTACCATCCGCTCTTTGCCGGTTTCCGTAGCGCAGCTGGATTAATAAGATAAAGGCCGTCTGAATAAGGTTTCTTTCAGACGGCCTTTTCCATTAAAATCGATACCTCAACGCCCACGTTTACTCAGAGAAAGCTTATGTCTGCTCATCAGCCCATTATCCAATCCCTGCTTGATACTGACCTGTACAAATTCACCATGCTGCAAGTCGTGTTGCACCAATTCCCACAAACCCACAGCCTCTACGAATTCCGCTGCCGCAACAAAGAGATGGTATATCCGCTGGCCGATATTCAAGAAGACTTGGAACGCGAACTCGACGCCCTGTGTCAGCTGCGCTTTACCCATGACGAACTCGACTATCTGCGCAGCCTGCGCTTTATCAAAAGCGACTTTGTCGATTATCTCGAACTTTTCCAACTCCAACGCCGCTTCGTCCAAGTCAGCCCTGACGATCAAGGCCGTCTGAATATCCGCATCGAAGGCCCGATGATACAGGCGATGTTCTTCGAGATTTTCATTCTTGCCATCGTCAACGAACTCTATTTCCGCCGCTTGGAAACGCCTGCCGTCATCGAAGAAGGCGAGCGCCGTTTACAGGCCAAAGCGCAACAGCTGAAAGAAATTGCGGCCACTCAAAATCCGAATGATCCGCCGTTCCTTATTTCCGATTTCGGTACGCGCCGCCGCTACACCCTCGCATGGCAGGAACACGTTATCCGCACCTTGCTGGAAGCCGCTCCCGATATCGTGCGCGGTACCAGCAACGTTTATCTGGCCAAAAAACTCGGCATCACACCCATCGGTACCATGGCGCACGAGTTTCTCCAAGCCTTCCAAGCCTTAGACGTACGTTTGCGTAATTTCCAAAAAGCCGCGCTGGAAAGCTGGGTACACGAATATCGCGGCGACCTCGGCATCGCCCTGACCGACGTGGTCGGCATGGATGCCTTCTTGCGTGATTTCGACCTGTACTTCGCTAAACTCTTTGACGGCCTGCGCCACGACAGCGGCGATCCTTATGTTTGGGGCGACAAAGCCTACGAGCATTACAAAAAACTTAAAATCGACAGCCGCACCAAAATGCTGACCTTTTCAGACGGCCTCGATATTGAGCGTTCATGGGCGTTGCACCAATACTTTAAAGACCGTTTCAAAACCAGTTTCGGTATCGGTACCAACCTGACCAACGACTTGGGGCACACGCCTTTGAACATTGTCTTGAAGCTTGTCGAGTGTAACGGCCAATCCGTTGCCAAGCTCTCCGACTCCCCGGGCAAAACCATGACCACCAACAACACCTTCCTCGCTTACCTGCGCCAAGTGTTTGACGTACCGGAGCCGGAAGAGAAAGCCTAAAAACAAAGGCCGTCTGAAATATTCAGACGGCCTTCTTCATTAATCCATATCGCTTTCAGGTAATTCTGCCGAACCCATGCGGCGCAGGATGATATTGGTTTTGTTGTGCATCCGTTTGCTCTTAGGATGGTCTGCGTAAAACAGCGGAGCCGGAACGCGCGCCGTGAGCTTGGCGGCTTGTTGGCGGGTGAGGGCGGAGGCAGGTTTCTTGTAGAAATACTGGGACGCAGCTTCCGCGCCGAATACGCCGTAGTGCCATTCAATTGAGTTCAGATACAGCTCAAAAATGCGGTCTTTGTCGGTAACGGCTTCCATCATCGCCGTAATCGCCGCTTCTTCGCCTTTGCGGATGTAGCTGCGGCTTTCATTGAGAAACAGGTTTTTCGCCAGTTGCTGGCTGATGGTTGAACCGCCGGCTTTGACTTCGCCGCTTTGCTTATTGCGTTTCATGGCGTATTTGATGCCGTTCCAGTCAAAGCCGCTGTGTTCGGCAAAGTTGGCATCTTCGGAAGCAATCAGGGCTTTTTTGAGGTTGACGGAAATTTGGTCGTAAGGCACCCAGCGGTAATCCAGCTCGACATCGCGGCCTTCTTTTGCAAACTGGCTCATGCGCATGGACATGAAGGCGGTTTTGCTTGGCGCGACGGCGCGGTAGGTAATGATGTTGCCGTACACATAAGCGTTGAAGAAAATGAAGATGCCGATGGGCAGGGCAATCAGCCATTTGATGATGCGGAACATGGTTACAGGGCTTTCATGTATTCGATAACGGGGCGGATATCGGGCGTAAATCCGCGCCAAATATGGTAAGAAGCGGCAGCCTGACCGACCAGCATGCCCAGGCCGTCTGAAACTTCGGCCGCGCCGTTACTTTGGGCAAAGTTCAAAAACGCCTGCGCCGCTTTGCCGTAAACCATATCGTAGGCAAGGCGGCAGTTGCGGAAAATTTCAGGATTGACGGCAGGAAGCTGACCGCTCAAGCCGCCGGACGTGCCGTTGATGATGATATCGAAACCGCCGTTCAAATCCGCCATCGGGACGGCTTCAATGCCGAAAAGCCGCACCAATTCCTCGGCCTTGGCATGGGTACGGTTGGCAATGACGATACGGGCAGGGCGGTGTTCTTTCAAAACCGGAATCACGCCACGCACCGCGCCGCCCGCGCCCAAAAGTAAAATGGTTTTGCCTTCGATGGCAATATTTTTGACCTGCGTGATGTCGTTGGCCAAACCGATACCGTCGGTATTGTCGCCGCGTATTCTGCCGTCTTCCAACCACACCAGCGTATTGACCGCGCCGGCAGCCAAAGCGCGGTCGGAATGTTCGTCCGCCAGCGCAAAAGCTTCCTGCTTGAACGGGACGGTTACATTCGCACCTTGCCCGCCCTCGGCACGAAACGCCGCAACAGCCTCGGCAAAACCGCTGATTTCGGCACAAATGCGCTCATATTCGATGGCCGCACCTTCTTGCAGCGCAAACTGCTGATGGATTTGCGGCGATTTACTGTGTGCAACGGGATTGCCGAAAACGGCGTAACGCGGGAGGGTAGTCATGGTCGTGTTCCAAAAGACGGGACGGCTATTTTATAACGGCGGCGTACAGATGGAAACGATGTCGTCTGAAACGGTTGTCAGGTAGCATGATGGAATATTTGTTTCTTGAAAAAAAGTCGTTTTCTTTTTACAATTTAACTTTATTTTTTTACAATTTAACTTTGATTTTGTTGACAAGGACGAAAGGGGCGGACATGAAAAAGGTGTTGTGCTTGGCAGTATTTGCATTAGGGTTGGCAACGCCGGCGGTGGCGGCGGATTGGGTGTGGTTAGGTAATGACAGTAACTACTGCCGTGTTTGGTGATGCAGACAGCCGTACGGACAATAGTGCATGGGTTGAAATGAGGTATGCCAAGCCGAAAAAGCATAGCAATGGAAAATTTTATAATACAGATAAAGGGTTGGAAGAAATAGATTGCAGTGGTAAACGTCGTAGGTCTTTGACGGTAACGTGGTATTCCAAATCGGGAAACCCTATCGGCTCTGATACACGATCCTATGCCGAATGGGATTATGTTATTCCCGGTACGCTTGGAGAGAGTATGTACAAATTTGTCTGCAACCACGATCCTCGTTGACCATTTTCAAATCAAACAACAGATGCCGTCTGAACTGCTTTCAGACGGCATCTGTTTTGTCGGCATTCGGACAAAAGAGCGGGCATTCCGCTTTTGAACAGATAAACCAAAGCATATTGTTGACAATCTTGCCGTCTGAAACTATATTTCATTGCGTAAAAACGGGGGCCCTGATGTATTTCAGACGGCCTTACCGTGGTAGAATAACAACTTAAACCCATTCCCTCAGGAGCTGAAGATGTCCATCAAAGACGCTGTAAAACTGATTGAAGAAAGCGAAGCCCGCTTCGTAGATTTGCGCTTTACCGATACCAAAGGCAAGCAGCACCACTTTACCATCCCCGCCCGCATCGTCCTCGACGATCCCGAAGAATGGTTTGAAAACGGTCAAGCGTTTGACGGTTCGTCCATCGGCGGTTGGAAAGGTATTCAGGCTTCCGATATGCAGTTGCGTCCCGATGCGTCTACGGCCTTCGTTGATCCTTTCTACGACGATACCACCGTTGTCTTTACCTGCGACGTTATCGACCCGGCCGACGGCCAAGGCTATGACCGCGACCCCCGCTCTATCGCACGCCGCGCCGAAGCCTATTTGAAATCTTCCGGTATCGGAGACACCGCCTATTTCGGCCCCGAGCCTGAATTCTTCGTTTTTGACGGCGTAGAATTTGAAACCGATATGCACAAAACCCGTTACGAAATCACTTCCGAAAGCGGCGCATGGTCAAGCGGCCTGCACATGGACGGTCAAAACACCGGCCACCGCCCGACCGTCAAAGGCGGTTACGCACCTGTTGCGCCGATTGACTGCGGTCAAGACCTGCGTTCTGCCATGGTGAACATTTTGGAAGAACTCGGCATCGAAGTGGAAGTGCATCACAGTGAAGTCGGTACCGGCAGCCAAATGGAAATCGGCACCCGTTTCGCCACTTTGGTTAAACGCGCCGACCAAACCCAAGACATGAAATACGTGATTCAAAACGTTGCCCACAACTTCGGCAAAACTGCCACCTTCATGCCTAAACCCATCATGGGCGACAACGGCAGCGGTATGCACGTTCACCAATCCATTTGGAAAGACGGTCAAAACCTGTTCTCAGGCGACGGCTATGCCGGTTTGTCCGATACCGCCCTTTATTACATCGGCGGCATCATCAAACACGCCAAAGCCCTGAACGCGATTACCAATCCGTCCACCAACTCTTACAAACGCCTCGTGCCGCACTTTGAAGCGCCAACCAAACTGGCTTATTCCGCCAAAAACCGTTCCGCTTCCATCCGTATTCCGTCTGTGAACAGCAGTAAGGCACGCCGCATCGAAGCGCGTTTCCCTGATCCGACCGCCAACCCATACTTGGCGTTTGCCGCTTTGTTGATGGCCGGTTTGGACGGTATTCAAAACAAAATCCATCCGGGCGACCCTGCCGATAAAAACCTGTACGACCTGCCTCCGGAAGAAGATGCATTGGTGCCAACCGTTTGCGCTTCTTTGGAAGAAGCACTGGCCGCCCTCAAAGCCGACCACGAATTCCTCCTGCGCGGCGGCGTGTTCAGCAAAGACTGGATCGACAGCTACATCACCTTTAAAGAGGAGGATGTCCGCCGCATCCGCATGGCACCTCATCCGCTGGAATTTGAAATGTATTACAGCCTGTAAAACAGCTGAAACATTTTAAATAGGAAATCAAAGGCCGTCTGAAACTGGATTTGAAGTTTCAGACGGCCTTTAGGCTTAAAATAGATAGGGCGATCGAATTAGGTATGATAGTGAGAAGCAATGAATCATGCTGTTTGAAAGCCTTTATGGAATCGGTGCCTTGTGTTAAATTGTGCTAATGAAATCATTTCGTCAAAAAGGTTGGGCAGAATGAAGAAAATCATTGGTTTGGCCATTGCTGCGGCATTTGGTTTGAGCGCGTGCAGTAATTTGGATCACAAAACCGCGCACGAGGTAATGTCGATTTCTAATGACCGTATTTTAAAAGAAGACCACAGCTTTAACATCACAGGCAGCTCCAGGGTATATATCAGCCCATTGGCTGAAGCTGTATTGGCAGATGAAAAGGTAGAAGAGAAAGCTAAAGCGGAAGTAGAGGATGCCAAAGCAAAAGCGGAGGATGCTATGGCGAAAGCAGAGGATGCGGCAGCCTCTATGGAGGTTGCTCAAGAAGACGACGCTGCTTTGAAGCAGGAGTTTTCTGAACGAGAAGAGGCTGAGTTCCGCAATGCAATGCTTGATGCCTTGCCAGACGGCAATATCGCACAAGTTGCCGTTGATTATCTGGATAAATATCCTGCCATATCCAGTTACATGGAAGGGGTTCATCTGAATTATGAGTCGGCAGTTGATTTGTCAACGCGTCAATTTGAGTTGATTCCTGAATTGGCCATCAACAACCACAATGAAAAACTTAGTATCAAACTTCCTATGAAACTGGATGCGGAAAAATGGGAAATTTATATAGATCCGCCCGCCAGTGCTGCTGCCATTATTAGTGTGTACACCGATGAGAAAATCGGTAAACGTTTAATCAAAGAACCTTTAAAATTGAGTTTGAAAGAAATCGGTGATTCGAAACACATGCCTTTTGATCATATTGCAGAGGCGGGGGGACGTGCTTTTTTGAGTGCCAATAAGGCTATGCCTGCCGATGCATATGTATTTAAAGAAATGGATGCCTTTGGTAAGGCAAACCATGCACGCTATCGTGTACGTCATGTCATGAAACCGGAGTATGATTCTGTCGTAATGAAGGCAATGGCTAAGGCTTTTGATGAAGAATTGTCGAAATTACAGAAAACGCCTCAACCAGGGTCAACAGAAGAAGATTATAAAAATGCGCGGGAATTTTTCAGTATGTCTGTCAACATAAGTGATAACCAGCCACTTAGCTTCCAGCGGATATTCGGTAACAATCTTGTTGTCGACTATTATCTCGACCGCAAAGGCCGCATGTTGGCTTCCCGCATGTATATGCAAATCAACGGCACACATAAGGCCATTAATATTATCGGCGACAGTGTGTACAGCAATTACGGCAAACCAGTCTTCAAATTGAATCCGCAAGGTAAGGGCATTACTTGGAAAGAGCTGAAAGAGTTTTTCAGTTCGAATAAAAAAGAAGACGATTAAAGCCTCAGGCCGTCTGAAAGGATATTTTCTGTTTTCAGACGGCATGTTTGATAAGGAAAACCATGTTTGCAAATTTTGATTTAGGCGTATTTCTGCTGGCAGTATTGCCCGTGTTGTTGGCCATTACCGTGCGCGAAGTGGCACGCGGTTATACGGCGCGGTATTGGGGCGACCATACCGGCGAGCAGTTTGGGCGTTTGACCCTCAATCCGCTGCCGCATATCGATCCTGTCGGTACGATTGTCGTGCCGCTGGTGTGTCTGATGATAGGCAGTTTTCTGTTCGGCTGGGCGCGTCCTATGCCCATCGATTCGCGCAATTTCCGCGATCCGCGCCGTGCGTGGCGTTGGGTGTCGATTTCAGGTCCGATTGCCAATCTGATTTTGGCGTTCTTCTGGGGCTTTGTCGTCGTATTGTCCGCGTATGTACCTGAATCTTATCAAGCGCCGTTGGTGCAGATGGCCGGTTACGGCGTGATGGTGAACTCGATTTGGGTCGCGTTCAGCCTGATTCCGATTTTGCCTTGGGACGGCGGTATTTTTATCGATACCTTCCTTAACGCCAAACAGTCCATGCAGTTCCGTAAAATCGAGCCATACGGTACATGGATTATCCTGATCCTGTTGTTTACCGGCCTGCTGGCCAAACTGATTTGGCCGATTATCGCCATGATTCAGGCCGCAGTGCAGATGGTTGTCATGCTGTTTATTTAAATGTTTTGGCTGAAAAGGCCGTCTGAAACTCAGTTTCAGACGGCCTTTTTTCATTGTGCAACATGTAAATACGATTGGAAAAGTTGCTTAAAAATTGTACAATTTCAGCCCTTTCAATTTGGCGCAAACATCATGCACATCGGCGGCTATTTCATTGACAACCCCATCGCACTTGCCCCCATGGCAGGCATTACGGACAAACCGTTCCGCCGGATTTGCCGCGAGTTTGGCGCAGGGTGGGCGGTATGTGAAATGCTGACCAGCGATCCGAGCTTGCGTCATACCAAAAAAACCTTGCGCCGTAGCGATTTTGAAGGCGAGGGCGGAATTGTAGCCGTGCAGATTGCCGGCAGCGATCCGCAGCAGATGGCGGAAGCCGCGCGGTATAACGTCGGCTTGGGTGCGCAGGTCATTGATATAAACATGGGCTGTCCGGCCAAAAAAGTCTGCAATGTGCAGGCAGGCAGCGCATTAATGCAAAACGAGCCTTTGGTTGCCGAAATCTTGAAAGCCGTTGTAAATGCGGTGGACGTACCCGTTACCCTCAAAACCCGTTTGGGCTGGCATGACGAACATCAAAACTTGCCGACCATCGCCAAAATTGCCGAAGAATCAGGCATCGCAGCCCTTGCCATTCATGGCCGCACCCGTACGCAGATGTACAAAGGCGAAGCGCGTTACGAACTGATTGCCGAAACCAAAGGCCGTCTGAACATCCCCGTTTGGGTCAACGGCGATATTACTTCGCCGCAAAAAGCTGCCGCCGTCCTCAAGCAAACCGCCGCCGACGGCATCATGATAGGGCGCGGCGCACAAGGCAGACCGTGGCTTTTCCGCGATTTAAAACATTACGCCGAACACGGCGTTTTGCCGCCAGCCTTGAGCTTGGCAGAATGCAATACCACCATTTTGAACCACATCCGCGCCATGCATGAATTTTATGGCGAAGTGGCTGGAGTACGCATCGCCCGAAAACACATCGGCTGGTACATCGACGAAATGCCCGATGGCGAACAGACTCGCCGGGAAATCAACTGCTTGGACAGTGCCGCAGCACAATACGACACCCTTGCCGCCTATCTTGAGACGCTTTCAGAGAAAACCGACCGCTGGGTGTGTCACTATCGGGAAAGCTGAAGAGTTTCAGACGGCCTCATCATCTAAAAATAAATCTATTTAAAAACAAACTCAAAGAAAGACATCACGATGAATCAAACGACTACTGACATTGCGCAATGTATTGAACAAAACTTACGACAATACTTCAAAGACTTGGATGGTACGGAACCTTGCGGCGTGTACGATATGGTGTTGCACCAAGTCGAAAAGCCGATGCTAATTTGCGTGATGGAACAATGCGGCGGCAACCAATCTAAAGCGGCGGCCATTTTGGGGTTAAACCGCAATACCCTGCGTAAAAAGCTGCAGCAGCATGGTTTGTTGTAATAGAGAGGAATAGGGTGCATTGCTGCCTACCTATCATGAAAGAGCCGGCCGGGTCATTCATCCATTAGTTGGATATTTTTGGATTTGTTGACACAATCAAAATAAAAACAGCTTGAAAAGGCTTCAGGCCGTCTGAAGACCAGAGAAGAAACGATTAATTTTTTTACCATGAGTTGAACCATGCTTTACCAAATACTCGCACTGTTAATCTGGGGCAGCTCGTTTATCGCTGCCAAATATTCCTACGAGATGCTCGATCCGACGCTGATGGTTGAGGCGCGATTGTTGATTGCCGCATTGATGGTGCTGCCGTCGTGCCGCCGTCATTTGGGCAGGATTCCGCGGAGCGAATGGAAGCCGTTGTTGTGGATTTCCTTTGTCAACTACGTTGTCGTTTTGATGCTCCAGTTTATCGGTTTGAAATATACATCTGCCGCCAGCGCGGTTACCATGGTGGGGTTGGAGCCTTTGCTGGTGGTCTTTGTCGGTCATTTCTTCTTCAACGACAAAGCCAAACTTTACCACTGGATTTGCTGCGCGGTGGCGTTTGCCGGCGTGGGCATGATGGTAATGGGCGGCGCGGAAGAGGGCGGTACGATTGACTGGTTCGGCTGTTTGCTGATTTTACTTGCAGGATTCGGTTTTGCAGGCGTGATACGTCCGAGCCAGCAGATGATTGTCCGTATTGGTGCGCCTGCATTTACCGCGGCTTCCATGGCGGTGGCGGCGGTGTTGTGCCTGCCGTTTTCGCTGGTGTTGGCAGACAGTTATCAAATCAATTGGTCATGGGGCGGTACGCTGTCGGTTTTGTATATGGGGATTGGTTGCAGTTGGCTTGCCTATCTGTTGTGGAACAAAGGCATGAACACAGTCCCTGCCAACGTCTCCGGCCTACTGATCTCGCTTGAGCCGGTCATCGGCGTTATCATGGCGGTGTTAATTTTGGGCGAACATTTAAGTACCATGTCTGCGATGGGCATTACCGTCGTTATTGCGTCCACTTTTGTCGCCGGTATGCTGACGCGTGTGAGCAACAAACATAAAAAGGCCGTCTGAAAACGGTTTCAGACGGCCTCAAGTAAGCAGTATTATTTTCAATAAAACATTTTGGGAAAATTTCTATGAAACACATTATTTCCCTACTTTTAAAAGAAAATGGGATTTAAATAGGTAAAAGCAAAAGGCCGTCTGAAACCAAGTTTCAGACGGCCTTTTGCAATAAAATTGTTAACAATATTTGTAAAAACCTACTGCCAAAAATGCGAAACTGGAGGATAATACCGCCCTGAAATTTCATCCCATACTGATTAAACCTTCAACAAAGGAAATCCAAATGTCTTCCATCAAACGCGCCCTGATCAGCCTATCCGACAAGACAGGCGCAGTCGAATTTGCCCAAACCCTGACCAAGCTCGGTGTTGAAATTCTCTCTACCGGCGGTACAGCAAAACTCTTGGCTGATGCAGGCGTTCCCGTTATCGAAGTTGCCGACTATACCGGCTTTCCCGAAATGCTCGACGGCCGCGTGAAAACCCTGCATCCGAAAATCCACGGCGGTATCCTCGGCCGTCGCGATTTGGACGAACACGTCGCCAAGATGGAAGAACACGGCATCGGCAACATCGACCTCGTGTGCGTCAACCTCTACCCCTTCGCCGCCACCATCGCCAAACCAAACTGCACGCTGGAAGACGCGATTGAAAACATCGACATCGGCGGCCCGACCATGGTGCGTTCTGCCGCGAAAAACTGGAAACACGTCGCCATCGTTACCGATACCGCCGATTTCCCGGCCATCGCCGTCGAACTCGAAGCCAACAACGGCGCATTGAGCGACAAAACCCGTTTCAACCTCTCACGCAAAGCATTCAGCCATACCGCCCAATACGACGGCATGATTTCCAACTACCTGACCTCGCTTTCAGACGACGTCTTGAGCGGCCAGCCCCAAATCGGCGAATTCCCGAGCCAGTTCAACCAAAGCTGGATTAAAGTGCAAGATATGCGCTACGGCGAAAATCCGCACCAACGCGCCGCGTTCTACCGCGATATTTACCCAGCCGCGGGCAGCCTTTCCGCCTACAAACAGCTGCAAGGCAAAGAATTGTCTTACAACAACATCGCCGATGCCGATGCCGCATGGGAAGCCGTCAAATCCTTTGACGCGCCAGCCTGCGTGATTGTGAAACACGCCAATCCGTGCGGCGTAGCCATCGCCTCCAATACCTTGGATGCATACAAACTCGCTTACGCCACCGACACCACCAGCGCATTCGGCGGCATCATTGCCTTCAACCGCGAAGTTGACGGCGAAACCGTCAAACAAATTACCGACAACCAATTTATGGAAGTCCTCATGGCGCCGAAGTTCACCGCCGAAGCCCTCGAAATCGCCGCCGCCAAGAAAAACGTGCGCGTATTGGAAGTGCCGCTTGAAGCAGGTGCCAACCACTTTGAACTCAAACGCGTCGGCGGCGGACTGTTGGTACAAACCCCCGACATCCACCGCCTCAGCCGCGCCGATTTGAAAGTCGTCTCCAAACGCCAACCGACCGAGCAAGAATGGAACGACCTGATGTTTGTATGGAACGTCGCAAAATACGTCAAATCCAACGCCATCGTCTTCGGCAAAGGCGGTCAAACCTACGGCATCGGCGCAGGCCAAATGAGCCGCGTGGACAGCACCCGCATCGCCGCCCGCAAAGCGCAAGATGCCAATCTCGACCTCAACGGCGCATGTGCCGCTTCCGATGCCTTCTTCCCATTCCGTGACGGCGTAGATGTCATTGCCGAGCAGGGCATCAAAGCCATCATCCATCCCGCAGGCTCCATGCGCGACCAAGAAGTCTTTGACGCGGCGGACGAACACGGCATCGCCATGGTCGTCACCGGCATCCGTCATTTCCGCCACTAATAAGCTGATATAAAATAAAGGCCGTCTGAAAACAAAGTTTCAATATCATGAAACCCGTTTTCAGACGGCCTTCTTCAATCATCAAACAATTTAGCGGCCTAACTGTAAATCAGGACAAAGCAACCAAGCTCCAGCCAGCCCGATTCATGCAGCAACACAATGCCGCCCAAGTTAAAACCAACCCACTCAGAGCAAGAAACATGAAACACATCCTCCTCATCCTCGCCCTTGCCGCACTCACCGCCTGCGCCTCCAGTCATACCGGTGGCTACGGCTATGCCGGCAACAACGGCGCTTCCGCAGGCGTGACCCAAACATTCCGTTGGTAAGGCCGTCTGAAAAAACAACACAGTTTTCTACAATAGAGCACAAACAAATCCCAAACGTAAAGGCAAGTTTTACACTTGCCTTTTTAATGTTATCTATCGGCTTAATAGCGCATAAATTCGTGTCATTTGCGCACTATTTATATGTTAGGAAAGGTCAAGGCCGTCTAAAAACAGGCTATGCAAAGCCATTACACGTTTCAAACCAATTTTCAATACAAATTTCATTAATTACCTAAATAAATCCAATATTCAAATCTATTACAATAGAAACTATCTAAATCATATATTATTTAATAATCATTATTGTTTAAGAATAAAAACGTAAAATCAAATAGCTAGAAAAAGCGTTTAAATAAAGCAACAAGTAAATCTAACGGGGATTACCGTTGAGAGCGAAAAAATAACACTTTATCGGAAGAGTTGATTTGCGAAACCAAACGCATATAAAATTTGGACAAGGATTCCGAATGCATTGAAGGAAGTTGACAAAAAGTGACTTGTTAAGAAACAAGCTGACAAAAAACGGCACATCGTTTCCCAAACTTCACAAGCTTCCCAAAATGTATCAGCATAAAATCCCATAAAACAGGCTTTTAGCTGCTATTCGGCCGAGTAGAGACTTTTGGCACGGGAATTGCATACACGAGATTACGGCATGAAACCGCATAAAGGGGAAACTCTGAAATGCGGCAAATGTGTGGACAGGCAGTTTACAGCCGAGCAACACGTCCCAAAAGAAATCAAACCCCTTACAGGAAAATCGATATGAATAAAGTCTTTAAAGTCATTTGGAACCACGCGACCCAGACATGGACCGCGGTTTCCGAGATCAGCCATGCACACGGCAAAAAATCCGCTTCTGACAAGCGTAAAGCCGTAGCTGCTGCAGTTGCAGCGGCAGGTGCTTTGATGGCTTCTAGTGCTGCTCAAGCAGGTGTGGAAACATCTGCTAGTACGATTACCATTAAATCAGATAATACCGGGAAT
This sequence comes from Neisseria sp. HMSC075C10, assembly GCF_001815615.1. Lineage (NCBI taxonomy): Bacteria > Pseudomonadati > Pseudomonadota > Betaproteobacteria > Neisseriales > Neisseriaceae > Neisseria > Neisseria sp. HMSC075C10. The sequence continues at coordinate 251,564 of NZ_KV821248.1, forward strand.
GTCATTGGTACCAATCAAGGTATTGGCAATATCAATATCGGTACTGGCGCAAATACTTACAGAAACAACGGTAATAATGTAGTCTCTCATGACGCAATTGCGATTGGTTCTAGTGCGACTGGTACTGGTGATAAATCAGTAGCTATTGGTAAAGATGCAAAAGCAATTCAAGAAAATGGTGTTGCAGTTGGTTTTGGTGCAACTAATCAGTCTATTGACTCTGTTGCGATCGGTACAAAAGCAACATCAGGCAAAGATATGGACGTAGCTATTGGTAAGCAAGCAAATGCTAGTGGTGGCGAGTCTCTTGCTTTTGGTTCTGGATCAAAAGCATCTGGTCAGGCTACTATTGCCGTAGGTAAATCATCTAATGCTTCTGGTTCTTCTGCAGTTTCTGTTGGTTATGAGTCTGCTGCAGCTGGTAATAATGCTGTAGCTGTTGGTAAAAATACGACTGCAAGTGCTACCAATGCGGTTGCTGTTGGTTTGCGTGCTACTGCTACCGGTACTCGAGCTATTGCAACAGGTGCTGGTTCTACAGCAAGTGGCGAGCAATCTCTCGCAACAGGTTTTACAGCAAAAGCTTTGGGTAATAACTCTGTCGCTCATGGTAATGACGCAGTTGCTAGCCAAGCTGCTGACGTTGCTGTAGGTTTTGAAGCAAAAGCTGATGGTACCTCTACTGGTGCTGATGGTGATGGTGTTGTGGGTGCTAATAATGCCGGTTCAGCTATGGCAATCGGTACTAATGCTCAAGCAACCGGTATCGTAGCAACTGCCATCGGTCAACGTTCTCAAGCCCTGGCAAACGGTGCGGTAGCATTGGGTGGCGATGCTCAAGCTAAAAAAGGTTCTGCCGTAGCAATCGGTCGCGGTTCTGTCGCTGACGGCATTTCTGCTTCTGCCTTCGGTCCTGCTGCTAAAGCAAGTGCTCAATACGCGGTAGCATTGGGTGTACAAAGTAACGCTGCTTCTACGCAAGCGATTGCATTAGGCCGTGGCGCTCAAGCCAATGGCGGTGAATATGCAACTGCTCTGGGTAACGATGCTCAAGCAACAGCTAGAAACACTCTGGCTTTGGGTACTGAAGCTAAATCTACTATCGAAAACAGCGTAGCTCTGGGTAACGGTTCTACAACCAGCAACTTCGTACCTACTAGCAGCGGTACTGTTCGCGGCTACACTTACGGTGGTTTTGCAGGCGCAACCAGTGGTTTAAATGACGGCGCAGTATTGTCTGTAGGTTCTGCAGGTAAAGAACGTCAAATCCAAAACGTTGCCGCAGGCCGTATTTCTCAAACTTCTACCGATGCAATCAACGGCTCTCAATTGTTCGCCGTAGCAAGCCGCATCGAAAATCTGAATCCATTTGTATTCCAAGGCCACGATGGTAGCGGTAGCTCACCAGCTGCAGGTACATACAGATACGATCCTAAATCAAATGCCAATAACACCCTGAAACTGATCGCTGGTGAAGGTCTGAAAATGACTTCAAACGGCACTAACGAATACACCCTGAGCGTAGTAGGTGGTGGTGCTAAAGGCGAAAAAGGTGATGCTGGTCCTGCTGGCCCTAAAGGCGAAAAAGGCGATACTGGTCCTGCTGGTGCTAAAGGCGATACCGGTGCTGCTGGTGCTAAAGGCGAAAAAGGCGATACTGGTCCTGCTGGTCCTAAAGGTGATACCGGCGAAAAAGGTGATCCTGGAGAAAACGGCACCAACTACAATATTGAAGTTGAAGATAATGACGCTGACGGCACTCATACCATCACTATTACCAATGAAAGTACTGGCTCAATCACTACTACCATCGTAAAAGACGGTAAAGATGGTAAAGACGGCGCTACTGGCGCAGCAGGCGCTAAAGGCGAAAAAGGTGACACTGGCGCCGCT
>NZ_KV821249.1:0-947 GCF_001815615.1 Neisseria sp. HMSC075C10
TCGCCTTTGCCTTCTTTCAACCAGCCGGCAGAAACCAGAGCAGAAGTGCGTTTAGAGAAGTCGTAGTCAGCACCAACGATAACTTGGTTGTAAGCGCTGTTCTCTTGTTTCACGCCTTCTTCTTTAGCTTTGAAGCCGTGAGCGTAAGAAACACGAGGAGTTACGTTGCCGAAGCGGTAAGCAGCAGTTGCACCAACTTCAGTACGTTCGTTTTTCTTAGCACCAGCTACGTCAGCTTTGAAGCCTTCGTATTGACCTACAACAGCAACCATCAGGTTGTTAGCATCGTAACCAGCAGTCAGACGGTGAGCTTGGTGATCTTTGTAAGTACCAGCAGCCAAATTATTGTTGCGGTTGAATACTTTCAAGTAATCAGCAGTCAAGTCAGCACGTTTAGCATAAGAACCAGCATAGCGACCGAAGAAGCCAGAGTTTTCGTAGTTCAGACCCAAGTCGTAAGACTCGCGGCTTTTCACAGTGTGAGTATATTTGTCGCTAGGGTTAGCATTGTCACGTGGTTGGTATTGTACGCTTGCGCTGAAACCACCAAATACAGGGGTATCGTAACGTACAGATACTTTACGAGAATCTACACGTTTGATTTTACCCAATTGCAGAGCATCTTCGTTAGCTGCACTAGATTCCCAAGGGTCGAAGCTGTCGCTGCTGTTGCTCAGGGCATTATCCAAGTTACCGGCACGAAATTTACCGAAACCGCCTTCCAAGCCCAAGAAAGATTCACGGTTAGCGAAACCAGAGTCACCACCGGCGATAGAAGTTTTTTGTTCAACTTGCCAGATAGCATTCAGGTTGCTACCCAAGTGTTCGTGGCCTTTGAAACCGATGCGAGAGCCGAAGTCAGCAATCTCAGTAGCAGTTTTAGAAGAAGTCTTACCCTCTTTTACTTTAGAAATTTCTACGCCAGCTTTAATTTGACCGTACAGAGT
>NZ_KV821250.1:0-2940 GCF_001815615.1 Neisseria sp. HMSC075C10
GGCTTTCTTGGCTTCTTCGGCTTTCTTGGCGTCTTCAGTTTGTTTTGAATCACCTCCTCCGCCCGAGCCGGAATTATTGCCCGGCTGTTGCGGGGTCGGTGCAGACTGTGCAGACGGCGTACCACCACCGCTTGAACCGCATGCACTCAATGCGATGCTGCAGGCAATCGCCAACATACTTAATTTAAATGATTCCTTCATGGTCAAACTCCTGAATGTGATAATGGTATTTTGGAATGATGGTGATAAAATATTTGATAATTATTTACATCAAACCAATTAAAATATACCGCAAATGCGGATAACCAAACGGTACTAAACTTGCATCAGTATGAAGGTCGTCTGAAAACGGAATTTATGAATCCGTGCATACAGATGTGTTTCAGACGACCTCTACTTATATCGTCAAACCATTAATGACGATGCGGAACAAAGCCTTCCGGAGCTTCCGCACCTGCAGGCAGGTCAAATGTTTCGCGCAGAACGACTTTGTAGAACGCAAATGCATCTTTTGCACCTTGAATCGCTTCGGCTTCAGCTTCAGGGCTTAAACCCAAAGCATTCAGATGCTCGACAAAAGCACGCCAATGTTTGCCGCGGCCGTTCGGATGGGGAGCGAGGTGGCGCGCGCCGTGTTCGCCGGTGTAATCCAGCTTTTGCGCGTGTTTAAACAAAAATGCTGCGCCCAAATTGGAACCTTCGGCGCAATACAGCCAACCGATGGCTTTGTTGCCGGTTTCATGCGGCAGCGGTTTGCCGTATTCGTAGGGTTTGTCGCCCAAATCCGCCAAGTCTTGCGTTACCGCATCGTAACGCGCCATGTATTCCAGCTCGGGAATGGCTTTGTTCAACTCGGGGTCTTTATAGATATGATCAACCGCTTTGTGGAACACGGATTGCAGTTTCAAAAATTTGATGTAGTTCTCTTTGTTGGTAAACGGCTCGACAGACATAACCAAGTTGTCCACGCTATCGTGAATAGTTGTAGTTTGCTCTTTCAGCCGTTTGGCAAAAGTCAGCTCTTGTGTTTCGCTCATGTGAATATCCTTCATACAGTTTCAGACGACCTTCCGGCCGCCTTTATTTAAACAAGGTGGATTAGATAGGTTTGAAAACGGATATGGGATGGAAGCGGAGGTTTGCAGGATGGGAAACCCGTCAAATCCGTTTGAAAACAAACCATCGGGTTTCGTTATTTTGTGAAATATTTTTTAAAAATATATATCATTCCAATTCAAATGGCAAGAGAATGATTTGCAGCTACTTGCAACTACAAGATAATAACGGACAATTTCCCACCTTCGGCAAACAAAAGATTCAGATTTAACGGAAAATGGTTTCCTAACCATAAAGAATATTGTTTACAAAGACATGACTGCATCTTGGCAGATACCGTCCTTGCCCTGCCTGCGTCAAAACGGCATACTTTCGCCATACCGAGCCGCAGGTCGTCTGAAACCTGCCACACTATCAAAAAGAAAGAAACAACATGAACCCTATCCGCCCTTTCTTAGACCATACTCCGCAAATCCACGAATCCTGCCTCATCGACGAGACCTCCGTCATCATCGGCGAAGTATCGCTTGCCGAAGACGTATCCGTTTGGCCGTATGCCGTGTTGCGCGGCGACGTGAACAGCATCAGCATCGGCGCGCGCAGCAATGTACAGGACGGCAGTGTCTTGCACGTTTCGCACAAAAACGCGGAAAAGCCCGAAGGCTCACCCCTTATCATCGGCGAAGACGTAACCGTCGGACACAAAGTCATGCTGCACGGCTGCCGCATCGGCGATCGTGTGTTGATTGGGATGGGTACGATTATTCTGGACGATACCGTCATCGAAGACGACGTAATGATAGGCGCAGGCAGCTTGGTGCCGCCGCGTAAACGTTTGGAAAGCGGCTATCTCTATGTCGGTTCGCCCGTCAAACAAGTCCGCCCGCTGACCGAAAAAGAAAAAGAATTTTTGAAATATTCTTCTGCGCATTATGTGCGCCTGTCCGGCCAACACAAACAGTCAAAATAATTTTCAGACGACCTTATATCCCCTAAAAAAGAAAGTTTTATGCACACACTCTACCTAGCCTCCGGCAGCCCGCGCCGCCGCGAAATTCTGGAAAACTTAAGATTCAAAGTTATCCGTATCCCTGCCGACATCGACGAAACGCCGCATTCCGACGAAAAAGCCGCCGATTATGTGCAACGTATGGCGCAGGAAAAAAATGCCGCCGCTGTCGAGCAATGGTTTGCCGCACACGACGCGTCGCCCGAATATCTGATTCTGACCGCCGACACTACGGTCGCCTATCAAAACCACATTCTCGGCAAACCGGAAACCGAAGCCCAAGCAGCCGAAATACTCGCCCGGCTTTCAGGGCAGACGCATCAGGTGCTGACTGCCGTATGCGTATATTGGCAAGGGAAAACGCACGGCGTTTTGCAAACCAGCGATGTACGTTTCAAAACCTTGTCTGCCGAAGAAATATCCGCCTATATCCGAAGTGGCGAACCGATGGACAAAGCGGGCGCGTATGGCATTCAGGGTTTGGGCGGCGTGTTTGTCGAGCATTTGCAAGGCAGCTTTACAGGCATGATGGGCCTGCCCGTTTACGAAACGGTCGGCTTGTTGGAACAATTCGGATTGAGTATTCCCCCATTTGCCTGATTTTAAATACCTTCAAACAAACATTATGAAAACATACGTCTTCCCCTTTTTATCCGCAGTATTCCTTCTCGCTGGCTGCACCACTTTTTCAGACGACGGTACACCCGCCATCTGCAAAGGCAACGACAGCATCCTCTCTTTCGGGAAGCTTGGCTCCGCTATAGAAGATGCGCCCGCAGGCGGCTGGGTCATGCTCGGCGATCAATACACCTATGAGACCTTTGCAAAAAAGCCCTTCCTTCGATAGCCGAAATCCAAACACAGGTTTTCGTCTA
>NZ_KV821251.1:0-20641 GCF_001815615.1 Neisseria sp. HMSC075C10
GTCCGAGCAGGACGGCTTTGAACATGGACAGCAGTGGATAGGCGGGACGGCCGAGGTGGTCTCAAAGGTAACGGTTTTTTTGACGATTCAGGTATTGTTCGATCGGCTGCCAATCAATCACCTGATCCAACTTCAATAGTGGAAAACGGTCGATGTGTTTGGCAATCATGGCTTGGGCAGTTTGCTGAAAGAAGGTGCTCATGGAAAATCCCCTAAATGTCTTGGTGGGAATTTAGGGGATTTTTGGGGGGATTTTGCAAAGGTCTCTGACCGTCAGCGGCTCGGTGCAAATGTAGGATTTTCTTTTGAATCATTTGAAAGGCCGTCTGAAAGTATATTTTTCAGACGGCCTTTTGTATTGCTCAATGATTAGAATGGAATATCGTCGTCGATATCATCAACCGGAGCGGTCGGTTGTGCCGGGGCAGGACGACGGGCTGGGGCGGCCGGGGGTTCTTGCGCTGGGGCAGATTGGTATTGCTGTTGTGGCGCTTGTTGGTAACTGCTTTGGCTCGAATGACCGCCTTGGTTGTAGCCGTCATCGTATGGTGCGCCGCCGCTGTTGTCGTTGCGGCCGCCAAGCATTTTCATTTCGTTGGCGATGATGTCGTAAGCAGTGCGCTCAATGCCGTCTTTGCCTTGGTATTTACGGCTTTGGATACGGCCTTCCAGGTACACTTGGCTGCCTTTACGCAAGTATTGACCGGCGATTTCGGCGAGTTTGCGGTACATGGTGATGTTGTGCCATTCGGTACGTTCTACGCGTTGGCCGTTGCGGTCGTTCCAAGTTTCGCTGGTGGCAACGCTGAAATTACAGACGGCCTCGCCGTTGGGCATATAGCGGACTTCCGGGTCGCGGCCGAGGCGGCCGATGAGGATAACTTTATTCAATGACATTTTACACTCCTGTGATAATTTTTTCGGCGGCCTCTTGGTCGAATCCTTTTTGCAAGGCCTTGATATAAATGGTTTGTTTGTCTGCACTAAAGCTGATGCTTTCAACGCCTTCAATTTCGGTCAATTTTTCGTAGAGCAAATCCGGATTTTGTTGCCATTCGGCGTTAAGCGGATAGCTGAGGTTTTTGACAGGTTTTGGTGCCGGCGAAATGACTGCCAATACCAACCACAGCAACATCAATACGCTACAAAAGGCAAATACGCCTGCAAAACCGTATTTTTGGAACAATAAACCACCGGTTGCGCCGCCGACAAACAAACCGACCGACTGCATGGTGTTATACACGCCCATCGCGGTGCCTTTCAAATCTGACGGAGCGATTTTCGACACCATAGACGGAAGGCTGGCTTCCAATACATTGAAACCAATAAAATAAACAATCAGATAAGCGGTAATCAACCATACCGAGTGCATTCCGAACAGCAAACCGATTTGCGCCGCGGCAATGCAGACGATACCAAGGATAAACACTTGTTTGAGTTTGTTGCGCGTTTCGCCAACGATAATCAGCGGCACCATAATAATCAGACCGGTAATGGTTGAAGGTAGATAGACTTGCCAATGATGGATTTTTTCCAAACCCAGCTGTGTCATGGCAAACGGCAATGCGGTAAATAATGCCATTTGCGCCGCATGCAAGGCAAAAATACCGAAGTCGAGATTGAGCAGTTGGCGGTTTTTCAATACCTCGCCCATACGCGAAGGCTGAGCCTGCGTGTCTTCGTGCATTTTTGACACTTCCGGATCAGGTGTCATCCAGGCAACCACGCCGATACTGATTACCGTCAGAATACCGGTCAGCGCAAACAGGCCGGATACGCCGATAAAGCTGGCAATCATCGGCGCCAGCACTAGGCTGACGGAAAAGGTCAAGCCGATACTCAGGCCGATCATCGCCATCGCACGCGTCCGCACTTCGTTACGGGTCAAATCCGCCAGCAAAGCCGTTACCGCCGCACTGACTGCGCCCGCGCCCTGAATGGCACGCGCGGCAACCAACATCTGCAGGCTGTCGGCAACTGCAGCCAAAAAACTACCTGCCGCAAATACAATCAAGCCGGCATAAATTACTTTTTTACGGCCGAACTTGTCGGAAGCCATGCCTAAAGGCAACTGCAGCAAAGCCTGTGTCAGCCCATAAATACCCATCGCCATACCGACCAGCGCTTTATTGTTTTCTGCGCCGGGCAACGAAGCGGCATACATCGCCAAAACAGGCAACACCAAAAACATCCCCAACATACGCAGTGCGTAAACGCCGGAAAGTGTGGTACTGGCACGCCACTCGTGCGGAAACATTTGAATTCGGTTATCTCTTGCCATAAATAATGTTTCAGACGGCCTTAAGTTTGCGAAAGGCCGTCTGAAAGTGTGAATTAACAGATTTTCTGATTATACAGGATTCAAAGGAATTGCATGGGGTCAAATCGCAAGCCGTTTATCGCAAACCTGCTTCATCGGTATAAAACGGTTTTAACAAAAAACAACGTCACGCAAGATCTGCCCTATCCCATTTATCCCGAATCAACCCCACTGCCATCTATTTCGCCACGCGCCTAACACGGCGTTTGGATATTTGTTACTGCCCAAGCTGCCATTAAACCTTGCTAAAGCGCGGACAATATTGCCTTTTTCGATATTGTTGTAATGGCGCAGAATGGTGCAGCCATAGCGTAGATTGGTTCGTATATCGAAAAGATTGTGCGACGGATTACCGATATAGTTTTTCCAAAACGGCATTACCTGCATCAAACCGCGCGCGCCCACGCCGCTGATGGCATATTGGCGAAACGCGCTTTCCACTTCAATCAAGCCCAGAATCACTTGAGTGTTGAGTCCGGCACGACTGCTTTCATATTGAATATTAATCAACAGGCGACGGCGCTCGCCCTCATCGGGAATGAAACGTGCCAATCGGGAAGACATCGCCGCCAACCAACGCTCCCCTTCCCTCAAATCGGCAAACACCAGCCGCGCAGGGCTGGCGCTATTAATCGAACTGCGCATCACGGAAGCCACATCATCCGCCAGCGTTTCTTCACGTTGCGCCCCCGCCCATGCGGTCGCAGGCGTCAAAAGCATGGCTCCGCCGACTTGCAACAGACGGCGGCGCGATAAAAATAAGGAATCTTGGTTTTCCGATTTCATGTGTTTTCTCTTTTTAGGCCGTCTGAAAAGTTCAGACGGCCTTTAATATATTGGCTTAAAATCAGCATTATAAAATACATCTATGAGCAGAATCAAAGAGCTGTATACCTTTTATTGTCAAGTGATACCGCCTCAAGTAACATTTAGGTTTTTCTAATCAACCGGTATTTTTTATGACCACCACTCCCGCCAACGTTTTAGCCTCCGTCGACTTGGGTTCCAACAGTTTCCGCCTGCAAATTTGTGAAAACAACAACGGCCAGCTGAAAGTCATCGACTCGTTCAAACAAATGGTTCGCTTTGCCGCCGGCTTGGACGAACAAAAAAACCTAAGCGAAGCCTCTCAAGAACAAGCCTTGGAATGTTTGGCAAAATTTGGCGAACGCCTGCGCGGATTCCAACCTGAAAACGTGCGCGTGGTGGCCACCAACACTTTCCGCGTCGCTAAAAACATCGCCCAATTCCTGCCCCGTGCCGAAGCGGCACTGGGTTTTCCTATCGAAGTCATCGCCGGCCGTGAAGAAGCGCGTCTGATTTACACCGGCGTAGTGCATACCCTGCCGCCCAAAGGCGACAAAATGCTGGTTATCGACATTGGCGGCGGTTCGACCGAATTTGTCATCGGCTCGGATTTGCAACCGCTGACCACAGAAAGCCTGCCTTTAGGCTGCGTAACGTACAGCATGCGCTTCTTCCAAAACAAAGTGACCGCCAAAGATTTCCAAGCCGCCGTTTCCGCCGCGCGTATCGAAATCCAACGCATCAGCAAACTGATGAAGCGCACCGGTTGGGATTTCGCCATCGGCACGTCCGGTTCGGCAAAATCCATACGCGACGTTTTGGCAGCCGAATTGCCGCAAGAAGCCGATATTACCGCCCAAGGCATGCGTTATCTTGCCGATAGGATTATCGAAGCCGGTTCAGTTAAAAAAGCCAAATTTGAAAACCTCAAACCCGAACGCGTCGAAGTTTTTGCAGGTGGATTGGCCGTGATGATGGCCGCTTTTGAAGAACTCTCGCTGACCAAAATGACCGTTACCGAAGCCGCCCTCCGCGACGGCGTGTTCTACGACTTAATCGGCCGCAGCCTCAATGTTGATATGCGCGAACAGACAACGGCAGAGTTCCAAAAACGCTACCACGTCAGCCTCAACCAAGCCAAACGCGTTGCCGATACCGCGCAAGCCTTCATGAACAGCCTGTGCCACGCCAAAAACGTAACCGTTCAAGAGCTTGCCCTGTGGAACCAATACCTCAGCCGTGCAGGCCGTCTGCATGAAATCGGCTTGGATATTGCCCATACCGGCTATCACAAACACTCCGCCTACATTCTCGAAAACGCCGATATGCCGGGCTTCTCACGCAAAGAGCAAACCATTTTGGCGCAACTGGTTATCGGCCATCGCGGCGACCTTAAGAAAATGGCGGACATTATCGGCAACAACGAAATCATGTGGTGTGCCGTGTTGTCCCTGCGCCTGGCCGCCCTCTTCTGCCGTTCGCGCCTGCCGCTTGATTTGCCACCGCAAACCCAGCTTCGCGTCGACGAAAACAACCACAGCTTCATCTTGCGCATCAACGCCCAATGGCTGGAGCAACACCCCCTCATTGCCGATGCGCTGGACTACGAAAGCGCGCAATGGCAAAAAATCGATATGCCTTTCTCGGTTCAAGCACAATAAACCGCGCTCCGTTATAATAGGCAGCTTTTCAAAATCCAAACCGCAGGCCGTCTGAAAACGACAGCCTGCCATACATCAAGGAAAACCATGAGAAAACCCCAACGCGGCTACGCCCGCCAAGACCGTGTCAAAGAACAAATCATGCGCGAGCTTGCCGAACTCGTCCGTACCGGCCTGAAAGACCCGCGCGCAGGCTTCATCACCATCAACGAAGTCGAAGTCACCCGCGATTACAGCCACGCAACCGTGTTCTACACCGTCCTCGACGACAGCACACGCGACATTACCGAAGAAGCTTTGGAACACGCCAAAGGCCATTTGCGCAGCGAATTGGCCAAACGCATCAAACTCTTCAAAACGCCCGAGCTGCACTTCAAATACGACGAATCACTCGAACGCGGCATGAGCATTTCCAGCCTGATCGACCAAGTAGCGGCGGAAAAACCGGTTGAAGACTGATTGATTAAAACACGCAGGCCGTCTGAACCCTTTCAGACGGCCTGAACATTAATATTTCCTAATTAATATGACCAATAAACCCACCAAACGCCCGGTCAACGGCGTTCTTCTCCTCGACAAACCTGAAGGCCTTTCCAGCAACACCGCCCTGCAAAAAGCGCGGCGCTTGTTCCATGCCGAAAAAGCCGGACATACCGGCGTACTCGATCCTTTGGCCACAGGGCTTTTGCCTGTTTGCTTCGGTGAAGCGACCAAGTTCGCCCAATACCTGATTGATGCCGACAAAGCCTATACGGCCACGCTGAAACTGGGCGAAGCCAGCAGCACAGGCGATGCCGAAGGCGAAATCGTTGCCACCGCACGCGCCGATATTTCATTGTCCGAATTTCAGACGGCCTGCCAAGCCTTAACGGGCGATATCCGCCAAGTGCCGCCGATGTTTTCCGCCCTCAAGCACGAAGGCAAACCGCTATACGAATACGCACGCAAAGGCATCGTTATCGAACGCAAAGCGCGCGACATTACCATTTACTCCATTGATATTACTGAGTTTAATGCACCCAAAGCCGTGATAGACGTACGTTGCAGCAAGGGTACTTACATCCGCACCCTCAGCGAAGATATCGCCAAACACATCGGCACATTCGCCCACCTGACCGCCCTGCGCCGTACCGAAACTGCAGGCTTTTCCATTGCCCAAAGCCACACGCTCGAAGCCTTGGCAGAATTGGACGAAGCCGAACGCGATGCCTTGTTGCTGCCTTGCGATGTCTTGGTGCAACATTTCCCCAGACTTGAGTTGAACGACTACGCCGTTACCATGCTTAAACACGGCCAGCGCCCCCAGTTTACCGAAGACATTTCCGCCGAACAGCCCATCCGCGTATACAGCCGAGACGGCACATTTATCGGACTGGTGGAATATCAAAAAGAAATAGGCCGTCTGAAAGCCTTGCGCCTGATGAATACCGCTGACAAATAATTTCCTGCAAAGAGAGCCAATCATGAAAGTCTATACCGCCGCCCAAATGCGCGAACGCGAACAAGCAGCCGTCGATAAAGGCACAAGCTTCGACCAACTGATGGAAAACGCCGGCAGCTCTGCCGCCCAAGACCTTATGCAGCGTCATCCTCAAGCCGGACGCGCACTGATCGTTTGTGGCAAAGGCAACAACGGCGGCGACGGCTTAGTCATGGCAAGATATATGCAGGCGCAAGGTTGGCATATCGATATTCTGTTTTCACTCGGAGAAAACCTCTCCCCTTTGGCTCAAACCAATCGCGAACGACTCAACGGTTTGCCCCATATTGAATTGATATCCGTCCAAGAACTGGAAGGCCGTCTGAAAAACGGTTACGACATCATTATCGAAGGCATATTCGGCACAGGCTTCAGCGGCGCACTTCCAACCGAAATCGCCGCCCTCTGCCGCCAACTCAATCATTCAGACGGCCTGAAAGTCGCCCTTGATATTCCCACCGGCCTCAACTGCGACACCGCCGAAGCCGATCCCGATACATTCCGCGCAGACCTGACCTACACCTTTGCTGCCTACAAACCGGCACACTTAAGCGAGTCCGGCAAAACCTATTGTCAAGAAACCGTCTGTTTGCCTATTGGTATTGATTAAAAAAGCAAATAAGATATCATATTTAAATCGCTTTATTTTTAGAAACAACACATTCTAAAAAAAAACACGCGAATTAATTTACAACCAAATTATCAACGACACGGAAACAGACAATGAACGAACAAGAATACCGCCAAACTTTTAAAGAAGATCAGGCTGTCGGCTGGGAAGCCATCGATACTGCGCTTAAAGCACTTTATGGTGATGTCAAACCACGCTCCTATGGCCCTATAATCAAATATTGGTTGGGAGGCACCGATCCACTGGACAATAGCGACATTTTTGATTGCGAAGAGCAAACCTTCCATCGCCACATTGTTTCCTACGGCATGAGCGAACTTTACTTTAAGCCAGAACTTGCCGGTGCAGATTACAGTAAATGGGGATTTGAATTTACCTTCCGTACTCCCCCTTACGATCAGGATCCGGATTCTGACTACAACACCAAACACGAGCCTTATTGGGCAGTCAACATGATGAATAACCTTGGCCGTTACGTTTTTGAAAGTGGCAACTGGTTTGAAGCCTACCACTTTACTTCGACTAACGGCCCTATCCGAATGGATACAGAAACCGCCATCGTCGGCGTAGCCTTCGCACCAGACCCTAAGCTGCCCGCTATCAAAACGCCAAACGGTGAAGTTCAATTTCTTCAGATAGTCGGCCTTACCCAGCCTGAGCTTGACTGGCTCTGGCAAGATCCAACAACCAAACGTTGCCAAGAGCTGATCGATATGATGCGCAAAGACAATCCGCTGTTAATTACCGATTTAGCGCGTACAAAAAGCTATGTACACCCCTAATTGATAAAGCCAAAGGCCGTCTGAAAACAGGTTTTCAGACGGCCTTTGGTTTATATTTCAAATAAAAAATAGTAACTTACTTCCAAATCTGCGCCAATTTAATCCCCAGCGCCGTCAAACCAAACGAACCGAAAACATGTAGACAGGTTGCCATCAAAGCCATGCCCCAACGTTGCGCCTGCATCAAACCCACCATCTCCACTGAAAAACCTGAAAATGTGGTCAAGCTACCGAGAAATCCGGTAACCCAAAGCAAACGCCATTGCGGATCGGTTAAGAGTTCTGCCAATACGCCGATCAGCAGCGCGCCCAGCCAGTTTGCCGCCAATGTACCGATAGAAAAAGGCGCAGAAGACACCAGCACCAAGCCAAACAACCAACGCAATACAGCCCCGACGGCAGCGCCGCAAACAATGGGAAAAATATAAGCAAACATAACACGTTAAAAATTTAATTGAAAACAGGCCATCCGGTCATGAGGCCGTCTGAAACCAAACAAGGATGCCTTCATATCTTATTGCCAAATCTTAGGCGCGGATTTCAAATACCTGCCGTCATCGAAAGTACAAATCCATTGTGGCTTGAGCGCGATAAAAATGGCTGTTGAAATACCGCTCAAAAATGCCTCTGCCCAAGCGATTAAGAAGAAAACAGGAAAAGCGGTTTTCCATAATACCGTCGTATCAAATACATCCGCCCAGTCCAACAAACCGATCAAAACCACGCCGGTAAACACCATGCCGACCGCCGCAGCCCAAAAACCATTCAGAAAAATAAAGATAAAGATATTGGCAGGCAAACGCGACACCCAATGGCGGAAACCCAAGTTCACCAACAAAGGCGGAAGCAATACGGACAAGGCATTGATGGGGAACATATGCCAATCGCCCCAAAGCCACAAATATGGAAAAAACAGCAAAACGCCGATGCAGAACGCAGCAGAGGTGCCCAGCATTAAAGCCGTCAGGTTCAAGGCGAGCAAATGATAGCTCATGCCGGCCAGTTGTCCGCTTTCCGGAGAGGCATTCAAACTCCAAGCCAGCGGCAACATCACGGCAGCCAACAAAAATGCGGAACGATGCTGCGATACCGACACCCATGCCTGCTTTGCGCATAAAGCAAAAATCACCAGCAACACAGGCCATGCCGCCATCACGACACCAACGGGAAACCATCCGTTTTGAAAAATCATCTTCTCATCCGCAAAATGTTCAGACGGCCTATTATACGCGCCTCAAGCCACAGCTTTGACAATCCTGTCTGCCTTTGCCGTTAAAGCTTGTTTCGGCTGGTTTTGTTTACCCGAAAAAAGCGTTAGAATAACGGACTTTGCCGTTTAATTAAGGGGATGGACGCATGCTTTGGACAATATTGGCTTTAATTCTGCTGGCCGCCATAGCCGGCTTGTTCTGGTGGCGCCAGAAACAAGAGCAAAAGTGGCGCCATGAATTGGCCCGACTCAGTGGCGACGAACAAGAAATAAACGAAGAAGACAGCCCGGTCGGTTTTTCCGACCAACTGGACAGCCTGAAACGTTTGTTCAGCATGAACAAGCGCACTGCCGACAACCATAAAATCGCCCGCATCCGCCTGCTTTCCGCACTCGAACACAATAAAATGCAACGCGCCGAAACAAACGAAGAGCACGCAGCAGAGCCAGTTGCCGAAGAGCCGGAACACATCGCAGCTACCGAAGAAGAAATCAAAATTGCGCCTAAAACCCGCAAATCTGCCAAACCGGAACGTATTCCTAAAATCACGCCGTTTGCACAAATGGAAACGCCCGAATACAGCCCGTCTTTGGTGCAAAACAGCAATTTTGAAGAAATCACATTAGAAGAAGCCACCCGTTCCCTACACGAAGCAGCGGTTGAAGAATGGAACGAGCATTTGGCCGAAAAAAATGCGCCGATTTACAAAGACGAAATCGAAACCCCATTGTTGCGTGCTTCATCCCTGCCGATGACCGGCATGGAAATCATCGACTATAACGACCCTATCTTGCGCCGCACACGCGAACGTGCCTTGGCGCGCGCCAATAATGTCCGCGTGGCAGAAGCCCATGCGCCGCATATCGAAACCGTTCAGACGGCCTTAAGAACTGCCGAAAAAGAAGCCATCCTCCCCTATACTTCCATGCAGGCATTCCCTTCTGAAATCCAAGCGGAAGATATTCACAACAACCTTGCCCGCCGTACCGCCGCCCGCCACAAACTGGCCGAGGCCGTCGCCCCATTGCGCGACTACTCTCCGCGCACCATCGAAAATGACGAAATTCTGGCCAACTTGGGACAAATCAGCCGTCCTGCCAGCTTGCGCCGTCAAGTTCGCTATACCGAAGCGGCCGCCGAAAGATGGGCGCGTAAACAAGCTGCCACGGAAGCTGTTGCACCACGACCTGCCGCACCGGCAACGCCGTCCCGTCCGAAACCGGCTGTGCCTGTTAAAAAATCCCCTTATATCCCCCGACCTGCCGCGCCAAACGCAACCGTAGTCGAGCCTCCTGCCGTACCAGTTGTCCCTATGGCTAAAACCGATATCCCCGAACCGCCTGTTTTCCAAACCTCGATTGCGCCGATTGATATCCCCGAACTGCCTGCTTTTGAACATAAAATCCAAGTGCCGATTTTTGATGCACAAGTCAATGCGCATGTCAGCAATCAGCCTGAACGCAGTATCCGCGATTATTTAATCAGCGAATCTGCCGTCGAAGAAACAGAATTCGATGGTGAGCCGGAAGCGCCTGTACAAGCGGAAGCAGAAGCTATTCAAGCGGTTGAAACCATTGAACCCGTTGAATCTGTTGAAACAATCGCAAGGCCGTCTGAATATACACAGACAGTCGTTGAAACACCTGTTCAAAGCGTAGAACCAAGCGTTCAAGAAGATACACCAAGCATAGCTATTCCAACTTCGGCAACACTGACCGATGCGCTTCTACCGACCACTGCCCTGCTCCTGCCGCCGCAGTTTGACCCGAGCGCCTCGCAAACTGAAGAACAGTTGTTGGAAAACAGCATTACCATCGAAGAAAAACTGGCCGAGTTCAAAGTTAAAGTCAAAGTGATGGACTCCTATTCCGGCCCGGTCATTACGCGCTACGAGATTGAGCCTGATGTCGGCGTGCGCGGCAGTGCCGTTTTGAATCTTGAAAAAGACTTGGCGCGCTCGCTTGGCGTGGCTTCCATCCGCGTGGTGGAAACCATCCCCGGCAAAACCTGCATGGGCTTGGAATTGCCTAATCCGAAACGCCAAATGATCCGCCTGAGCGAAATCTTTAATTCGCCTGCGTTTACCGAGTCCAAATCCAAACTGACCCTCGCGCTCGGCCAAGACATTACCGGCCAGCCTGTCGTCACTGACTTGGCCAAAGCGCCGCATCTGCTGGTTGCCGGTACGACCGGTTCGGGTAAATCCGTAGGCGTGAACGCCATGATTCTGTCCATGCTCTTCAAAGCAACGCCAGAAGACGTGCGCATGATTATGATTGACCCGAAAATGCTGGAACTGAGCATTTACGAAGGCATTCCGCACCTGCTCGCCCCTGTCGTAACCGATATGAAATTGGCTGCAAACGCACTGAACTGGTGCGTCAACGAAATGGAAAAACGCTACCGCCTGATGAGCTTTATGGGCGTGCGCAACCTTGCCGGTTTCAACCAAAAAATTGCCGAAGCCGCCGCGCGTGGTGAAAAAATCGGCAGCCCGTTCAGCCTCACGCCTGAAGATCCTGAGCCATTGGAAAAACTGCCGTTTATCGTGGTCGTCGTAGATGAATTTGCCGACCTGATGATGACCGCCGGTAAGAAAATTGAAGAACTGATCGCCCGTCTTGCCCAAAAAGCACGCGCAGCCGGTATCCATTTGATTCTTGCCACTCAACGCCCCAGCGTGGATGTCATCACCGGCCTGATTAAAGCCAATATTCCGACACGCATTGCCTTCCAAGTGTCCAGCAAAATCGACAGCCGCACGATTCTTGACCAAATGGGTGCGGAAAACCTGCTCGGCCAAGGCGATATGCTGTTCCTGCCACCCGGCACCGGCTATCCGCAACGTGTACACGGCGCGTTCGCTTCCGACAACGAAGTACACCGTGTAGTGGAATACCTGAAACAATTTGGCGCACCCGACTATATCGACGATATTTTGAGCAACGGTTCCACCGAAGACTTTACCGGCACCAGCCGCAGCAACGACAGCGACCTCGACCCCATGTATGACGAAGCCGTTTCCGTTGTCTTGAAATCGCGTAAAGCCAGCATTTCCAATATCCAACGACAACTGCGCATCGGCTACAACCGTGCCGCCCGCCTGATTGACCAAATGGAAGCCGACGGTATTGTTTCCCCTGCGGAAAACAACGGCAACCGCACCATCTTGGCGCAAAGTAGCGACCATCTGGATTAATTTATCCTTGCTTAAATCAAGGCCGTCTGAAACTTTCAGACGGCCTTTTTAAATCAGATAATGGGTTCAGAGATTCCAATCAAATAAACAAGCAAATAAGTAATCTATAAACAACATTTCTTACAAATCTAAATGCTTTTGCATTAACGGCATTTGCTTCACAAAAAACAAGGTTCAATCAACCAAACTCGACCTGCAAAATGCATATTTCTACCCGTTTGTCACCATTTTCAGACGGCCTTTTGTCAAGACCGGAAAAAACAGGTAAATCCGTTTTTCGATTAAAAGCAATATTATTATGATTCATGCCTTCGGCAACACCCCACCCTTTACGAGGAAAAACAAATGAAAAAATATTTTGCAGAATTTTTCGGCACTTTCTGGCTGGTATTCGGCGGCTGCGGCAGCGCAGTTTTGGCAGCAGCCTACCCTGAACTTGGCATTGGCTTTGCCGGTGTCGCTTTAGCATTCGGTTTGACCGTACTGACCATGGCTTACGCCGTTGGCCACATTTCCGGCGGCCACTTCAACCCTGCCGTTTCCGTCGGCCTTTTCATCGGCGGCCGTTTCAACGGTAAAGACCTGTTGCCTTACATCGTATCCCAAGTGATCGGTGCGATTGCCGCTGCGGGCGTTCTGTATCTGATTGCTTCCGGTAAAACCGGTTTTGATGCTGTTGCTTCCGGCTTTGCCAGCAACGGTTTCGGCGAGCACTCTCCTAACGGTTACGACATGATGGCTGCTTTGCTGATCGAATTCGTACTGACCGCATTCTTCCTGATCATCATCATGGGTTCTACCGACAAATTGGCTCCAGCCGGCTTTGCTCCTATCGCCATCGGCCTGGGACTGACCCTGATTCACTTGATCAGCATTCCTGTGACCAATACTTCCGTCAACCCTGCACGCTCTACCGGCGTTGCCTTGTTCCAAGGCGGCTGGGCTGTTGAACAACTGTGGTTGTTCTGGTTGGCCCCTATTGCCGGCGCAGCAGTGGGCGCGGCTATTTACCGCTTCGTTTTGGCTAACGACGACAAATAATCTGAACGGAATGATATTTCCGGTGCGGCCGATACCCTAAACCGTCCGCACCCAAGTTGCCGAGATACAAACGCACCGCCTGACTCAGACGGTGCGTTTGTTTTTACCATGTTACAATACTTCCTTTTCTCACATTCTCAAACCATCATGCAAACCTTACCTTTTCAAACCGATATCGCTGCCAGAATGCTGGTCAATACCGAAAACGAAACCATCCATCCCAATGCCGTATTCGTACAAACGCAAAACGGCTACTGGATTGCTTGGTACGACCAACAGGCCGCCCTGCTTGCACCCGACACACCGCCCGATATTCCCTGCTTTTGGGTAGAAGGCGCAGAAAGCCTGGAAGAGCTGGTAAGCATGGTAGAAAACGGCGAATTTGACGAAGTTGAAGAATTTGACGGCGACGATGATGCTTGGCAAGAAGCACTCGGATGCGACCATCATCACGAAGGACACTGCGGATGCAGCCATTGAGATGCACAAAACGCCTGCTTCCGGCACTTGCCCTTTGCCTGATGCTTAACGGCTGCGTTGTAGGCGCGGTGTCGATTTGGCAGCTACAACTGTCCTGACTGCCGGAAAATTGGTTGTCAAAGGAACGGGGGCAGTGATTGATGCCGCCATTCCTGACGGCAAAAAAGACAAGGACAAGGAAAAAGAAAAGAGCAAAGAAAAGCCAAAATCGGAAGAAATCGTCTATAAGAAAGAATCCTCTGACGAAGTAGCGCAATAATCCTTCAGACGGCCTCAGCAAGGTAATCAATCCTACTGAGGCCGTCTGAACATTCATCCTTACATATAGCCCTGTTCGCGCAAAGAGCAGGTTTCTTTTGCCGTCACGATAAAATGGTCCAACAGCGTAATATCGACCAAACTTAAAGCCTGTTTCAAACGCTCTGTAAACTGCACATCAGATTCAGACGGCCTTGCCGAACCGCCCGGATGATTGTGTGCCAAAATCAAACTGTCGGCGTATTCATCCAATGCCAATTTGACGATTTCACGGATATAAACTGTGTTTTCCGCCACCGTACCGCGCGACAATTCCCGTACCACAATCAATTGATTTTGACGGTTGAGCAGCAAAGCAACGCTGACCTCAATTTTTTCATGTCCAAGATGCAGGCGCAGATAATCCGCAACCGATTTCGGGTTTGACAAAACTATCTGCTCCTGCAAATCTTCACCCAAAATCCGCCGCCCGATTTCTTTGACCACTGCAAATTGAGTATAGCTCGCCAAGCCCATGCCCTTATAGGCAGCGAGTGTTTTGGCATCCGCACTCATCAGCTTCCCCAAGCTGCCAAACTCACTCAACAAATAACGCGCTAAATCAACCGCGCTCATACCGCGCGTTCCGACACGCAACAAAATCGCCAGCAACTCCGCATCACTCAACGCCGCCGCACCGTGCGCCAAGAGCTTCTCGCGCGGCCGCTCCCCTTCGGGCCATTCTTTGATACTCATGTTTTCCCTTTTATTTATATAGCGGATTTAGTTTTAATTCCGAGTAAAACCGCCTCGCCCGATATAAAACGTAATCCATTATGGTTTTAGTAAATAAATGTAATTTGCGTATTTTATTCTATTTTGAATAATTATTTAAGACATATAGATAATAATTACCCCCTTTTGTGCAGAAAAACAACGTTACCCATTTTTACTATCTTGTTTCCCTGCCTGCCTTTCCTTTCATATTTGTTTCAAATCAGCCGATACAAGCAATTTCATATTGCCCCTATGAGGCTTAGGCTAATATAATATTGAGTTTGCCGAGAGCAAAAGCTTAGGCTTAAACTGCTTTCTATCCACGCTGCCCGTGCGCTTTACAAGAGTTTCAGACGGCCTCCGTCCGACTCCCGCCAGCAATCAAACAGCTTTTTATCACCCATTCGAAAATCCGTTTTGCCGGTACTCGTCTTTCTTTTTGGAGTATTGCCATTATGACCGCAACCACTGCGTCTTCAGCCAAACCTTATTTGCAAATCCAAGGCTTGGTGAAAAAGTTTGGTGACAATTACGCTGTCGATAACATCGACTTGGACATCTATCAACACGAAATCTTCGCCCTTTTGGGCAGCTCAGGCAGTGGCAAATCTACGCTGCTGCGCATGTTGGCAGGCATGGAAAGCCCAAATCAGGGCAAAATCATTCTCGACGGCCAAGACATTACCAAACTTGCTCCGTACGAACGCCCAATCAACATGATGTTCCAAAGCTATGCCCTGTTCCCGCACATGAGCGTTGAGCAAAACATCGCTTTCGGTCTGAAACAAGACAAAATGCCTAAAGGCGAAATCGACGCCCGCGTCGAAGAAATGTTGCGCCTGGTGCAAATGACCAAATACGCCAAACGCAAGCCGCACCAACTTTCCGGCGGTCAACAACAACGTATCGCTTTGGCGCGCAGCCTGGCAAAACGTCCGAAAATCCTGCTGCTTGACGAACCTTTAGGCGCACTCGATAAAAAACTGCGCCAACAAACCCAACTGGAATTGGTCAACACGCTGGAACAAGTCGGCGTAACCTGCATCATGGTTACCCACGACCAAGAAGAAGCGATGACGATGGCTACCCGTATCGCCATTATGTCCGACGGCCAATTGCGCCAAGTCGGCACACCTAGCGACGTGTACGATTACCCTAACAGTCGCTTTACTGCTGAATTTATCGGCGAAACCAATATTTTTGACGGCGTCGTTGTTGACGACCGCGCCGATTTCTCTATCGTCAAATGTGACGGCTTGGAAAACCACGTCCGCATCGACCACGGCCTGGGCGTTCCGAACGAGCATGAAATCTGGATCAGCATCCGCCCTGAAGACATTGATTTGCATAAAGAAAAACCAGAACACTTGGGCGCGCACAACTGGGCCCAAGGCACGGTTAAAGAAATTGCCTATCTGGGCAGCTTCGCGATTTACCACATCAAACTTGCCAACGGCCGTGTCGTCAAAAGCCAAGTTCCCGCACCTTATTGGTATGTGCGCAACATTACACCGCCGACTTGGGACGAAACTGTCTATATCAGCTGGCCTGAAAACCAACCTACGCCTCTGTACAGTTAATTTGAGGGAAATGCAATGGACCTTAAAAAACTGAAAAAGAAACTGTTTCGCCGTCCTGGACAGCGTGCAGTGATTGCCGTGCCGTATATTTGGCTTTTGATTCTATTTCTGATTCCGTTCGCCATCGTATTGAAAATCAGCTTTGCCGAACAAGAAATCGCCATTCCGCCATTTACGCCTTTGACGACGATTGATGAAGACTTAGGCCGTCTGAACATTGCCATCAGCTATCAGAACTACGCTGACATCTTCCAAAACTTTTGGAATACGCTCAATCCGTTTGGCGACAGTGAAAACAGCAATATCTATCTGATGACCTACTGGTCTTCAATTAAGACTGCGCTGACAACGACCATCATCTGCCTGTTGATTGGTTATCCGACCGCTTATGCCATTTCACGCGCCAATCCGGCTACGCGCAACGGCCTGCTGTTGGCAATCATGCTGCCTTTCTGGACTTCTTTCCTGTTGCGTGTTTACGCATGGATGGGCTTATTGGGTCACAACGGCATCATCAATAATTTCTTAATCAAATATGGAATCATCAGCGAGCCTTTAGACCTGTTCTACAATGCTTTTTCGCTGAATTTGGTGATGGTTTACGCCTATTTGCCGTTTATGATTTTGCCGCTGTACACACAACTGGTAAAACTGGACAACCGTCTGCTCGAAGCCGCGTCCGACTTGGGCGCAGGTCCGATCAAATCGTTCTTTACCATTACCCTGCCTTTATCCAAAACAGGCATCATCGCAGGCTCTATGCTGGTCTTTGTTCCGGCCGTCGGTGAATTTGTGATTCCTGAATTGGTGGGCGGTTCTGAAAACCTGATGATCGGTAAAGTATTGTGGCAGGCATTCTTCGACCAAAACAACTGGCCGCTGGCTTCTGCCGTCGCCGTCGTTATGGTTGCCCTGCTGGTTGTACCGATTGCCCTGTTCCAGCACTATGAAAACCGCGAATTGGAAGAAGGAGGCAAATAATGCAGAAAACCAAATTATCCTGGTTCTTGAAACTGATGCTCCTGCTCTCGCTGGCATTCCTCTATATTCCGCTGGTGGTTTTGGTCATCTATTCTTTCAATGAATCCAAACTGGTTACCGTTTGGGGCGGTTTTTCAACCAAATGGTACGGCGCATTGATGGAAAACGACACCATCTTGGAAGCAGCCTGGCTGTCATTGCGTATCGCCATCGTTTCCTCGCTTGCCGCCGTGGCACTCGGCACATTGGCTGGTTACGCTATGGCGCGTATTAAACGCTTCCGCGGCAGCACCCTGTTTGCCGGTATGATTTCCGCGCCTATGGTGATGCCTGACGTGATTACCGGTTTATCCATGCTGCTGTTGATTATTCAGGTGCAAATGTTCCTGCAAGGCAGTGAATTGCTGCAATCGCTCTACTTCGATCGCGGCTTCTTCACCATCTTCCTCGGCCACACCACGCTTTGCATGGCATACATTACCGTCGTTATCCGCTCGCGCTTGGTGGAATTGGATCAATCCTTGGAAGAGGCTGCTATGGACTTGGGTGCCCGTCCACTGAAGATTTTCTTCGTGATTACCCTGCCGCTGATTGCCCCTGCGATCGCTTCCGGCTTCCTCTTGGGCATTACCCTGTCTTTGGACGACTTGGTGATTACCTCCTTCCTGTCAGGCCCGGGTTCATCGACATTGCCGCAAGTGATTTTCTCCAAAATCAAACTCGGCCTTGACCCTCAGATGAACGTTCTGGCAACCATCCTGATCGGTATCATCGGTACGCTGGTTATTGTCGTTAACTACTGGATGATGCGTCAGGCAACCAAACGGGAACGCGAGGCTGCCGAAGCCTACCGCCAAGAAAAATTGGCAGCCGAGAAAGCCGCCTAATATGCAGACAGGCTGTCCGATAAAGCATCGGAACAGCCTGTTTTATTAACTGCATCTTATCCTTTCAAACGGCCTGAATCTAAGCCCACATTTAAGGCCGTCTGAAAACCAATTTCAATGAAGTGAAAACCAACCTAAAGCTCAAATCATGATTAATCCCAGCTTCAAAGAATACCTTCCTTCCTACTATGTCAGCACTGCCAATCCCCATCCGTCTTATCCTACGCTTGAAGGCCGTCTGAAAACTGAAACCTGCGTTATCGGCGGCGGCCTGTCCGGCTTATGCACCGCCCTACCGCTTGCCGAAAACGGCCATGAAGTCATCGTACTTGAAGCCGCCCGTATCGGTTTCGGCGCATCAGGCCGCAGCGGCGGACAAGTCATCAGCGACTTTGCCTGCGGCATGGAAGAAATCGAAAAACAAGTCGGTTTGGAACAGGCACAATGGTTCTGGCAGCAATCTCTGCAAGCCGTTGAACTGGTTGACTCTCGCATTCAAAAACACAATATCCAATGCGATTGGCAACGTGGTTACGCTACCGTCGCCGTCCGTCCTCAGCATTGGGAAGAATTGCAACAATGGCACGAACACGCTCAAAAACATTATGGCGCAAGCCATTACCAGCTTTGGGATAAAGCCACGCTGAAGCAGCAACTTGCCAGCGATATGTATCAAGGCGCGCAATTTGATCCTTTATCCGGCCACTTACACCCACTCAATTACACCCTAGGCATTGCCAAAGCGGCAGCCGATGCAGAAGCACAACTTTTTGAGCAATCCCCGATGACGCGTATCGAGCCATGCGATAACGGCTGGCTGGTTCATACGCCCAATGGCAGTGTTGAGTGCAAAAACCTCGTTTATGCCGTCAATACTTATGCAGGCTTGCACCCAAAATTCAAAGTATTGGAACAAAAAGCCATTGCAGTCAGCACCTTTATCATCGCCACCGAGCCACTGGGCGAACGCGCCAAAGACCTGATCCGCAATAATATGGCCATCTGCGACAACCGCCACGTCCTCGACTACTACCGCCTCAGCGCCGACGGCCGCCTGCTCTTCGGCGGCAAAGACAACGAGTTTATCGACGATCCAGACCGCATGACCGAACTCGTCCGCCAAGATATGCTAAAAGTTTTCCCGCAACTTGCCGATGTCAGAATCGAGCATTCTTGGGGCGGCGAATGCGACATTACGCGCAACCTCGCCCCACATTTCGGCCGCCTCGCCCCTACCGTTTTCTACGCCCAAGGCTATTCCGGACACGGCATGGCGATTACCGGCATTGCCGGTTTGGCGATTGCCGAAGCCATCATGGGCGATGACGGCCGTCTGAAACCTTTTGAGCAACTGCGCCACCGCAACATCATTACCCAGCCTTTCCTGCGCAAACTCGGCTCTTTCCTCGGCTCAAAATACTATCAATGGAAAGACAGCCACTAAACCCAAGCAACAAACATATTTCAGACGGCGGCAGATTCAAGTAAAATTCAGGCCGTTTGAAAGCTTAGATACGACAAAATTCAATCATTCATCAGCAAGGAAACCATCATGAGCAACCATCATAAACTCATCATCCTCGGCTCCGGCCCTGCCGGCTATACTGCCGCCGTCTATGCCGCCCGTGCCAACCTAAACCCTGTAATCATTACCGGCGTTGAGCAAGGTGGACAACTGATGACCACCACCGAAGTGGACAACTGGCCTGCCGATGCAGAAGGCGTACAAGGTCCGGAACTAATGGCCCGTTTCCAAGCTCATGCCGAACGCTTCGGCACTGAAATGATTTTCGACCAAATCCACACCGTTGATTTGCAAAACCGTCCGTTTACCCTCAAAGGCGATATGGGCGAATACACCTGCGATGCGCTCATCGTTGCCACCGGCGCATCCGCCAAATATTTAGGTTTGCCAAGCGAAGAAACCTTTGCCGGCAAAGGCGTTTCCGCCTGTGCAACTTGCGATGGTTTCTTCTACAAAAAACAAGATGTTGCCGTAGTCGGCGGTGGCAATACCGCTGTGGGAGAAGCACTCTACCTTGCCAATATCGCCAACACCGTTACCCTGATTCACCGCCGCGACAGCTTCCGCGCTGAAAAAATCATGGTGGACAAGCTGATGCAACGCGTCGAAGAAGGCAAAATCATCCTCAAGCTCAACAGCTCGGTTGATGAAATCTTGGGTGACGAAAGCGGCGTTACCGGTGCACGCCTGAAACACAATGACGGCAGCACTGAAGAAATCGCTGTAAAAGGTGTTTTCATCGCCATCGGCCACAAACCCAACACCGACATCTTCAAAGGTCAACTCGATATGGATGAAACCGGCTATCTGAAAACCAAAGGCGGTACCGGTGACAATGTCGGCGCAACCAATATCGAAGGCATATGGGCGGCAGGCGACGTCAAAGACCATACCTACCGTCAAGCCATCACCAGTGCCGCTTCCGGCTGCCAAGCCGCGCTTGATGCCGAACGTTGGCTCGACCGCCACGGCGTATGAGCCTATAAGCTACGCCCTATTCTTTAAAACATAATAAAAGGCCGTCTGAAATTTCAGACGGCCT
>NZ_KV821252.1:0-10344 GCF_001815615.1 Neisseria sp. HMSC075C10
GTTGGGGAAGGGCTTTTTTGCAAAGGTCTCGGATAGATTAATTTAGCGGACAGGCGGGCGTTTTTTCAGACGGCATGGTCTGATTTCTTTGCCCAGTTCATCGATTTGGTATTTTTGCATCAATACAAGATTTTGGGTACTAATACGGAATTGCTGTTCTTTAGAGCCTTTATCATGCCAAGCTAAATAGAATCGTCCATTAGAGCTATCACAGTTGATATAGTAGGCGAATTCTACTTTAGATTTTTCATCTTTCTGAAAAGCAATCAGATCATACTTATGCAAGCTAAAACAGAATGTATAGCTATCATTAATCCGGTATCCTTTACAATCAATATCGGGAAGAATGTTTTCAGCAACCTGCCAAGCATAGATGGGAACAATAAAATACTGATTTTTTCCTTTCTTATCCACTTTACAGAACACATCAACACGTACCATGTCTCCATTATCTGCAATGGTATAAGCATTTTTTTGTTTAATAAGACTCCGCTCTCTTGGGTTTTTTCGACCCTCACAGCTTTAACCAGTTGTCCCCCCTTTTTATAAAACGGATTGTCCTTAGGGTCAAATGCTTGTTTAGCATTACCTCCATATGCCCCTAAACGTGCCTTAAGAGCCTCATATAATTCAATCTCCCTACCATTTTTATAATTAACCATATTTTCAAGGTCGGCCAACTTGATTTCGGTTAACCATACTCGTTTAACACTAATTTTTTCATTATGTTTAACAAATCGTTTAGCAGATCTCAAAGTATCTTTATGTGCACCGCTCATCTTCCGATTGGGCGCGCGTGAAACAAACAGTGGCGTAACGTATTCGTGTACGGCTTCGGGACGAGAGGATAATTTTTCTGCGAGCAGGGTACGCAGTTTTTCGGGGGTATCCGCTTCTTCAAATTCGGGTTTGCCGTCCGGTTTGCCGAAGACGCGAATCATGACTTCTTGTGCGAAAAATTCCCAAGGTTGCGGGAAATGTGCTTTTTGATGCAGCACTTCTCCTGTTTCTTTATCTATGGTTTTACCGTCAAACGCGTTCATCTCTTTATAGCGTACAAAACGGGTAATTTTCTGCTGCATGGCAACGGTCGAGCAAGCAACGACGACGGCGTCCAAGGCGTGATGGCGGTTGTTTCCCGCACGCACTTTGCGTAATCCCCAAAAGCCGCGCAACAGATTGGTAATTTGTCCATTGGATGCAAAGATACGTCTTTTACCTTTACCTGTCAGCCGCATACGGTCGGCAATAAATTGGCACAGGAAACGGTTGACGTAGCGCGTATCGTTCAGATTGCGTTTTTTAAAGCTGTCTTCGTCGAATTTTTGCAGCAGAATCCGTTGTTTTTTACTGCGAGGAAAACGGCTGGTTTCGACACGCGCTTTAAATTCCTGCCATTCGCGGCTGTTATCTTTGCCATTGAAGTATTCGTAAGGGGTTTGGTTGCCTTTGTTTTGGTTTTCGCTGCCCAATACCAGCACTTTATTGTTGAAACTGTCGTCCCATGTGCGCGAGAACGGCAGGGCATGGTCGATTTCGACATAGCCTATTTCGTTCAGACGGCCTAAGTTGATTTCTTTGCCCGAATACAGGCATTTGCCGTGTTGTTGCTTGTACAGGCGCAGTTTCAGAATATCTTTGGACTTGGGTTCGCCGATAAAATTGGGGAAATACTCTCGGAATTCAGTAGCGGATTTTTCACGGTCTTTACGGTTTTCTTCTTGGCGTTTTTCAATTTCTTTACGGTCTTTGAACGATTTACCCACTTCCCTTGCTGTTTCAATATGGATACGCGCAGGGGAGCCGTAACGCCGAACCACGCCGTTAATGACTTTTCTGGCTTGAGATAAGGCGCGCAAGACGACTGGGTTGCGGATTTCGTCGGCAGGGATGGGCGGCAGAACAGATTCTTTTTTAGTTGATTGCGGAGGATAAACTTTTCTCCAGGCAGTATCGTAGTCATCACCTTGTTCCATAAAAGGAAGGATATTTTTCAATGCTTCTAAAGATAAATTCACAGTGCATGTAAAATCAACATGATCACACAAAATATCAAGAATATCTTGATCTTCTTTTATCTTACCGGTCAAGAGGACTTTTCTTCTCTCATCATTTTTACAGATGGTAAAAACTGTTCCGATTTCATCTAGTAAATTATGATTGCTTGAAAGGCTCTGCCATTCTGTTTTTCTTCCATTCCCTTCTAAAGTTTCCTTAATTTTGTGCCAGAATTTCATTTCCATGAATTTCGTATCTTTTTCAATTTTATCTGATGATTTTATCTCCCCCTTTTTTATCTTTTTTATGATATCCGATATTAAAAAGAGCATTGGGAGAAAGGGAGGTTAAGGCATTCCTTACTTGTTGATAGCTGACGGTCTTTAATTTATATGGAAGATCTATAAGTATTTGACGTTCTATTTCAGTTAATTTCCTAGTGCCAAATTCATCCGTTATCCTTAAATTAGCCAACTTGCTTAACCATATAAAACGTTCTGCGCTCCAACTATGTTTTGCTGCCCTAGATTTATTTTTTTCAAAAGTACATTTTCCTTGCATCCGCAGAATAGCACTTTCATCAGGAATGGAATCTCTTTGCGTCATCAGCAGGGTTTCAATACCTTCTTTAAGGCCGTCTGAAACATGAGGATTGCCAAATTCTTTTTGTTTTTCAAACAGTAAATTCAGCTCTGCCTGCAAATCTTTGCGGCTGAACGTATGCGAATAATCGCCGCGCTGGTTGCGGATATGGCCGCTTTCCTTTTCAAATTTATTTAAAGCCAATTCGGCCGGTGTGCGGAAATCGCCTGTCTGTAAGGCATGGGCATTGTCGGCTACGCCTTTAAGCAAAGCGCCAAGCTCCTTATCGGCAGTTTCGCCCTCGTTTTTTCTTTGCGACAAATAGCCGCGGTGTTTGATTAAATGCAACAAGACTGCCGACCACTCTAAAGGCGTCAGTTTGTGGTCTAATGCGGCTGCGCGAAGTTGCCACGGTGTATTCGGCAAGGATTTGATCAAGCTGTTTTCGTCAAAATCGGCGGCTTGTAATACGCCTTCGCGTTTCAATAGGCGGCGGGCCCGAAGCAGGCGATGGGCGCGACGGCGAGTCAGGCGGCGAACACTGCGTGCCAAGCGTCTTGCCGCTGCGAGAGAGTCACCTGTTTTCGGAACTTCTGCACACTCAAATACGCGCACGCCTAAATCAATCAGGCGGATGGGTTTTTCTTCTTCGTCAATTTCTACCATCGCCCAGCCGACGGATGCGATGCCGATATCGAGGCCGAGGATGTAGTTGATTGGGTTGGGTTTGAATGCAGCCATCAGTTTCTCCGTAATGTGATGTTTGGTAAGTATAAATATATCCTAGGTAAGTATTACTATGCAAATGAAATGCTTGACTGGGTGCCGATTTGGAATTAGAATTTGAATATATTGTTGCACTGCGAAATGAGAAACGTTGCTACAATAAGGCCGTCTGAAAAGATGTGCCGCAACGCTCTGCCCCTTAAGGCTTCTGCTTTAAGGGGCATCGTTTTGTCTAAATGGCAGGGATTAAAAAGGCCGTCTGAAATTTCAGACGGCCTTTGGTTTTACCAGATATCGGATTTGATTTTGCGTTTCAAGCCCGGGTGTTCAGAGAGTTTGAACTCTGGGTCTTTACCCATTTTCAGCTTGGCTGTGTAGTCTTTCAACAGCAGGAAGGCAAGCGGGGACAGGAGTAGGATGGCGACGAGGTTAATCCATGCCATGATGCCCATTGCCATGTCTGCCATATCCCATACCAAGGGTACGTTGGCAACTGCGCCGAAGTAGACCCATGCCAAAACCAGCATACGGAAAACGGCGGTAACCAGCCAATGGCTCTTGATGAATTGGACGTTGGACTCGGCATAGGCATAGTTACCGATAACGGTTGAAAAGGCAAACATAAACAGGATGACGGCAAGGAAGCCCGCGCCCCATTGACCCACTTGGCTGACAATCGCCGCCTGCGTCAACGCCGCACCGCTCAGGTCGCCGTAAGGCTGCTGATAGGTCAAGATGATAAAGGCTGTGCATGAGCAGACGATGATGGTATCGACGAAAACGCCCAGCATTTGAATCATGCCTTGGGAGACGGGGTGTTTCACTTCGGCAGCGGCGGCGGCATTCGGCGCGGAACCCATACCCGCCTCATTGGAATACAGGCCGCGTTTGATACCCTGCATCATGGTGGTCGAAATCAGACCGCCGAGGAAACCGCCTGCAGCCGAATCGAAGTTGAACGCGTTGGAGAAAATCTGACCGAACACGTCAGGAATCAGGGAAATATTGGTAGCAATGATGAAGAGTGCTATGACGAGATATAAAACCGCCATCAGCGGAACGATAATTTCCGCGGCTTTAGATACGCGACGGATACCGCCGAAGATAATAGGGGCAGTCAGAATGACCAGGGCGACACCGACATAGTGTTGATCCCAGCCCCATGCCGCTTTGGTGGTATCGGCGATGGTATTGGTCTGTACGGCTTCAAATACAAAGCCGAAACAGAAAATCAGGCTCAGGGCGAACAAAACGCCCAGCCATTTTTGTCCCAGGCCTTGAGTGATGTAGTAGGCAGGACCGCCGCGGAAGTGGTGGTTGTCGTAGTCCCGAACTTTAAAGAGTTGGGCCAGTGAAGATTCGACAAACGCCGAACTCATGCCGATTAAGGCGGTTACCCACATCCAGAATACCGCGCCCGGCCCGCCGAGTTTGATGGCAATCGCCACGCCGGCGATGTTGCCCACGCCTACGCGGCTGGCCAAGCCGGTAACGAATGCTTGGAATGGTGTGATTCCGTGCGGATCATCACCTTGTTTGCGGCCGCCCAACATTTCTTTGATACTGCGGCCGAAGAGGCGGAATTGTACAAAACCGGTGGTAACGGTGAAAAAGAGGCCTGCGCCTAAAAGCATATATACCAACCCCGACCACATTGGGTCGTTGATGGCGTTTATCCAGCCGTGAAGCTGTTCGAAAAATTGATCCATACAAACCTTTCAGAGTTTCTGCATTTTCAGACGGCCTGTGTGTGGAGGCTGTCTGTAACTGGATGTATTCTAGCAGACTGTCAACAAACTGAAAAACGTTTACATATTCTTTTT
Organism: Neisseria sp. HMSC075C10; assembly: GCF_001815615.1. Lineage (NCBI taxonomy): Bacteria > Pseudomonadati > Pseudomonadota > Betaproteobacteria > Neisseriales > Neisseriaceae > Neisseria > Neisseria sp. HMSC075C10. The sequence continues at coordinate 5,130 of NZ_KV821252.1, forward strand.
TATATTATCTTTTTGATTATCATGTAATTTTATTATTATGGTGTAAAGGATTTATCGATTTAAACTCTTCCGTTTTACATATTTGAACAAAAAGGCCGTCTGAAAACAGAGTCTTGTTTTCAGACGGCCTTGATTTTATTTCAATGCGTTATTCGGGACGCATTTGCGGGAACAGAATCACGTCGCGGATGGTTTGTGAATCGGTCAGTAGCATTACCAAGCGGTCGATGCCGATGCCGCAGCCGCCGGTCGGCGGTAAACCGAACTCCATGGCGCGGATGTAGTCGGCATCATAGTGCATGGCTTCATCGTCGCCAGCGTCTTTTTGCGCCACTTGCGCTTTGAAGCGTTCGGCTTGGTCTTCCGGATCGTTCAACTCGGAGTAGCCGTTTGCCAGTTCGCGGCCGACAACGAAAAGCTCGAAGCGTTCGGTCAAACCCGGTTTGCTGTCGGATGCGCGTGCCAATGGTGATACTTCGACAGGGTAATCGATGATGAAAGTCGGGTTCCACAGCTTGCCCTCGGCGCAACCTTCAAACAGGGCAAGTTGCAGGCTGCCGATGCCTGGAGACGGAGGCAGGCTTTCGCCGTGTTTGACAATTTCTTTTTTCAGCCATTCTTCATCGTTCAACTGCTCATCGGTGTAGTGCGGATTGTATTTTTTGATGGCGCCGAGAATGGTCAGGCGTTCAAACGGGCTTTCCAAATCGACTTCTTTGCCGTTGTAGCTGATTTTTGCCGTGCCGTTTACTGCGCGGGAAGCGTTGCGGATGATGTCTTCCGCCATTTGCATCATGCGTTCGTAGTCGGAGAAGGCTTCGTAGAATTCGATCATGGTGAATTCAGGGTTGTGGCGTACGGACATGCCTTCGTTGCGGAAGCTGCGGTTGATCTCGAACACGCGCTCCAAACCGCCGACCACCAGGCGTTTCAGATACAGCTCGGGGGCAATGCGCAGGTAGAGCGGGATGTCCAAAGCGTTGTGATGGGTCACGAACGGTTTCGCCGTCGCGCCGCCGGGAATCGGGTGCATCATCGGGGTTTCGACTTCGAGATAATGCTCGTTCACCATGAAATTGCGCACGGATTGGATGATTTGGCTGCGTTTGATAAACGTATTGCGCGACTCTTCGTTGGCAATCAAATCGACGTAGCGTTGGCGGTATTTGGTTTCCTGATCGCTCAAGCCTTTGTGTTTGTCGGGCAGCGGGCGCAGGGATTTGGACAGCAGGCGGATGTCGGACACGCGCACGGTCAATTCGCCGTGGTTGGTTTTGAACAAAGTGCCTTCCGCGCCGACGATGTCGCCCAAGTCCCAATGATTGAAATCGTCCAAAACTTCCTGACTCACGCCTTTGTTGTTCAGATAAAGCTGGATTTGACCGGTTACGTCTTGGATGGTGGCGAAGCTCGCCTTGCCCATTTGGCGTTTGAGCATCATGCGGCCGGCAATTTTGACGGGAACGGCTTGCGGGTCGAGTTCTTCTTTGCTGATTTCGCCGTATCGGGCGTGCAAATCGGCGGCAAAGCTGTTGCGCTTGAAGTCGTTGGGATAGGCAATGCGCTGTTGGCGGATGTTGTGCAGTTTTTCGCGGCGCAGGGCGATGATTTGGTTTTCGTCCAACTGCGGCTCGGTTTGCGGATTGTTTTGTTCGCTCATGGTGTTTTCCGGAAAATGAGTCAGGCTGCCGGAGTTTTCAGACGGCCTGAATAAAGTGAAAAATTGGCTCTATTTTACGCGATGTCGGTGTTTTTTTCTATAAAGGCAGAAAGGCCGTCTGAAACCTGAACTGCCCCCCAAAAAACTGTATTTTTGTGATCGGCTTGTCGGCGATGAAGGGATTTTTGCGGTGGTCGGTCAAGATTTTGGACTGAAGGGTTTGAGTGCGCCGATGCCGCTTTCCTGACAGGCGGTTATCCAACGTTGCAGATGGGTGCGTGAGATGTGGTATTGGTCTTGGTATTTGAAGTGTAATGCATATAGGGACATAAAAAAACTGCACCTTGTTAGTTGGAGGGCAACTTTGGGGATGTAGTTCATTCTGTCTAATATCTTGCTCTTCAATTATCAAAACCTCTGGATTTAGATACGGAAATTGCTTCAATACGTGCCATTTGACGGTAACGCCGAGTTTGATTCGGTGCTCCACCTTTACCCGGATAAATCCCTGTTCCACGTTCCACTTCAAATGTAAAATGTTTAGGTTGGCGGGCAAATGTTACATATTCACGCGCTTCTATTTCCGACATTATGATTTTTTTGACTTTGCCCAACTTGGCTTCTGCATCTTTAATCTTCATGCCCGGGTGTACACCTGAAGCCGTGTGACAGGTAGGAGAATCGGTTTCCAAAAAATTAATTTTTTTATGGAGTTTTATAGGAGAATCAGGATCGTCGTCTCCATCTTGAAAAGCGATAACCATAACGTCTTTAGATAGCGTAATGGCAACAAACGCCACACCTTCGGCATCGCTTTCTCTTTCCATTTTTGCCTTCGGGAATTTCTGTTTTACCTGCTTTAAGTTCTGCCCTAATTTAATTCCTCCGATACTGTCTTTTTGAATCAAACATTCGGCAGTAGCCGGCATGGCAAAACCCAAGATCAATGCGCTCATTATCCCGATTTTGTGCAACATGGTTACTTTCCTATTTAATAAAAATTAGTTATAAAAAAACTGCACCTTGTTAGTTGGAGTAGCAACTTTTTGGGTGCAGTTTAACCTGAAAAATCAACTTCAGACGGCCTTTTGTTTCATGAAGGGCAGTTAGATATCGGTTTCCAAATAAACGACTTGGGTTTGCAGATATTCTTCCAAACCGTGTTTGCCGTCCGCGCCGCCGATACCTGATTTTTTCCAACCGGCATGGAAGCCCTGCATGGCTTCAAAGTTTTCGCGGTTGATGTATGTCTCGCCGAAACGCAGGCGGCGGGTTACATAAAACGCTTCATTCAGATTGGTGGTATAGACGGAGCTGGTCAGGCCGAATTCGCTGTCGTTTGCCAAAGCGATGACTTGATCGAGCGTGTCGAAAGTGGCAACCGGCAGGACGGGACCGAAGGTTTCTTCCTTCATGATGTCCATGCTGTTGTCGGTATCGGTCAGCAGGGTCGGCTCGAAGAAATAGCCGCGTCCTTCGGCGCGTTTGCCGCCGCAGACCAGTGTCGCACCTTGTTTGACGGCGCGTTCCACTTTTTCAGCAACGGCTTTGACAGCGCGCTCTTCAATCAGCGGACCCATTTCCAGCGCGCCTGCTTCGGCTTCGGCCGGGTTGCCGTAGCGTACGCCTTTCATGGCGGCGGTCATTTTTTCGATAAACGCGTCTTTCAGGCTGTTGTGGACATACACGCGTTCGGCGCAGTTACAGATTTGGCCGGTATTGCCCACGCGTGAAGCCAAGATGGATTTGACGGCCAGATCCAAGTCGGCATCTTTCAGAACGATGGCAGGGGCTTTGCCGCCCAGTTCCAGTGAGACTTTGGTAATGTTGGCGGCGGCTGCTTCCATCACTTGGCGGCCTGCATCGACAGAACCGGTCAGGCTGACCATATCGACTTGCGGATGTGATGCCAAGGCATTGCCGATTTCTGCGCCAGGGCCGTTAACGACGTTGAATACGCCGGCCGGTAAGCCTGAAGCATGAACGATTTCAGCAAAAATGTGGCAGTTAATCGGGGTAACGCTGCTTGGTTTGACGACGATGGTATTGCCTGTTACCAAAGCCGGGCCCATTTTGCGGGCGATCAGGAAGAATGGGAAGTTCCACGGCAAAATGCCGGCGATTACGCCCAAAGGACGTTTGAACAATAAAATATTTTCGCGCGGGCGGTCGCTTTGGATGATTTCACCTTCATAACGGCGCGCCCATTCGGCTTGGTAGTCGAGATAATCGGCAGTGAACATGACTTCTATGCGTGCCAAATCTTTGGTTTTGCCGCCTTCGGCGACAATGGTGTCGGTCAGCTCGTCGGCGCGTTCGCGGATGCCTTGGGCAATTTTGCGCAGGTATGCGCCGCGTTCAACGGCAGGCAAACGCTCCCATGCAGTTTGTGCATCTCTGGCCGCAGCAACGGCACGATCAACATCGGCTTTTCCGCCTTTAGGCTCACGTGCGATGACTTCTTCGGTTGCCGGATTCAATACATCACGCCATGCGCCGTTAAAATCGGTTTCAAAGCGGCCGTTAATATACATAGACAGTTGTTTCATCAAACCTTCTCCTGTTGTTGTAGTTGGATGTAGTTTTAGTCTATGCCTAAATTGTCTGGCATACAAGAGGATTTAGCGTGGGTTGATGGTAGGTATTTGGAAGTTTTTAGAAAAAGATGTTGGGTGAGGAGTTGGGTTTGATTGATTCAAGAGGTTTGTGATGCTTTCAGTCACATCTATAACAGCATTGTGACAAAGCTCGAATATTCTTGATGTTGATAATAAGGGAGGTATTGAGTGAAGAAAGGTTTGATGGAGAATATAAAAAAAACCTGCTTTGAAAAAAAGCAGGTTTTCATATTTGGTGGGTCGTGAGCGATTCGAACGCTCGACCAACGGATTAAAAGTCCGCTGCTCTACCGACTGAGCTAACGACCCGATAAGCTGTGAATTATAGGGAACTTGTTTCTTTTCGTCAACTATTTTTTTGAAATTTTTTTCAAAAAACGTAAATTGGCTGTTATTTGGCGTTAATTCTTCCTTTTTTGAGCATTTATTATGTTATGATTTTTGGGTCTGTCAGTTTTGACGGATATTTTTTAGACCAAAGGATATACAACATGAAAAAATTATTGATTGCTGCAATGATGGTAGCCGGCTTGGCGGCGTGTACACAAGAAGCGAAAAAAGAAACCCAAGAGGCGGCTTCTGCTGTTGCTTCCGATGTAAACGCTGCTGCTGAAAATGCAGCTTCTGCTGTGGATGCTGCTGCTTCTGAAGCCAAAGGTGCGGCTGAGCAAGCTGTTTCTGATGTTAAAGACGCTGCTGCAGATGCTAAAGCAACTGCAGATAAAGCAGTTTCTGATGCTAAAGATGCTGCCGGTAAAGCGGTTGAAGAAGCTAAAGAAGCGGTTTCTGATGCTAAGGATGCTGCCAAAGACGCAGCTAAAGACGCTATGGGTAAAGCAGCCGATGCGACTCAAGAAGCTGCCGACAAATTGAAAGACGCTGCTAAATAAGCTGATGTTTGATATTTGAAAAGGCCGTCTGAAATGTTCAGACGGCC
>NZ_KV821252.1:10444-79002 GCF_001815615.1 Neisseria sp. HMSC075C10
AAGGCCGTCTGAAATGTTCAGACGGCCTTTTTATATCGGCAGATTATTTTTTCTCTTGCTGACGCGTATATACCAAAGAAGTCAGGATGGACGCACCCAGTGCGCCGAAGACGACAGACAGGGAAATGGAAATCGGGATATGTACCCAGTGCATAATCAGCATCTTGATACCGATAAAGCTCAATACGAAAGCCAAGCCGTATTTGAGGAAAATAAAGCGTTCGGCAAAGTCTGCCAGCAAAAAGTACATGGCACGAAGACCCAAAATAGCAAAAATGTTGGAAGTGAGGACGATGAAAGGGTCGGTGGTTACGGCAAAAATAGCGGGAATGCTGTCCACGGCGAAGATAACGTCGCTCAATTCGATCATAATCAATACCAGCAAAAGCGGCGTAGCGATACGTTTGCCGTTTTCGATGGTAAAGAATTTTTCATCGTCAAACTGTTGGCTGGTCGGGATGACTTTTTTGAGCAGAGTCAGGATCTTGTTTTGGGAAAGGTCTTCTTCAGCTTCGGCTTCGGGCTTCATCATGTGAATGCCGGTGTATAAGAGGAATGCGCCGAAGAGGTACAAAATCCATTCAAATTGTTGTACCAAGGCTGCGCCGATGAAGATCATGATGGCGCGCAGGACGATGGCGCCGAATACGCCATAGAGTAAGACGCGGTGTTGGAATTTGGGTTCTACTTTGAAGTAGCCGAAAATCATCAGGAAAACGAAGATGTTATCGACGGCAAGGGATTTTTCGAGTACATAGCCGGTGAAGAATTCGAGGACTTTTTCTTTGGCGACAACGGCCCCGTAAGTCGGGTTGCCCGCCAGTTCAAAATAGAGCCAGCCTGCAAACGTGCAGGATACGGCCACCCAAATGCCGCTCCAGGCGAGGGCTTCTTTTATGCTGACTTTGTGGGCGCCGTTTTTTTTCAGCGATACCATATCGATGGCGATCATGATTAAGACGGCAATAAAGAAGATGCCGTAAAACATCGGCGAGCCGACGGACGGGTATTGGGTCATAAACAATCCTTGTGTGTGGGGTATGGGTAAGGTTTACCAAGACAGGTAGAACATCGCCTTGGCAAAAAAGACGATAAACAGCATATGGCTGAATACGACGGCATGTATGTATTTCGACCAGCCGACGGTGAGGGTGTGCCGTGCCATTTTGACGACGGCGATGGCAAAATGTACCAAAACGCTTATTGCCAACAGGATTTTGATGCTCAGCATGATGCCGAAAGAGCTGTCGAATGGGTGGTGAAGTATCGGCAGGTAGCGGTTGTACACCATCACGATGCCGCTGATGAACAAGGTAATGACGACAGGCGGCATTACGCGGACGGCACGATAGGACATGGCACGTTCGACTTCGCGGCGCGATTCGCGCGAAACGCGGCCGGTGTGCAAAACGGAGAGAACCAGCATTTCGAAAAATACGCCGCCGACAAAGGCAATCGCGCAATAAACGTGGATGATGTGTGCCAGTGCGTAGATACTCATGACGGGTGTTTCCGGTAATTCAGACAAGTCGTCATTGTATCACTACCGAATGCGGTTGATGTATGCGCAATTTTATGCCAAATATATTAAATTTTATAAATATAATATTGGAATTGCCGTTTATTTTTGAAGTTAACCGTTCATCAAGAGCGTTATCTTAGTTTAATCTGTCTTTACTTATCAGAAAATATATTAATGAAAGGTTGTGCCATACTGCTCTATATACAGCTTAACCCCTGATGGAGAATCAAACCATGAAGAAAACTTTTGCAAAAACTGTGACCTTGATCATGCTGGCCGCTTCTTTGGGTGCATGTGCCAATATGACTCAAACCCAGCGCAACACTGCTGCTGGTGCGGTATTGGGTGGCGTGGCAGGTAACTTGATTGGTGGCGATACCGGTTCTACCTTGGGTGGTGCGGCTTTGGGTGGAGTTATCGGCAGTCAAGTTCATACCCGCTACTAATCCTTTATTCGGTTAAAAATAAAAAGGCCGTCTGAATGTTCAGACGGCCTTTTGTTTTGCGGTTTATTCGTTGACGAAGGTTACACCGGTCAGTTGCGATTGCAAAATGGCAGTGCGCAAAGCAGTCAGTGCTTTGGGACGGACAAAGTTGCGGCGATAAGCCAAAACGACACGGCGGTGCGGTGCAGTGCCTTCAAACGGGATAATGCTGAAAAGCATGTGGTCGTTTTCGGTCAATGCGGTAGCCGGCATGACGCTGATGGCCAGACCGCTGGCAACCATGTGGCGGATGGTGTTGATGGAGCTGCCTTGCAGGGTATTGGTCAAGCCCTGGATTTTTTGCTTGGAAGCCAATTCGGAACAGCTTGCCAACACTTGGTCGCGCATACAGTTGCCTTCGGACAGCAGCAACACTTGTTCTTCGCTCAAAAGCTGAGGCGTAACGGCATCGAGTTCTTCAAAGTGATGGCCTTTGGGAACGATGACGAAGAAAGGTTCGTCATACAGAGGCTCGGTTACGATGCCCGGCTCTTGGAACGGTTCGGCAACGACGATTGCATCGACATCGCCGCGTTTGAGCGACTCGGTCAGGATGTGGGTATAGTTCTCTTCCAGCATCAGCGGCATTTTCGGCGCGGTTTCACGCAGCGCGGTAATGAGCTTGGGCAGAAGGTAGGGGGCAACGGTAAAAATCAGGCCGAGTTTGAACGCGCCTTCCAATTCGTTTTGCTCTTCATTGGCAAGGTGCTTGATGAGTTCGGCTTCTTCCAGAACCCGGCGGGCTTGGGCGACAATGCGCTCGCCCGCTTCGGTCGTGATGATGTCGTTGCTGCTACGGTCGAACAGGGATACCGACAGCTCTTCCTCCAGCTTTTTGATGGCGATGGAAAGGGTGGGCTGGCTGACAAAGCAGCGTCGTGCGGCACGTCCGAAGTGACGTTCTTGTGCGACGGCTACGATGTAACGCAATTCGGTCAAGGTCATGTGTTAAGCCTTTTTTTGTTCCGGCAGGGTGATGTTCAGCTCAAGAACGTCCAAGCCGTCTTGTTTCTCTTGGGAGATGCGGATGTCGTCCAATGATACGTTGACGTATTTAGACAGGACTTCCAGCAGCTCTTTGCGCAAGGTCGGCAGATAATCCGGAGCTTGGCCTTCTTGTGCGCGTTCTTGCGCGATGATGATTTGCAGGCGGTCGCGCGCGACGGTGGCGGTTTTCGGCTTTCTGCCGAACAGCATATCGAGCAGTGACATGTATTAACCTCCGAACAGTCGTTTTAAGAAACCTTTTTTCTCGGCTTCAAGGAAACGCATTTCGCGGTTTTCACCCAAGAGGCGGGCAATAACGTCTTTGTAGGCTTCGGCTGCGGCGGCATTGTCTTGGTGGATGACAGGTTCGCCGGCGTTGGAGGCCTGCAGGACGTTTTGTGATTCGGGAATCACGCCGATCAACGGGATGCGCAAGATGTCGCAGATGTCTTGTACCGACAGCATTTCGCCTTTGGCCACGCGCTCTGGGGAGTAGCGGGTAATCAGCAGGTGCTCTTTAACTGTGCCGCCTTGTTCGGCTTTGCGGGATTTGCTTTGCAAAATGCCCAAGATTCGGTCGGAGTCGCGGACGCTGGATACTTCAGGGTTGGTGGTAATGATGGCTTCGTCGGCAAAGTAGAGCGCCATCAGTGCGCCTTGTTCGATACCGGCAGGGGAGTCGCAGATAATGAACTCGAAGCCCATTTTTTTGCTGGACAGCTCTTTCATCACGTTGTCCACGCCTTCGCGGGTCAGCGCGTCTTTGTCGCGGGTTTGCGAGGCGGGCAGGATGTAGAGGTTTTCGCAGTTTTTGTCTTTAATCAGGGCTTGGTTGAGTGTGGCTTCGCCTTGGATGACGTTGATGAGGTCATACACGACGCGGCGTTCGCAACCCATAATCAGGTCGAGGTTGCGCAAACCGACGTCGAAGTCGATTACGGCGGTTTTGTGGCCGCGCAGGGCCAGGCCGGTTGCGATGCTGGCGCTGGTAGTGGTCTTGCCTACGCCGCCTTTACCTGAAGTTACTACGATGATTTTGGACACGATATTTCCTTTTTAAGTACTGATGTTTATTCGGCGTCGATTGCGCTGATAACCAGTCGGTTGTCTTGCAATGATACTTGTACGGGTTTTTTGTGCAGATGCTCGGGCAAGTCTTGCTCGAAGTTGCGGTAGATACCGGCAACAGAGACTAATTCGGCCTGCATGGAATGAATAAAGATGCGCGCGTTGGTATTGCCTTTTGCACCGGCCAACGCTCTGCCGCGCATGGGGGCGTAAATATGGATGTTGCCATCGGCGATAAGTTCCGCACCTTGGCTGACGATGCCGGTAACGATGAGGTCGCCGTTTTCAGCGTAAACCTGCTGGCCGGTACGCACGGGCGTACTGACCAATACGGTCGGATTGTTGATAACGGTGGTCTGTACGTCTTGCGGCTGCGGTGCTTGGCGCGGAGCAGGTGCTGCCTGTGTATCGGCTGCCTGGGTGGAGTTACCTTGTTTGAAGACCAAGTGGTAACGCGCTGCCGCTGCCGCCCATGTGTCGCTGGTGTGGTGCAGCCCTAAAATTTGCATACCGTAACGGGCAAACAGGGAAATCATGCCGCCCAAATCGATGGATTCGGGATGGTCGAAATCTTGTACGTCTAAAATGAAGGGAACGAATTCGTCTTGGGATTGGCCTGCCAGTTGGCGCAGGAATTCTTCCAATTCTGTTAGATCTGCGGTGTGCAGATGGATGGATAAGACGTCCAACCGTGACGTTTTTATGTCGAATGCGGGTTTCATTGTAATGAAATAATAAAATTTTTTAATGACGTAAGTTTACCGTGTAAATCTTGGCTATTCAATCTGTTTGGCCGTCTGAAATCAAAATATTTTGTTTGAACGTTTTTCAGCTGTATTTAGTGTGGTTTTTTGGTGTGAACGTAGGTTTCAGACGGCCTTGGGAAAGGGATAGCCGTGTGTGTCGATGTCGTCGGCGGCGGCCCACGGCGTGTGGATAAGGGTGGACGGCAGGTGTGCCAATTCGGGGAGGTAACTGCGGATGTGGCTGCCGTCGGGATCGATTTGATGTGAACGATGGGCATAGCGGACGGTGGCTGTGTCTTGGGCGGCAAGGTGCCAGTTGGCTTGGTTGAGCGCAGGGTCGGTGCCGGTTTGGACGGAGGCTGTCCACGCGATGCCTTGGTTGGGGTCGAGGTTGAGGGCGTGGCAGAAATAGTGGGCGCACAGCTGCTGGAGAACGGGGTGTAAGTGGCCGGTGGCTTCGAGGCCGCGGATGGAGGCATCGATGATGGGTACGCCGGTTTGGCCGTGGCGCCAGTATTCGCGTACCGGAGCGGCATCGGTTGTTTCGGGCAGGCGGCGGTGGTAGGCGAGCTGGTAGCAGTAGTCGCGGAAAATGAGTTTGTCCAGCCACTCGAAATGTCGGTTTGCCAAGCCTTCGGCAGCCAGCAGGCGTGGGGAAATGCAGCCTGCGGACAGGTAGGCATTGAGGAGGCTGGTGTTTTTTCGTGCCGGAAAATTTTGGGTAATCGGGTAGTGAACCAAATTCTGTTTGAACGCGTGCCATTGCGTTAAGGCTGCGGTTTCGCCGCCCTGCTGATAGGCAGGCAATACTGCGCCGGTATGGGCTGGAAACAGTGGAACGTCTTGTCCGGTTTGAACAGGCAATTCGGTTTCAGACGGCCTTTGTCCTGAATAAGCCTGCAACCATGCTTGTTTATAGGCGGCAAAATCGGTGTAGGGCAGGCCGTTGGCATCCATGAGGGGGGATTTGGCCAAAATGCCGCGGTCGTTGGCGTGTTGCAGGGCAATGCCTGCGCGGTCGAAATTGTGCCAGAGTAGGTTGTCTTGGCGGATTTCGGCTTCGGTGTAGGCTTCGTCAGTGATGACGGTATGGGCATGGAGCGTAGCGGCCAAGGGGAGGAGGTCTTCGTCGGAAGCGACGACATATAAAGGAATATGGTGCGCCGCCAGACGGGTATGCAGCTCTTGTGCGGCTTGATAGTGGAACAGGCTTTGACGCGGATTGTGGTTTTCAGACGGCCTTTGGCTGACCCAGACGCAGGCGATGGGCAAACCGCTTGCAACGGCGGCATTAAGCGCGGCATTGTCGTGCAGGCGGAGGTTGCGGCGGAACCAGACAAGGACGTGGGCAGATTTCATGAGCATGTTCCGACGGAAAAGGGGAAACCATTTTATCAGAATCGGCCTTATGTATCAGGCCGTCTGAAAAATCTTTTGGTTTGATTTCACTATATAATTTTGGTTTTAGCAACGAGATGCAACCATGACCGAGCAAACCGTTTTGGCACTCATTACCTGCCAAACCTATCCCGAACCGTCAGACAACCTGAAAACATTGGCGGCGCATTTGGAAACCATGGGTGTGAAAACCGTATTTGACGCGTGGCAAAACCATCCGTCTGCGCCGTTTTTACTGCCTTTGTGCGCATGGGATTATGCCGCCGAACCTGAAGCCTTCCGCCAATGGCTGGAGCAAGCCGAGCAGGCGGGGCAGCGTTTTATCAATCCGCCCGAGTTGATGGCTTGGAATATGGAAAAGACTTATTTGTGCGATTTGGCGGCGCGCGGCGCGCAAGTGATTCCCAGCGTGTTCGTACCGCCGCAAAAAACCGAATTGGCGGACATCCTGAACCAACAAGGATGGACGGAAGCGGTCATCAAACCGGCATTTGGGCAGAGCGGCAAAGGCGTGGTTAAAGTTTATGCAGAAAGATTGGACGTGAACATGGCGGATTATCCGCAAGGCATGATTGTTCAACCGTATATCCGCGAAATCGAAACGGTGGGTGAAACCTCGCTGGTGTTTTTCAACGGCATATTCAGCCATGCCGTGCGCCGTCAGCCGCCACAAGGCGAATGGCGCGCCAACTCGGCCTATGGCGTGTCGGTGTTCGGTATTGAGCCGCCCGAATTTGCCATCCGTGCCGCGCAAGACGTACTGGCCGCTTTGCCGAAAATGCCGGTTTACGCTCGAGTGGACGGCACATTGGTCGGCGACACCTTCCTGCTCAATGAATTGGAACTCATCGAGCCAGCCCTGTATTTGCACACCAGCGAAGGTGCGATGGAACGCTTTGCCCGAGTGTTAGCGCAGTTGCTTGGGCAACATTCATCAACCTGACTTTATCAATATAATTAACAAGCCTCAGGCCGTCTGAAAACCATCTTTCAGACAGCCTGAGGCTTTTTTTAAATAAGATTTGCGTGTTTGTATTTTTCAATAATGTACCATTTGTCGATTGTGTCATTTTAATTGTTGCAGTCTTAATTGATGGTTGATTAACTTTCATTTGGCATTTTATCTCGGACGCAGCCTTTATTTTTAGCGGATTGTAAACAATCTGACCGGTCTAAATAGATATCTTTTTAGGGTAAAACCTCAAAAATCTTTTTAAAAAGAAAGATATTGTCTTATTGAATATTCTGTGCTGAAATTACATGACACTACAAAAAGTGGTGCATAAAAAATAAAACAGACAAAGGAGAAAGCCATGCAATTGTTTTTAGACAATCTCAAAGCCTTTTTCGAAACCATCAGCGGCTGGGTCTGGGGACCTATTATGTTGATGCTGCTGGTCGGTACGGGCATTTTGCTGACCGTTTTGCTGAAAGGCTTGCAGTTCACCATGTTGGGTTATGCGCTGAAGCAGGCGTTTGTGCCGTCAAAGAAGCATGAAGACGGCGAAGACCACGAAGGCGATATTTCCCATTTTGCGGCGTTGATGACCGCGTTGTCCGCCACCATCGGTACGGGTAACATCGCCGGTGTGGCGACTGCGGTGGTAACCGGCGGCCCGGGCGCGGTATTTTGGATGTGGATGACCGCCATTTTCGGTATGGCCACCAAATACGGTGAAGGTGTGTTGGCGGTGAAATACCGCGTGACCAATTCCAAAGGCGAAATGTCCGGCGGCCCGATGTATTACATCGAAAAAGGCTTGGGCAAAAACTGGAAATGGATGGCCGTCGCGTTTGCGCTGTTCGGTACCTTCGCTTCATTCGGTATCGGCAGCTCGGTGCAGTCCAACTCGGTTGCGCAAGCAGTGCAAACCAGCTTTGGCGTCGAACCTGCCTACACCGGCGTGATATTGACCGTATTAACGGCCATTGTGCTTTTGGGCGGCATTAAGGGCATCGCCAAAGCCGCGTCCTTTATCGTACCTGCCATGGCAGTGTTTTATGTAGTAGGCGGTATTGCCATTATCGTGATTAATTCCGATGTATTGATGCCTGCCGTCAAACTGATTTTCTCCGATGCATTTAGCGCGCAAGCCGTTGCCGGCGGCGCTATCGGTACAGTCATCCGCTACGGCGTGGCGCGCGGCGTATTCTCCAACGAGGCGGGTATGGGTTCTGCGCCGATTGCCGCCGCAGCCGCGAAAACCGACCACCCCGTCCGTCAGGCTTTGGTTTCCATGACCGGTACGTTTTTGGACACCATCGTCGTTTGTTCGATTACCGGTATCATTTTGGTGATGGGCCTGCTCGGCGCAGGCGGCGAGTTTGTCAAACCTGAATTGAGCGGCGCGGCACTGACCACCGTCACCTTCCAAAAAATGCTGCCCGGTATCGGCGGTTGGATTGTCACCATCGGTCTGATTTTCTTCGCCTACTCAACCATTCTGGGCTGGTGCTATTACGGCGAGAAATGCGCGGTTTATGTATTCGGCGAGAAATTTGCCGGTCTGTACCGCATCGGTTATGTTTCTTCGGTTATGCTGGGTACCGTGTTGAGCCTTGATTTGGTGTGGCTGGCTTCGGACACATTCAACGGTTTGATGGCATTGCCCAACCTGATTGCGCTTTTGTTGATGGCTAAAGTCATCGTCAATGAAACGCGCGACTTCAAACAAAAAATCAAAAACGGCGAATTGCCGCATTAATGTCCAAGGCCGTCTGAACATTCAGACGGCCCGATGTATATTAAGTTTGTTTTGAAAAAAGTCAGAGGAGGAGAAAAATGAAAGTGCTTGTTTTAGGTGCTGGTGTTGCCGGCGTATCTTCCGCGTGGTATCTGGCAGAGGCAGGACATGAAGTAACGGTCATTGACCGCGCCGAGGGCGTGGCGATGGAAACCAGTTTTGCCAACGCGGGCCAGCTTTCCTACGGCTATACCACGCCTTGGGCTGCACCCGGTATCCCGACCAAAGCACTGAAATGGCTGTTTAAAAGCCATCCGCCTTTGCTGTTTCGCCCTGACGGCAGCCTGTATCAAATCGAATGGCTGTGGCAAATGCTGCAAAACTGCACGGCAGCGCGCTATCAAATCAATAAAGAGCGCATGGTCAGGATTTCCGAATACAGCCGTGAAATGTTCCGCCGTTTTGAAGCGCAAACCGGCATGAATTTTGAAGGGCGCAAAAAAGGGACGTTGCAGATTTTCCGTCAGGCCAAAGAAGTCGAAGCGGCAGAACAAGACATTGCCGTTTTGGAACGCTACGGCGTGCCGTACCGCCGTCTGAAACCCGAAGAATGCGCAGAGTTTGAGCCTGCGCTGGCGCGCGTTACCACCAAAATTGCCGGCGGCCTGCACCTGCCTGCGGATGCGACCGGCGACTGCCACCTCTTCACTGAAAACCTATACAAATTGTGTCAGGAAAAGGGCGTACAGTTCCACTTCAACCAAACCATCAGCCGCATCGACCACAACGGGCTGCGCATCAAAGCCGTTGAAACCGAAACAGGGCGGTTTGAAGCGGATGCCGTTGTCTGCGCGCTCGGCTGTTTCAGCAGGACGGTTTTGGCGCAGTTGGATCTCGATCTGCCCATTTATCCCGTCAAAGGCTATTCCTTGACCCTGCCGGTCACAAATTCAGACGGCGCTCCGGTGTCCACCGTTTTAGATGAAAGCTACAAAGTCGCTATCACGCGCTTTGACAACAGAATCCGCGTCGGCGGCATGGCGGAATTGTCGGGCTATGAAATCAAACTGCCCGAAAAACGCCGCGAAACCTTGGCTTTGGTTGTCAACGACTTGTTCCCAGAAGGCAGCGATTTGAACCAAGCATTGTTCTGGAGCGGTCTCAGACCGATGACGCCCGACAGCACGCCGTTAATCGGGCGCACCCGCTTTGAAAACCTATTCCTGAATACCGGCCACGGTACTTTAGGCTGGACCATGTCGCTGGGTTCGGCAAAATTAACTGCCGATATCGTGAGTGGCAAAGACACCGAAATCCGCAGCGACGACTTGAGCCTGTCGCGCTATCAGGCTTAAGCTGGAAAGCGATAAGGTTTGGTGATATTTCAAACTTAAGGGCCGTCTGAAAACCATTTTTCAGACGGCCTTTTGTTTCAAAATCCATGTACCTAATCAATAAAATAAATAATAACTATTATCATATGCATTAAAAAGTGTTAGTCTGAACCTGTCCCAGCTTTTAGCGCAGGTTTTCTCATGCCCGATTTTTCGATGTCCAATTTGGCCGTTGCCTTTTCCATCACGTTGGCAGCCGGTTTGTTTACCGTATTAGGCAGCGGCTTGGTGATGTTTTCCAAAACGCCCAATCCGCGCGTGTTGTCGTTTGGTTTGGCGTTTGCCGGCGGTGCGATGGTGTATGTCTCCCTGACGGAGATTTTCAGTAAATCCAGTGAGGCGTTCGCTGAAATTTATGATAAAGACCACGCGTTTGCGGCAGCGACCATGGCATTTTTGGCTGGGATGGGCGGCATCGCGCTGATTGACCGCCTGGTGCCGAACCCGCATGAAACCTTGGATGCTCAAGATCCGTCGTTTCAAGAAAGCAAACGTCGCCATATCGCGCGAGTCGGCATGATGGCGGCGTTTGCGATTACGGCGCACAACTTTCCCGAAGGCTTGGCGACGTTTTTTGCCACCTTGGAAAATCCGGCGGTCGGGATGCCTTTGGCCTTGGCGATTGCCATCCATAATATTCCGGAGGGCATTTCCATCGCTGCGCCGGTTTATTTTGCCACCCGCAGCCGTAAGAAAACGGTATGGGCGTGCCTGCTATCCGGCTTGGCCGAGCCTTTGGGTGCGGCTTTGGGCTATTTGATTTTACAGCCGTTTTTGTCGCCTGCCGTGTTTGGTTCGGTGTTCGGCGTGATAGCCGGTGTGATGGTGTTTTTGGCATTGGACGAGCTGCTGCCGGCCGCCAAACGCTATTCAGACGGCCATGAAACCGTTTACGGCCTGACAACGGGTATGGCGGTGATTGCCGTCAGCCTGGTATTGTTCCATTTTTAAAACCCGTATGCCAAAGGCCGTCTGAAATGATTCAGACGGCCTTTTTGCGTTATAATCCGCACATCAAAAATAACCTTAATTTCACAAAGTTCCATCATGTTAGACAAATACAATCCAGCCGAAATCGAATCCAAACACTATCAAAACTGGGAAACCCAAGGTTATTTCCAGCCCGATATGGATTTGACCAAACCGTCTTTTTCCATCCAACTGCCGCCGCCCAACGTAACCGGCACGCTGCACATGGGTCATGCCTTCAACCAAACCATCATGGACGGTCTGACCCGCTACTACCGCATGAAAGGCTGCAACACCGCCTGGATTCCCGGCACCGACCACGCGGGCATCGCCACGCAAATTGTGGTCGAGCGTCAGCTTGCTGCGCAAAACGTGTCCCGTCATGACTTGGGCCGCGAGAAATTCTTGGAAAAAGTGTGGGAATGGAAAGAAGTTTCCGGCGGCACGATTACCCAACAAATGCGCCGCGTGGGCTGCTCTGCCGACTGGACGCGCGAGTATTTCACGATGGACGACGTGCGCGCCGAAACTGTTACCGAAGTGTTTGTGCGCCTGTTTGAGCAAGGCTTGATTTACCGCGGCAAACGCTTGGTGAACTGGGATCCGGTTTTGGGTACGGCAGTATCTGATTTGGAAGTGGAAAGCGTGGAAGAACAAGGCTCTATGTGGCACATCCGCTATCCGCTGGCTGACAATCCTGCTGAAGCCGTTATCGTGGCGACCACCCGTCCCGAAACGCTGCTGGGCGACGTTGCCGTTGCCGTCAATCCTGAAGACGAACGTTACACCCACTTAATCGGCAAGGAATTAATCCTGCCGCTGACCGGCCGCACCATTCCGGTTATCGCCGACGAATACGTTGAAAAAGACTTCGGTACCGGCTGCGTGAAAATCACGCCTGCGCACGACTTTAACGACTACGAAGTCGGCAAACGCCACGACACGCGCCTGATTAATGTGTTCGATTTGGAAGCCAAAGTGCTGGCAAACGCTGAAGTGTTCAACTTCAAAGGCGAAGCGCAACCAGGCTTTGCCCTGCCTGAAAAATACGCAGGCTTAGACCGCTTTGCCGCGCGCAAACAAATGGTTGCCGATTTGCAGGAACAAGGCTTCTTGGTCGAAATCAAACCGCACACGCTGATGACGCCGAAAGGCGACCGTACCGGCTCAGTGATTGAGCCGATGCTGACCAGCCAATGGTTTGTCGCCATGTCCGCCACCCCAAACGGTGGCGAGCCTGACAGCGAATTCAAAGGCTTGAGCCTCGCCGACAAAGCCAAAAAAGCCGTCGACAGCGGCGCAGTGCGCTTCATTCCCGAAAACTGGGTCAACACCTACAACCAATGGATGAACAACATCCAAGACTGGTGTATCTCGCGCCAACTGTGGTGGGGCCATCAAATCCCCGCGTGGTACGACGAAGCAGGCAATGTTTACGTTGCCCGCAATCAGGAAGAAGCCGAAAAACAAGCCGGCAAAACAGGCTTGACCCGCGAAGAAGACGTATTGGATACATGGTTCTCCTCCGCGCTCGTGCCGTTCTCCACGCTCGGCTGGCCGTCTGAAACCGACGAACTCAAAGCCTTCCTGCCGTCCAACGTCTTGGTAACAGGCTACGAAATCATCTTCTTCTGGGTGGCGCGTATGATTATGATGACCACACACTTCACCGGCAAAGTACCGTTTAAAGACGTGTACATCCACGGCATCGTGCGTGACCACGAAGGCAAAAAAATGTCCAAATCCGAAGGCAACGTCATCGACCCTGTGGATTTGATCGACGGCATCGACTTGGACAAGCTGCTAGTGAAACGCACGACCGGTCTGCGCAAACCCGAAACCGCGCCGAAAGTGGAAGAAGCCACGAAAAAACTCTTCCCCGAAGGTATCCCCAGCATGGGCGCGGACGCCTTGCGCTTCACCATGGCGAGCTACGCCAGCCTCGGTCGCAGCGTGAACTTCGACTTCAAGCGCGCCGAAGGCTACCGCAACTTCTGCAATAAATTGTGGAACGCCACCAACTTCGTGTTGATGAACACCGAAGACAAAGACTGCGGTCAAGACGAAATGCAGCCGTTGGCGTTTACCTTCGCCGACCAATGGATTATCGGCAAACTGCAACAAGCCGAAGCCGCCGTTGCCGAAGCCTTTGAAACCTACCGCTTTGACCTTGCCGCGCAAACGCTGTACGAATTTGTGTGGAACGAATATTGCGACTGGTACATCGAGCTGGCAAAAGTGCAAATCCAAACCGGCTGCCCGACAACCCAGCGCACCACACGCCGCACCCTCGTGCGCGTACTCGAAACCATCCTGCGCCTGCTGCACCCAATCATGCCGTTCATTACCGAAGAGCTGTGGCAGGTCGTTGCGCCTCTGGCGAATGCCAAAACCGCCGACAGCATCATGTTGGCCGCCTATCCGCAAGCCGATAAAGAGAAAATCGTTCAGACGGCCTTCGATAAAATGGCCGCATTGAAAGACTTGGTGGAAGAAGTGCGCAAACTACGCGGCGAAATGGGTATCGCGCCAAACGTCAAAGCGCCGCTCTTTGTCGAAGGCAACGCAGAACTCGAAGGCCTGCTCAAATACCTGCCGTCGCTGACCCGACTGACCGAAGCCAAGCTGGTGGACAGCTTGCCGGAAGCGGAAGACGCACCTGTCGCCGTCTGCAACGGCGCGCGCCTGATGCTGAAAGTCGAAATCGACAAAGCCGCCGAAACCGCCCGTTTGAGCAAAGAAGCCGAGAAGCTGCAAAAAGCCTTGGACAAACTCAACGCCAAACTCTCCAAACCCGGCTACACCGAAAAAGCCCCCGCGCATCTGGTGGAAAAAGACAAAGCCGATTTGGCGGAATTGGAAGACAAAATGGGGAAAGTTCAAACTCAGTTGGCGAAGTTGAAAGACTGATTTTGATTTAAACAAGGCCGTCTGAAAACCTGAAACCAGGGTTTTCAGACGGCCTCATTAAAAGGAAATCAAATGATGGACTTCATCGTGCCTATATTGTTCATCGTCGCCATCGTCGTACTTCATATTTATACCTGCTTTACCGAAGCCGTCCACCTCAACAAATGGCGGCCGTGGTTGATTATTCTACTGTTGATTTTGACCGGCACTTGGTTTATCTACTTCGTCAGTCGTACCGCACTGATGAAGTTGGGTGTCCAGCTGGTGCTGATTGCCGGTCTCGTGATTTATATTTCTTGAACGTCCGCCTGCAGTAAAATACTCGCAAAGGCCGTCTGAAAATGCAGCTTCAATGTCGTTGCAACTTTTCAGACGGCCTCTTTTAAGAAAGGAAATAGATGAAACTCTTTATTCTGCCGGTACTTTTATCCGCAACAACTGCTCTGGCTTCTCCGATTGTCGGTACATGGCATTGCGTTGGCTCTGATGAAAATATTCACAGTGATACAAAAGTCGAATATCTTCAGGACGGCAGTTTCCGTGGCGACGCTAAGCTCAAAGTGGACGATGACAGCAATGTCTTGGCATACCATGTTGTCGGTGGGGGTAAATGGCGTTTTGAGAACAATGCCTTAACTCAAAGCCAAATCAAGTACAGTGAAGTTTCACGACTCCATAGCCCTGAAACATTGGCATGGTTGGAAGAATCAGAAGACGGCCAAT
The DNA here is from genome assembly GCF_001815615.1 of Neisseria sp. HMSC075C10. Taxonomy (NCBI): domain Bacteria; kingdom Pseudomonadati; phylum Pseudomonadota; class Betaproteobacteria; order Neisseriales; family Neisseriaceae; genus Neisseria; species Neisseria sp. HMSC075C10. The sequence goes on from NZ_KV821252.1 coordinate 25,331, forward strand.
TCTTGGAAAGCATGATATACACCGGATTGGTTGCGCAGATGGACAAGCCCGGTAAAGACGAGGTTTATCAAATGGATAAAACAGGCAAATTGGTGTCTGAGGATGGAACTTCCCGTGAGGTGTGCACGAAAGTGAAGTAAACAGCGATTGTGGGTCGGACATATTTGTCTGATTGATGGCTAGATAACAAAGGCCGTCTGAAACTTAAATTTCAGACGGCATTTTTCTTTTTTAATCCATCAAATTCAATCAAACCAAACAATCTGACTTTCATCCACGCAGATGCGGATTTCCTGTCCGGTTTGCGGTTTGTCCATATCGTGGTCGGCGTGGGGGTACCAAATCAAATCGCCGTATTGCGGATGAGCGAGGGTGAGGCGTATGCCTTCGGCGAGGGGGACGGCTTCGCTGATGCGGACGGCTGTGCCGTCCGGGTCGAATCGGATGGCGTGTTGGGGAATGTAGCGTGTGTCGCCGGTGTTGGCCAAACCGAGCAGCAGGGCGGCTTGGGCGTTGACGGGGCGGCGGATAAGGGTTTCCGGCGTGCCGTGTTGGAGGATGCGGCCTTCGTGCATGATGGCGATGGTGTCGGCCATGGTGCAGGCTTCCTCGGCGGAGTGGGTCACGAGGATGGCGGGGATGTTTTGACTGCGGATGCGTTCGGCGGTCAGGGTGCGCAGGTGGTGGCGCAGGTGGGTGTCGAGGCTGGAGAAGGCTTCGTCCAAGAGCAACAGCGACGGACGCGTGATTAGGGCGCGCGCGAGGGCGAGGCGTTGCTGTTCGCCGCCGGAGAGGCTTTCGGGTTTGCGTTGCGCTTCGTGTTCCAAACCGATGTCGCGCAAGGCCTGCATGGATTGTTCTTCGATTTCGGCTTTGGGCAGACGGCGCATTTTGAGGCCGAAACCGACGTTGTCGAGGGCGGTTAAATGCGGCAAAAGGGCGTAGTCTTGAAACATCAGCGAGATATTGCGCTTTTCAGACGGCATGTCGGTGATGTTGTCGCCGTTGAGCCAGACTTCGCCGCTGTCGGGACGCACCAGGCCGACGATGGTTTTGAGCAGGGTGGATTTGCCGCAGCCGGAGCGGCCGAGTACGGCGAGGATTTCGCCTGCGTCGACGTTTAGGTTGATGTTTTGGGCAACGGTTTTGCTGCCGAAGCGTTTGTTGATGTTTTTGAGTTGCAACATGGTTTCAGACGGCCTTTAAAAATGGGGTCGGCAACGGATGCTGTCGAGCCATGCGGACAGCGGATGTTTGGGGTCGATTAAGCCGTATCGACGGCAGGCTTCGATCGTGACCAACTGGGCATCGTGCATCATGTGTCCGCCCAACATGGCATCGATCAGGGTGGGGATGTCCATCAGTTCAAAACCGGCGACTTCGCCGTCTTGGTTGGCAGGTTGGAAGCCTTCGGGCAGGACGATGTCGAAGATATACAGGATTTCGTTGTGGACACCGCGGTTAACGGGGCGCAAACTATATATTTGGGCAGTCGGTCGGATATGGGGGGTTAAGGAAGCGGGAATGCCTGCTTCTTCTTCACCTTCGCGACAGACAGCTTCAGACGGCCTCTCGCCGCTGCTGATGCCGCCTCCGGTCAGGTTGTCGAGTTTGTTTGGATCAACGGCTTTGTGCGGACTACGGCGGCCTATCCAAAAGCGCAAACCGTTTTCTGTTTCGACCAATCCGTTCAAATGCACAGCCTGACTCATCAGGCCGAACGGACGGAAGGCGGCGCGTTCTAGTGCGCATAAAGGCTTGCCCGACTGGTCGCAGATGTCAAACTTTTCACCGCGCCAACCTTTGAGCCAACCGCACTCGCGCCATTGTTGCGCCAGCGTTTGCAAACTGTCGCCCATTTCTGCCCAGCTGTCGGTTTCCAAATTCAGGCCGTCTGAAAGGGTTGACTGCCTGCCTGTCCAATCTTGCCCGAGGCGTTCGCGCCATGATGGGTTCAGATGGCCTAAAGGCAGGCTGTTGAGATACAGAATGCACCAATCGTCGGATGCGCCATAGCTTGTTTGCGCCCAATCCCACAATGCGTCGTGGATATCGGGTGTGAATACTTGTTCAAAACGGAAAGACTGAGACATGGCGCATCCTCCAAAAGAACTAAAGATACGTCGATTTTAGCCGTTTACGGCGAATTTGCAAAACAACCATACCCCCTGAAAACCGCTATAATAGAGTAAATCATCCGAAACGAGCACATCATCATGAGTGAATTGACCGATATCCTTTCCTACAACCAACGTTTCGTTGAATCGGGAGAGTACGAAAAATATTTCACCAACAAATACCCCGGCCGCGAGCTGGCCATTCTTTCCTGCATGGACGCACGCATTATCGAATTGCTGCCCAATGCTTTAGGATTGAAAAATGGTGACGCCAAGCTCATCAAAAACGCCGGTGCGCTGGTGACCCACCCTTGGGGTTCGGTGATGCGCAGTTTGTTGGTTGCCGTATTTGAACTCAAAGTCAAAGAAATCATGGTCATTGCCCACCACGACTGCGGTATGCGCGGACTACACGCCGAAGAGTTCCTCCAACGCGTACATGACAGCAATATCCCCGACGACCGCATCGAAACCCTGCGCAATGCCGGTATTGATTTGGACGGCTGGCTGACCGGTTTTGACAACGTCGAAGACAGCGTGCGCCATACCGTCGAGCTGATCCGCAAACATCCGCTGATGCCCGACAACATCGCCATCCACGGCCTGGTCATCCACCCGACCACAGGCAAGCTCAACCTGATTGTTGACGGCAGCCTGCCTGTTTCAGACGGCCCAACATCTAACGCAGACACCACCACGAAATGAAAAATATCGGATTATTCGGCGGCACGTTTGACCCCATCCACAACGGCCACCTTCACATCGCCCGCGCCTTCGCTGACGAAATCGGTTTGGACCTTGTCGTCTTCCTGCCGGCAGGCGACCCATACCACAAAGACAGCACGCGCACGCCGGCACAAGAGCGCCTCAATATGGTCGAACTTGCCATCGCCGACGAGCCGAAATTCGCCGCCAGCGACTGCGACATCGTCCGCGACGGCGCGACTTATACGTTTGACACCGTCCAAATCTTCCGCCAGCAGTTTCCCGGCGCGCAACTGTGGTGGCTGATGGGCAGCGACAGCCTGATGCAGCTGCACACATGGAAAAAATGGCAAACCCTTGTGCGCCAGACCCATATCGCCATCGCCATGCGCCAAGGCGACAACCTCAACAAAACCCCGCGCGAATTGCACGCATGGCTCGGCGAAGCCCTGCAAAACGGCAGCGTCCGCATCCTCAACGCGCCGCTGCACAACACCAGCTCCACCCAAATCCGTGCCGATCTCGCTAAAACCCACCATTCAGACGGCCTGCCGCAACCTGTCGCCCAATACATCCGCCAACACAAACTCTATGAAAAATAGCGTTTATTCAGGCAGATAAGCTATAATGCCGTCTGAAAACATTTCAACTAGGAAAATAATGAACGAACAAGAATTGCAAGACCTGCAAAAAATGGTCGAAGTGGCCGTAAACGCCCTCGAAGACATCAAAGCCAAAGACATCTCTGTTTTGGAAACCCAAGACAAAACCTCCCTGTTCGCCCGCATGATTATTGCCAGCGGCGACAGCACACGCCAAGTCAAAGCACTGGCGAACAACGTTGCCGTCGATTTGAAAGAAGCCGGTTTCGAAATCCTCAGCACCGAAGGCGACAGCGGCGAATGGACGCTCGTTGACGCAGGCGACCTCATTGTCCACATCATGCTCCCTGCCGTGCGCGACTTCTACGACATCGACACCTTGTGGGGCGGAGAAAAACCGAGTTTCCACGCCGGTATGCAAAAACCTTGGCATGCCGCCGACTAAAACGGTTTATCCATACAAAGGCCGTCTGAAACTTGAAAGCAAGCAAGTTTCAGACGGCCTTTTGCTATAATTCCATTCTTTTCACATTATTTAATTTATTGCACCATCATGCCGCAACCCGATTTCGCCCAAACCCTCTCCAAAGACCGCCATTTTCTGCGATCTGCCTTTAAAAACCCCAATAAATACGGCGGCTTGGCCAAGGTTAAGGAAAAATACAAAAAATCGCACGACCTCTATCTACAACGCCTGTCCAAACTGCCCAAGCCCGAATTTGACAACACGCTGCCTGTTCACGAAAAACTCGACGAAATCAAAAAAGCCATTGCCGAGAATCAGGTAACGATTATTTGCGGCGAAACCGGTTCGGGCAAAACCACGCAGCTGCCCAAGATTTGTTTGGAACTCGGACGTGGGGCGGCAGGATTGATCGGGCATACCCAGCCGCGCCGTTTGGCCGTGCGTTCCGTAGCAGAGCGGATTGCCGAAGAGCTGAAATCCGAAATCGGCAGCGCGGTCGGCTATAAAGTGCGCTTTACCGACCACACCTCGCGCGATGCCTGCGTCAAGCTGATGACCGACGGCATCCTGCTGGCGGAAACCCAGACTGACCGTTATCTTGCCACCTACGACACGATTATCATCGACGAAGCGCACGAACGCAGCCTGAACATCGACTTCCTCTTGGGCTACCTGAAACAGCTACTACCGCGCCGCCCCGATTTGAAAGTCATCATCACCTCGGCAACCATAGACGCAGAACGCTTCTCCCAACACTTCAACGGCGCGCCCGTGCTGGAAGTGAGCGGGCGCACCTATCCCGTCGAAATCCTCTACCGACCGCTTACCAGCAAAGACGAAGACGATGCAGAAGTGGAGCTGACCGACGCGATTGTCGACGCCGCCGATGAATTGGCGCGCTACGGTGAAGGCGATATTTTGGTGTTCCTGCCGGGCGAACGCGAAATCCGCGAAGCCGCCGAAGCCCTGCGCAAATCCACGCTGCGCCGCAACGACGAAATCCTGCCCCTGTTCGCACGCCTGTCGCACGCCGAGCAGCATAAAATCTTCCACCCTTCAGGCGCAAAACGCCGCATCGTGCTGGCGACCAACGTCGCCGAAACCTCGCTCACCGTGCCGGGCATCAAATACGTCATCGACACCGGCCTCGCGCGTGTCAAACGCTATTCCGCGCGGGCAAAAGTGGAGCAGCTTCATGTCGAAAAAATCTCCCAAGCCGCCGCGCGCCAACGCTCCGGCCGCTGCGGCCGCGTCTCCGCAGGCGTGTGTATCCGACTGTTTTCAGAAGAAGATTTCAACAGCCGCCCCGAATTCACCGACCCAGAAATCGTCCGCAGCAACCTCGCCGCCGTCATCCTGCGCATGGCATCACTGAACCTGGGCGACGTAGCGGCATTCCCATTTTTAGAAATGCCCGATTCGCGGTATATCAATGACGGTTTTCAGGTGTTGCTGGAGTTGGGTGCGGTGGAGTCCGTCTGAAAATAAAATCTTTCTTAATCAAATGGCAGGCCATGTTTCATTTTCAGACGGCCTAAATCATTGAGAAACTAAAAACTATCGAAAAGGGAATATTGGGTTTTAAAACTCAATCGGTAAATTTTTTATTGTGAAATATTAATGATGAAAAAATCTTTCTTCACGCTTGTTCTGTATTCGTCTTTATTTACTGCCAGCGAAATTGCATATCGCTTTGTATTTGGGATTGAAACCCTGCCGACTGCGAAAATGGCGGAAACGTTTGCGCTGACATTTGTGATTGCTGCGCTGTATCTGTTTGCGCGTTATAAGGCTTCACGGTTGCTGATTGCGTTGTTTTTCGCGCTCAGCATCATTGCCAACAATGTGCATTACGCGGTTTATCAAAGTTGGATGACGGGCATTAATTATTGGCTGATGCTGAAAGAGGTTACCGAAGTCGGCAGTGCGGGCGCATCGATGTTGGATAAGTTATGGTTGCCTGTGTTGTGGGGCGTGTTGGAAGTCGTGTTGTTTTGCAGCCTTGCCAAGTTCCGCCGTAAGACGCATTTTGCCGCCGATATTTTGTTTATTGCGGCGATGTTGTTGATTTTTGGACGCTCATTCAGTACGACGCAGGAACACGGTATTTCGCCCAAACCGACATACAGCCGTATCAAAGCCAATTATTTCAGCTTCGGCTATTTTGTCGGGCGCGTGTTGCCGTATCAGTTGTTTGATTTAAGCAAGATTCCTGTGTTCAAACAGCCTGCACCAAGCAAAATCGAGCAGGGCAGTGTTCAAAATATCGTCCTGATTATGGGCGAAAGCGAAAGCGCGGCGCATTTGAAATTGTTTGGCTACGGACGCGAAACTTCGCCGTTTTTAACCCAGCTGTCGCAAGCCGACTTTAAGCCGATTGTGAAACAAAGCTATTCCGCCGCTTTGATGACGGCTGTGTCCCTGCCCAGCTTTTTCAATGCGATACCGCATGCCAACGGCTATGAGCAAATCAGCAGCGGCGATACCAATATGTTCCGCCTTGCCAAAGAGCAGGGCTATGAGACGTATTTTTACAGCGCGCAGGCGGAAAACGAGATGGCGATTTTGAACTTAATCGGTAAGAAATGGATAGACCATCTGATTCAGCCGACGCAACTTGGCTACGGCAACGGCGACAATATGCCTGATGAGAAACTGCTGCCGTTGTTCGACAAAATCAATTTGCAGCAGGGCAAGCATTTTATTGTGTTGCACCAACGCGGTTCGCACGTCCCATACGGCGCATTGTTGCAGCCTCAAGATAAAGTATTCGGCGAAGCCAATATTGTGGATAAGTACGACAACACCATCCACAAAACCGACCAAATGATTCAAACCGTATTCGAGCAGCTGCAAAAGCAGCCTGACGGCAACTGGCTGTTTGCCTATACCTCCGATCATGGCCAGTATGTGCGCCAAGATACCTACAATCAAGGCACGGTGCAGCCCGACAGCTATCTTGTGCCGCTGGTGTTGTACAGCCCGGATAAGGCCGTGCAACAGGCTGCCAACCAGGCTTTTGCGCCTTGCGAGATTGCCTTCCATCAGCAGCTTTCAACGTTCCTGATTCACACGCTGGGCTACGATATGCCGGTTTCAGGTTGTAGCGAAGGCTCGGTAACGGGCAATCTGATTACAGGTGATGCAGGCAGCTTGAACATTCGCGACGGCAAGGCGGAATATGTTTATCCGCAATAAGCGGCGTGAAACCAATAAAGACAAATTTAGATGATGTCGGGGATAGATGCCCGACCGACAAGACTATGCAAAATATGAAAAACCAAGTACGCGGATCAGGCATGGATGCCCGATCCAATCCAGCCAATGTTTCAGACGGCCTGCAAAACAGTTCGGGCCATATCGGTGCCAACACGCGCTACCGCCTGACCAAGCTCGGCGAACAAATGGCGCGCCTGCCCATCGACCCGAAAATCGCGCGCATTTTGCTGGCGGCGAAGAAACACGACTGCATGGCGGAAATATTGGTGATCGCGTCCGCGCTGTCGATTCAAGACCCGCGCGAGCGGCCGTTGGAAGCGCGCGATGCCGCGGCCAAGGCGCACGAGCGTTTTACCGACAAGCAATCCGACTTCCTTGCCTACCTGAATATTTGGGACAGCTTCCAGCGCGAGCGCGATAAAGGTTTATCCAACAAGCAATTGGTGCAATGGTGCCGCCAATATTTCCTGTCGCACCTGCGTATGCGCGAGTGGCGCGAGCTGCACCACCAGCTTGCCCAAACCGCGATTGAAATGGGTTTGACCACCAAAGAAGCCGCGTTTAGACAACCTCCTTCCCAAGAACAATTAAGGCCGTCTGAAAGCCAGGGCGACCAAGATTTGGCGGCTAAACTCAAACAAAAACAACTGGACAAGAAACAACACCGCGCCCAAATCCGTGCCGCTAAAGAAGCCGGCTACGAACAAATCCACCGTGCCCTGCTGACCGGCCTTATCGCCAACGTCGGCATGAAATCACCCGACGGCAACGACTATACCGGCGCGCGCGGCAGCCGCTTCCACCTTTTCCCGGCATCAGCCCTGTTCAAAGCCAAACCCAAATGGGTGATGGCGGCAGAATTGGTTGAAACCACGCGCCTTTACGCGCGCGACGTCGCCGTTATCCAGCCCGAATGGATAGAGCAGGAAGCGCCACACCTCGTCCGCTATCACTATTTCGAGCCGCACTGGGAGCAAAAACGCGGCGAAGTCGTCGCCAGTGAACGCGTTACGCTTTACGGCCTGACCGTATTACCGCGCCGCCCCGTGTCTTACGGCAAAGTTGCGCCTGAAGAAGCGCGCGAAATCTTTATCCGCGGCGCATTGGTGGCGCAGGAAAGCAATCTTCAGACGGCCTTTTTTGCACACAATAAAAAGCTGATTAAAGAAATTACCGAACTCGAACACAAATCGCGCAAGCAAGACGTATTGGTCGACGACGAAGCCCTGTTTGCGTTTTATCACGAACGCCTGCCGGAGCTGGTGTGGAAAGACGCGAAAGGCGGCGTTTGGGGAAGCGAAGAGGGCGGACAAACCCAGTCGGATAACGTAGCCGGACAAAACGGACAAGCAAACCAGGGCAACGCAGGGCGTGTGGCGCAAGCCGCGCACTCAGATTCCAAAGATGCGGACAATCGCGAGCGTGAACCGAGTTCACATACCCGACAAAATGTTTCAGACGACCCCAAACCCCAAAAGCAGCCTACATCTCAAAAAGGCCGTCTGAAACCTTTGCCCCTTGCCGATATCCGCACCTTTGAAGCCTGGCTCAAAACCGCCGAACGCGACAATCCGCGCCTGTTGTTCCTCAGCCGCGACGATTTGATGCAACACGCCGCCGCGCACATTACCGAAGAGCAATTCCCCAAATTCTGGCAAACCGCAGACGGCAAGTTCAAACTTTCCTACCGCTTCGAGCCGCACCATCCGCTCGACGGCGTGACCATGACCGTGCCGCTGACCGTCCTCAACCGCTTGCACGCGCCGTCGCTCGAATGGCTGGTGCCCGGTATGTTGCGCGAAAAAATCCAGCTGCTGATTAAAGCACTGCCGAAGCAAATCCGCCGCATTTGCGTGCCCGTACCCGATTTCATCACCAAATTTCTCGAAAGCAATCCCGACCGCCAAGCGGCCATCATTCCCCAGTTGGCACACTTTATCGCCAAAAGCGCCGGCGATATGCGGATTCTCGAGCAAATCGACCAAGACGCATGGGCGGCGCAAGAATTGCCCGAACACTGCTATCTGAATCTGCGCATTATCGACGACGGCGGACAAGAGCTTGCCGGCGGCCGCAAACTGTACGAATTGCAACAACAGCTCGGCCAAGCCGCCGCCACCACCTTCCGCGACAACACCCAAGAATTCGAGCGCGACAACGTCACCGCATGGGACATCGGCACCCTGCCCGAATCCATCAAATTCGCCCGCGGCAAACAACAGCTCACCGGCTACCTCGGTCTGCAAAAAGAAAAAGACGGCCGCATCGCCCTGCGCCTGTTCGACACATCTGCCGCCGCCGAACAAGCCCACCGATTAGGCGTGATCGAACTCATGAAACTACAACTAAAAGAACAAGTTAAAGACCTGAACAAAGGCATCCAAGGCTTCACCCAAGCCGCCATGCTGCTCAAACACATCAACGCCGACACCCTGCGCGACGACCTCACCCAAGCCGTCTGCGACCGCGCCTTTATCGGCGAAGACGAGCTGCCGCGCAACGAAAAAGCCTTCAAAGAACAAATCAAACGCGCCCGCAGCCGCCTGCCCGCCGTCAAAGAAGCCCTCAGCCGCTACCTGCAGGAAACCGCCGCCGCCTACGCCGAACTGAACGGCAAACTCGGCAAACACCCATTGACCCACCTTCTAAGACTACGCCTGCAAACCCTGCTCGCCCCCGGCTTCGCCAGCCATACCCCATGGGCACAATGGCCGCGCCTCCCCATCTACCTCAAAGCCATGACCCTGCGCCTCGAAAAATACAGCAGCAACCCCGCCCGCGACGCAGCCCGCGAAGCCGATATTCAAGAGCTGGAAAATATGTGGCAGGAAAAAACAGATAGCTTGATAAAACAAGGATTAACCGTTTCAGACGACCTCGCCGCGTTTAGATGGATGATTGAAGAATTGAGAGTGTCGCTGTTTGCACAGGAATTGAAGACACCGTATCCGGTCTCGGTGAAGAGGTTGATGAAGGAGTGGGAGGGGGTGAATAAAAAATAGCACTGTTCTTAAGTATCCAAAATTGAGATATCTAAAGAATTTCTTAGATTATTTTGGGTTTTAAGAGATTGCTCCTAAATCTGATTCAATGTCAGAAGTATGTTTATTTATGATTTTTTTAAATAAATAAATAACTTCGTTATCCGTTTTGTTAATTAAAAATTCTTCATCAAATAGATTTAAAAGTTCCTTTCTAATTTTAGCTACATCTTCTTTTACTAAATCAAAGTTTGGGATGTATTTGTTTGGTCTAGTTGATCTTTGAATAATTTCATGAGCTTTTAAAAAGCTTTTAGGTGCAATTTGCAAGGTATCTAAACCAAATCTTATAAGGATATTTCTTACTATACCATCTAGAAGGTATAGTATTTTTGTATCAGTAAGTTGTGAAAAATAGAAAATCCATCCATATCTTTTATTGTTATAAATACAACCCGTAATTTTTAGATTTAACTTCCATTTGAATTTCTGTAGTTCAAAATTATATGCATTATGAAATCCAGCCTCATCTTCACGATATGCCTCCTCTAATGCTCTTTTTTTATATTTCAAAGCAGTACATAATTTTGCGATACTATTTTCTAATTTATTGATACTTGCTTTTCTAACACTAAATTTTGAGTTTATATATCTATAGCCAAGAAATTCGAAACCATCATTAAGTTCTCCTAAATTTGATTTAGTAGAATTTCCTTCTAGTGGATGTACAGACAACTGGTACGTTTTACCGGATAGTTTATTAATTATTTCATCGCTATATTCTATTGCTTTACCTATGGGACAAAGTAATAGAATATCATCAACATATCGAAAATATGCTGAATCTGGAAATTGTTGTTCAACCCATTTGTCAAAATCTATTAAGAATATTTCTGCCAATAGATTGGATATTGATAATCCTTGAGGGATGCCAATTTTTCTATGATTTTTTTTTTCGTACTTTTAATATCTAATGGTAATGTTTCTGTAATCAATGCTTGATTCAATAAATACAGAATTTTTTTTGATCTTATTTTATGGGATAGTGAAGCCATTAATAGATCATGTTTTATGCTACCATAAAAATTATTCAAATCTAATTTAATAAAGTCATGATAAGTGTTATTATTTATAGAATTTATTAATCGTTTAATAATTTGTTGAGGAAGGGGTTGTTGTATATCAAAAGATTCATATAGAAATAGTAAATAAACTTTTAAGAACCATTCTATCTCGTAATGATGGGATGGAAATAATACGAGGTTTTTTATTTGCTCCTTTTAGTATTAACTTTTCCTTATAAATAGAAAATTTATAGGTAGAGTTATTTACTTTTTTAATAATATTCTGGATATGTATGTCTATTTCTTTTTTAAAAGTTTCTGCATTTATTCGGTCTCTTCCCGTTGTCGTTGATGTTGAAAATTCTTTATTGAATAGCTCGTTAAGTTGTTTTTTTGTAAAAATCTTTTTAAAATTATTTGATGGGTAAGTCATAATTTATTTATATAACGACAATATCGATAAGTAAATTAATAATAGGGGGATTGTAAGTACGGCTGTAATAAAAATAAATTTTGAAAATATATATATATAATAATATAGAAATTCTTTATTACTTACTTCTCTAGAAGTCTTCTGATTCATTCTATTTGTAATATCATCAATAATGTTATGATTTTCATTTCTTTCTAGGATATTAAGATATTGGTCTATATATTTATCTATATCCCCACTAGCGTCTCTTTTTAGATTTTCATATAACCTTTGTAAGTCAAGGTAGTTTTCTTTCATTGCTAATGCTCGATCATCAAATTTGTAGCTAACGATAAGTAATGAAAATACGAAAGAAATTACTGATAATACGATCAATAAGGTATCTGTATGCTTGCCAAGTAATTTAGGTAGAGATATTGAAATGATAGAGCATACTACGGTTGCTAGAGAATAAAGACATAATAATAAACTTGCCCAAAATGAGTAATTTTTTAGGCGTCTATACGCTTCTATTCTTGCTGTATATGTAAACCAAATTTTATTTTTTAAAGTTTCCATTTAATTCTCATGAAATATTTTAAAATGCCAAAGAAGTACGGTATTAAAAATAAAATTTATTTATCTACTTATTTAAGGTATAGATAAGTCATACCATACAAAATGATAATGAGAGTATAGGTATCAAAAGATGGTAACTATACTCCCCCTGTTTACTAGCTCCTTATGAAATCATAAAGAGACGTACTTCCTTGGCAGCTTGGGATTCTATATCATAAGGTATTAATTAGCCAGCGTAGCAAGCTGTAGCCTCCATCCAAACGTGTGCACACGGTCTTTTAAAATAAAAAAATATTCTTTCCAACCAAACCAAAGCAAGCTGTAGCCTACATCAAACCGCGTGCGTGCCTTCGGGCACACACCCTACCTATGAATCACAAAGAATTTGAAATTTATGTGTAGCCAGCGTAGCCTGTCTAGCAAGCCGTAGCCTGTATCCAACCGCGTGCGTGCCTTTGGGCACACACCCTACCTATGAATCATAAAGAGTTTGAAATTTATGTGTAGGGTGTGTGCGGTACGCACGCACGCGGTCTTTAAGAAATATTCTTTCCAATCAAACCAAAGGCCGTCTGAAAGTATTCTTTAACTTTCAGACGGCCTTTTTATATTCATATCCCTATTTATTTTCTAAACGCGCAATCAGTTCATCGGCCAAGTCGAGATAAGCTTGGGTGCCTTTGGCGTGGGCATCGTAGGCGAGGGCGGGGAGGCCGTGGCTGGGGGCTTCGGCGAGGCGGATGTTGCGGGGGATGACGGTATCGAAGAGCAGGTTGCCGAAGTGTTGTTTGAGCTGTTCGCTGACTTCGACGACGAGGCGGCTGCGGCTGTCATACATGGTGCGGACGATGCCGGTTACGTCGAGGTCGGGGTTGATGGCTTGGCGGATTTTGCGGACGGTGGCCACTAAGTCGGAAATGCCTTCGAGGGCGTAGTATTCGCAAAGCATGGGGACAATGACGCCGTTGGCGGCGACCAGGCCGTTGAGGGTGAGCAGGGTCAGGGACGGGGGGCAGTCGATGAGGACGTAGTCGTAGTCGTCGGCAACGAGCTGCAGGGCGTTTTTGAGGCGGATTTCGCGTGCGATTTCTTGGACGAGTTCGACTTCTGCGCCGGCCAGCGTGCGGTTGGCGCCCAATACGTCGTAGCCGCCTTCTTTGCTGCGGACGACGGCGTTGGGGATGTCGGTTTCGCCGAGGACGACTTGGTAAACGCCGTTTTCGATGGTGGCTTTGTTGATGCCGCTGCCTGTGGTGGCGTTGCCTTGGGGGTCGAGGTCGACGACGAGGACGCGGCGGCCTTTGGAGGCTAGGGAGGCGGCTAGGTTGACGGTGGTGGTGGTTTTGCCGACTCCGCCTTTTTGGTTGGCGACGGCGAGGATTTGTGCGCTCATGTGCTTTGCTGTCGTGTTAAGTGTGGATGGCTGGATTGTACCGTTATTCGGTATGCTTGGGTTGTTTTCAGACGGCCTTTTTGCGGATGATGACGATATGGCGTTCGGCATTGAGTTGGGGGACGTGCAATGCTTCGACTTTTTCGACGGTGACGCTTTCGGTCAGTTTGTCGATTTCTTCTTGCGGATATACGCCTTTCATGGCCGCCCAGTAGCCGCCGTCTTTGAGGAGGTGCTCGGTCCAGTTGACGAAGTCGGCGAGTTCGGCAAAGGCGCGGCTGGTGATGACGTCGGCGCGGCAGTCGGCGGCGGCTTCTACGCGGCCGCTGATGACGCGGACGTTTTTAAGGCCGAGTTCGATGACGGCTTGTTGCAGAAAGGCGGTTTTTTTGGTGTTGGCATCGAGGAGGGTGATGTCGAGGTCGGGGCGGCAGATGGCGGTGGGTATGCCGGGCTGTCCGCCGCCGGAACCGACGTCGAGCATGTTTTGCGCGTGTTCGATATAGGGCAGGAGGGTCAGGCTGTCGAGCAGATGATGGCTGACGGTTTGGGCGGGATCGCGCAGGGCGGTCAGGTTGTAGGTTTTGTTCCACTTTTGCAGCAGGGCGGCATAGTCTAGCAGTTTGGCCTGTTTGGCTTCGTCGATGTCCAAACCCAGTGCCTGTATGCCGTCGCGGAGCTGTTGCGCCTGATTCATTTGTTATTCCTTATTGGTTAAAACGCGTTGGATGTAATGGTAATGGAAAGCATGCCGTCTGAAAATGTTTGTGCCTGTTGAATCAACGTTTCATTTTGTGAAAGACGATGGGCTGCTCTGGCGCGCGCGTGAGCTGTTTGGGCAGGGTCAGCATGGCGATGATCCATACGGAGAGGGTGTAGTAAAACACGCCTTGTCCGCGCATACCTGCCAATGCGGCATTGCCTAAGATGGCTTCAAAAATCAAACCTGCCGCCGCCGAGGCACACGCTGCGACACCGGCAAGGAAAATGGCGTAACGTGAATGCCGGCGCATCATTTTTTTATACGCCAGCTTGGTCAGTCCGCCGGCAATCGGCAGGTTGAGGAAGGCAAACATGCCGCAGACAAACCATGCGACGGAATCCTGCCAACCGCTTTGCCATGCCCACGCGCCATCTTTGACCGTTATCAGCAGCCCTTGGCCGTCTGAAAAGGCGATTTGCACGATATTGTGCAATATCATCGCCAGCGGCAGGGTGAGGAACATCAGTGCGACCAATAGGGGGCGGTAGGGCTTTTCTTGTGTCAGATACATGGCGGTTTGCCTTGTTGTGGGATAAGTCGAAATGATAGCAGATTGGCGGTTGATTCACGTTTGTTAGCGCTGAAATTGCTGACAAAAACGGTCAATTAAAAAAGAAATGAAAAATTCTTTTTTCTTGGAAAACATTGGCGGATAAAGGTTAAAAAAACGTTTTCAGATGGCCTAATCTCTTATTTTTATATGAACCGAAC
Source organism: Neisseria sp. HMSC075C10 (assembly GCF_001815615.1). Lineage (NCBI taxonomy): Bacteria > Pseudomonadati > Pseudomonadota > Betaproteobacteria > Neisseriales > Neisseriaceae > Neisseria > Neisseria sp. HMSC075C10. The sequence goes on from NZ_KV821252.1 coordinate 40,343, forward strand.
AGAAAATCTTTGCATTTCTCCGTAAAATCTACTAAATTCTCAATAACATATTATAAAGACCTGAAATCTGGAACCCAAACCGAAACTGCCTTCCGCCATTTACGCTCGGAAACTCAGCAGGCAACAAAAGTTTCACACACAACAAAAATACAAAATAATTCCTATGAAATCAGTTGTTTATAATGATAGATAACCACAAGGCAAACCATGCCTGACTTTAGTAGGAGTAAAACCATGGCTGAAGCAACCGATGTCGTATTAGTAGGCGGCGGCATTATGAGCGCCACTTTGGGCGTATTGCTCAAAGAACTCGAACCATCTTGGGAAATCACCCTGATCGAACGCTTGGAAGATGTAGCGTTGGAATCATCAAATGCATGGAACAATGCCGGTACGGGACACTCTGCGCTGTGTGAATTGAACTATGCGCCCCTGACTGCCGATGGCACGATCGATCCGACCCGTGCCCTCAATATTGCCGAACAATTCCATATCAGCCGCCAATTTTGGGCGACTTTGGTCGAAGAAGGCAAACTGACCGACCGCACTTTCATCAATTCCGTTCCCCATATGTCGCTGGTGATGAACGCCGACCATTGCAGTTATCTGCAAAAACGTTTCGACGTGTTCAAAAACCAAAAACTCTTTGAAAAAATGGAGTTTTCTACCGACCGTGCCAAAATTGCCGAATGGGCGCCACTGGTTGTCAACGGCCGTGATGAAAACCAATCCATCGCCGCCAACTACTCCGCCGAAGGCACAGACGTCGATTTCGGCAGCCTGACCCGCCAGATGGTCAAATACTTGAGCGACAAAGGCGTAAAAATCAAATTCAACCGTCATGTCGACGACCTCAACCGCGAATCGGACGGCGCATGGGTGCTGAAAACCAGCAGCACCAAAGACGATGACGACCCATTGACACTCCGCACCCGTTTCGTCTTCCTCGGCGCAGGCGGCGGCGCACTGACCCTGCTGCAAAAATCCGGTATCCCCGAAGGCAAAGGCTACGGCGGCTTTCCGGTTTCCGGCCTCTTCTTCCGCAACAGCAATCCCGAAACGGCCGCGCAACACAACGCCAAAGTGTACGGCCAAGCCTCCGTCGGCGCGCCCCCTATGTCCGTTCCGCATTTGGATACCCGCAATGTGGACGGCCAACGCCATTTGATGTTCGGCCCGTATGCAGGCTTCCGCCCCAACTTCCTCAAACAAGGCTCGCTCATGGATCTGCCGATGTCCATCCAAATGGACAACCTCTATCCTATGCTCCGCGCCGGTTGGGCTAATATGCCGCTGACCAAATACCTGCTGGGCGAATTGCGCAAAACCAAAGAAGAACGCTTCTCCTCCCTGCTCGAATACTATCCTGAAGCAAACCCTGACGACTGGGAACTGATTACTGCCGGTCAACGCGTACAAATCATCAAAAAAGACCCGAAAAAAGGCGGCGTTCTCCAATTCGGTACCGAAATCGTCGCCCATGCCGACGGCTCGCTGGCCGCATTGCTGGGCGCGTCTCCAGGCGCATCAACCGCCGTGCCTTTGATGATTAAGCTGATCAACCAATGCTTCCCAGGCCATATCGAGGCATGGTCAGGCCGTCTGAAAGAATTGGTGCCCGGCTACGGTATCAAGCTGAACGACAATCCGACTTTGGCGGACGAAATCATCAGCCACAACGCGTCCGTTTTGGGCATTCATCACTAAATTGAAGCAGACACAAAGGCGGGCATTCTTGCCCGCCTTTTTTCAAACCATTAAAATAGCGGCATTCAGGCCGTCTGAAATCTAATCTTCGTCAGCATGTTGCACGATTCAAATCCGAAAATCAGCCCCAATAGAAAAACGCCATGACCGATATTCTCAACAAAATCCTTGCCACCAAAGCAGAAGAAGTGGCCGCCCAAAAAGCCGCCGTTTCCTTGGAAGACATCAAAACCCAAGCGCAGGCTGCTGCGCCGGTTCGCAGCTTTATCGGCTCGATCCGTGAAAAACACGCGCAGAATCTGCCTGCCATTATTGCCGAAGTCAAAAAAGCCAGCCCGAGCAAAGGCCTGATCCGTCCTGATTTTCATCCTGCCGAAATTGCTGTTGCCTATGAAAAAGCGGGTGCGGCCTGCTTGTCCGTATTGACGGACGAACCTTATTTCCAAGGCTCGCCCGAGTATTTGAAACAGGCGCGTGCGGCCGTGGCGCTGCCGGTCTTGCGTAAAGACTTTATCATCGACGAATACCAAATTTATCAGGCGCGCGCGTGGGGTGCGGATGCGATTCTTCTGATTGCCGCCGCATTGGAAGCCGAGCAGCTTGAGCGTTTTGAAGCCGTTGCCCACGAATTGGGCATGACTGTCTTGTTGGAGTTGCACGATGCGTCCGAGCTGGAAAAATGCCGCAACATGACCACGCCGTTGTGGGGCGTCAACAACCGCAACCTGCGTACGTTTGAAGTGACCCTGCAACAAACCCTCGACCTCTTGCCTGAATTGAACGGCAAAACCGTTGTAACCGAAAGCGGCATCCGCAACAAAGAAGACGTCGATTTCATGCGCGGCCACGGCGTGCATACTTTCCTGATCGGCGAAACCTTTATGCGTGCCGACGACATCGAAGCCGAAGTCAAAAAACTGTTTTAAACCCTAAAAAACATCAGGCCGTCTGAATTTTCAGACGGCCTGAATCCATTGGAGACGAGAAAAAATGTTTACCGTACAGCGCATTTACGCCTATCAACCCGATTCTAAACAAACCGCCGTCTTTATCGACCGCCTCTATCCGCGCGGCGTCCGCAAAGAGGTTTTTGCCACTGCGCTCTGGCTGAAAGACATTACGCCCAGTGCAAACCTGCGCCGCTGGTATCACGAAAATCCGGCTCAAAATTTCGACGGTTTTGTCAGCCGTTATCATGAAGAGCTGCATGGCGATACGGAGCAAGCCGCCATCAAGCGGCTGCTGGATTTGGAAAAACAACACGGCAATATCTTGTTGCTGACCGCCATCAAAGACCCTCGACATTCCCACGTCTCCGCACTGGCTCAATTTTTGGGTGCAAGGTTTGAATATCGCGATTAAAAAATCAGTATTTGGGCTGAATACAAAAAGGCCGTCTGAAATCAAGGTTTCAGACGGCCTGCTATTTTCAAATCAAGAAGGATAAGGGTGTGCCACCAATTTTCCGTCTATGTATTCGCCGATATAGACTTGCGAGGCTTCAAGGTGGAGGCGGTCGAGTTCCTGTTGCAACCATTCTTCATCACGCTTAATGATTTCGAGGATGTCGGGGTCGACTTGGCCGTCTGTAATCAGTGGATAGCGCAGGCTTTCATCGCCGTACTGAATGACGGTGAGCTGGCCGTTTTGCTCCATGACGGCGCGTTTGATGGAAGAGATTTCGTAGATGCCGGCGGCGCGGAGTTTGAACATGAGGTCGTGTGCGCTGATGCCGTTTTTCATGCATTCATCGGTTTGGATTTTGCCGTTGACGATAACCCAGACGGATTTGCCGTCAATGATGGATTTGACCCAGCGGTTGTGGTTTTTGATGAATTTCAGACTCAAGACCAACAGCGTCCACAAAATCAGCACGAGGAAAAATTGCAACAGGCCGACGCTGTCGCTGTAAATCACGCCACCGATGATGCCGCCGAGTACATAGTTTTGCACTTGGTCCATGGCGGAGGTCGGCGCGAGGTTGCCTTTACCTAAGAGGTTGATTTGCAAAATCAAACCTAAAATACCCATCAGTAGTTTGAGGGCGAGCAGGGAGTATGCTTCCATGTGTGTATCCTGTTATTCTTTATCGATGAGTTCGATATTGTTGTTGACCAAATTGATGGGCGTCAGCGTGTAGGCGGAGAAGTCTTGATTGAAATGGACTTCGTAGTATTGGTTTTTGATGCCGATAATCATACCGTTGGACAGGCGCGTGCTGTTGACGATAATGTCTTGTTTTTCGACTTTTTGGTTTTCAATCAAGGCATTGAGAAAGCCAACCATGTGCGAAGTATCGGCGGCAAAGTTTTGACGCTCGCTGTACGAAAGATATTGCGTGCCGCAGATGAGGATGAGCAGCAGCAGCGCAATTATGCTCAGGTCGCGGTATTTGGTGTCCATGCGGTGGCGCAGGTATTGCGATACGGCGAGCAGGAGGATGACGAGGGCGGCGAAAATCAGGATGTATTTCAAGTAGTCGTTGAAATACATATGATTTTCAAGATAAAAGTGAGAAAAGAATTTCATGGTATTTGATAAATTTGGGAAGGGTAATAAGGCCGTCTGAAACTTAAATTTCAGACGGCCTCGTCTATTAAACAAGGATGTTGCGTTAAGTTTTCAAAATAGGGTGTTTTTAAAGCGGTATCAGTTGATAAATTCGTCGTCCTTCATTTTCTTTTCGGATATGTATTTAATTGTACATTCATACACATATATATTTTTGATAGGTATTGGGTAGTATCACGGCAAGATCTTCCAGTGTCCAATTTCTATTGGACTGAAAGGTGGGAGAGTTTAATTCTTGCTGTTCGATTTTTTGCCACTCTGTGTTGGCTTTTGGGGCGAATTCTTTGGTAGTTTTTTCGAATGCGCGAATACCGATACGGTTTCTCTTGCTGTATATTCTGCCTGCCAAGTAACGTTGTTCAGGAAACTCATGCTCATGCCCCTTCAAGTTACCACTGCAATAGTTTTGAGTAGCTTCAGTATCAGCCAGCCGATCGGCATCGTGTAAAACAGCAAGATAGTGGCTTTTACCTTGCAAAATCAGCCAAGCTGCGAAGCCATAAGTATTGTATTTATGCTTACCACCGTACACCAAAGATAGCGCAGACCAAATTAATCTATTGGGACTGGCAATAATTGTGCATTCGTACATCTTAAAGAAATAATCAAAATATAATAAATCCTCATCTGGTAAAGATTCCAATAACCGATTCAAGTTTTGGTTGAATTCTCCAATATTGCGAGATTCAGGACGTGCTTGATCAATGATGTTCCAAAAATCGTTGATTGTCATGGCTCCAATCTTCCGAACAATCCGAGACAGGCATAGACGCCGAGTTTAAACACGTTCTTTTTCCAAAATGACGACGTAGGCTTCACGCACGAAAAACAGCAGCATGCGGCGCTGATCTTTTTCCATGGTAACGACCTTCCAGCCTTGCGAAGCGTGGCTGTTGAGGAAATCGCTGAATTTGACCGGATTGATTTTGGCGCTGCCAAAAACCAAACTGGAAAGCAGGTTCTCTTGATAAATGACGGCTTTATATTCTTTCATTTTACTCCTTATTATTCAACTGAGGTAATACGGAGCCTTCGCCCAATGCCAACAAACCGCTTTGCGAGTAAATACCCAGTTTGGCGCGGGTGTCGGTGATGTCGAGGTTGCGCATGGTCAGTTGGCCGATACGGTCGAGCGGTGTGAACGCTGCGTCTTCGACTTTTTCCATGCTCAGGCGTTCCGGTTGGTAGGTCAGGTTAGGCGATTCGGTGTTCAGAATCGAATAGTCGTTGCCGCGGCGCAGTTCGAGGGTAACTTCGCCGGTGATGGCTTTGGCAACCCAGCGTTGGGCGGTTTCGCGCAACATGAGGGCTTGGCTGTCAAACCAACGGCCTTGGTAGAGCAGGCGGCCGAGGCGCAGGCCGTTGATGCGGTATTGTTCGATGGTGTCTTCGTTGTGGATGCCGGTAACCAAACGCTCGTAGGCGATGTGGAACAATGCCATGCCCGGGGCTTCGTAGATGCCGCGCGATTTGGCTTCGATGATGCGGTTTTCGATTTGGTCGCTCATGCCCAAGCCGTGACGGCCGCCGATGCGGTTGGCTTCGAGGAAGAGTTCGACAGGATCGGCGTATTCTTTGCCGTTTAATGCAACCGGCACGCCTTCTTCAAAGCGCACGCTGACTTCTTCGGGTTTGACTTCGACGTTTTCGTCCCAGAAGGCAACGCCCATGATGGGCTTAACGATTTTGATGCCGCTGTTGAGGAATTCCAAGTCTTTGGCTTCGTGGGTGGCACCCAGCATGTTGGAGTCGGTAGAGTAGGCTTTTTCAACCGACATTTTGTAGTTGAAGCCGTTGGCAATCAGAAATTCGCTCATTTCGTGACGGCCGCCGAGTTCGTCGATAAATTGTTGGTCGAGCCAAGGTTTGTAGATTTTTAACGCCGGATTGGTCAACAGGCCGTAGCGGTAGAAACGCTCGATGTCGTTGCCTTTGTAGGTGCTGCCGTCGCCCCAAATGTTAACATCGTCTTCTTTCATGGCGGAAACGAGCATGGTGCCGGTAACGGCGCGGCCCAAAGGCGTGGTGTTGAAGTAGGCGATGCCGCCGGTGGAAACGTGGAACGCGCCGCATTGGATGGCGGCGATGCCTTCGTGTGCCAACTGCGCGCGGCAGTCGATTAGGCGGGCATTTTCCGCACCGTATTCCATCGCTTTTTTGGGAATGGCGTTGTAGTCGTCTTCGTCGGGCTGACCGAGGTTGGCAGTGTAGGCATAAGGCAGCGCACCTTTGAGTTTCATCCACAACAGCGCGGCAGAGGTATCAAGACCGCCGGAGAAGGCGATGCCGACTTTTTGACCGACGGGGAGATTTTGTAAAATGGTATGGTTTTGGCTCATTGGGATTCCTCCAGACTTGAAAAGTTGAAACCATTATCTTATAAATGGATAAGATAATCTACTTTGATGCCGTCTGAAAAAGCATTCAGGTTTTCAGACGGCATTTGTCCGCAATTATTGATGGTGCTATCTGACGCTGAATGCAATGAAGCATACTGCCCAAACCGAAGCAGCTGCCAAAGGCCACAACAAGTAGCCTTTTTGCCCGGTCAAACGCCACATTTCATCTGCATTGGTTGCAACAAAAAACAACCACAAAAAACCAAGTAAAATATCCGTAAAGACTGCCAGTGAAAAAATCATACGGTTTGCAGGCAAGAGGCTGAATGCGTTCAGAACAACCCATTGTATAAAAAATGTGGAAAGCGTAGCATATTTGGCGCGAAAATTGACTGCCCGTTTGTCTTGATGAATTTTACGGCGAATAATCAAATACTGAACAATCAGCACAAACGTACACACAAAAAGGCTGATAATGAACATGAAAAACGCAAAAATGCCGATTACAAACATGAGCCTCTCCTATTCGTTGCACCTAATAAGCAATATTGGAACAGTAATCATGGGGAATCATGAATAGCCTTTAGGCAGAAGGAAAGATTATGAAAGACCGACAGCATTTGTTCAACCTCATCATCATCGGCGATGAAATCCTGCACGGCAGCCGTCAAGACAAGCATTTCGCCTTTTTTAAATCTTTATTGGAATCGCACGGGCTGAAGCTCAATCAGGTGCAATATCTGCCTGACGAACCCGATTTGCTGGTCAAACAACTGCGCCGCAGTTTTTCAGACGGCCTGCCGACTTTCGTGACCGGCGGTATTGGTTCTACGCCTGACGACCACACGCGCCAAGCCGCAGCGGCTGCTTTGGATTTGCCTGTCGTCCGCCATCCTGAAGCCGCCAAGTTTATCGAAGGCGTGACCCAGAAACGCAGCGAGCCGTTGGATTCGCCGGAACACGCCCAACGCCTGAAGATGGCGGATTTTCCCGAAGGCGCGGAATTGGTGCCCAATCCGTTTAACAACATCGCCGGATTTTCCATCCGCGAGCATTATTTCTTCCCCGGTTTCCCCGTGATGGTGCACCCGATGGCCGAATGGGTATTGGAAACTTATTATGCCGACCGCTTCAACCAAACCGAACGCGGCAGCCGCAGCGTGTATGTGTTCGACCAACCCGAATCGCGCATTACGCCGATTATGGAACATCTTGAGCGTACCTACGCAGGTATCCGTTCGTACAGCCTGCCCACAGTGGGCCGTACCGATTCAGACGGCCGTTATACTCCGCCGCATATCGAGTTCGGCATCAAAGCGGAAGGCGAGGCCTGCCGCTTGCTGGATGTTGCGTGGGAAGATGCGTTGCAGGGTTTGCAGGCGATTGGCGCGACTTTGAAAGAAACGGTGGAATAATGCACTTATCCCCAGCCCAATCCAGACGCGCACTGACTTTTGCCTCTTTGCTGTTTTTGCCGCCGACCCTCATCATCGGCATTTGGCTGGCACAATATGGCGGCTTCGCTTTTGAACCGCCGCTGATGCACGCTGTCCATGCCCACGCGGGCACATGGTTTGATCCGATTGCCACCGTGTTGCACTATCTGGGCAAAACCGCGATTGCCGTGCCGCTGATCGGCGCAGTCGCCGCAGCCCTGTATTTTGCCGATAAGAAGCGCGAGGCACTGTTTTGCGTGTTGGCGGCATTGGTGCCGACTTTGAATATGCTGATTGTGAAGGTATGGTTTGCCCGCGAACGTCCGCTGCTTTGGCCGCGCCTGATTGAAGAGAGCAATTTTTCCTTCCCCAGCGGCCACAGTACGTTTTCCGCCGCTATTGCCGTCATGTTGATATTGCTTTTCCGCCGCACGCGCTACCGCCGCGCCGCTTGGATAGGCGGTATTTCCTTTGCCCTGCTGACCGGGTTTTCACGCATTTATTTGGGCGTGCATTATCCCACCGACGTTTGGGCAGGCTGGACAAACGGTACGCTGACTGCCTTTCTGGTGTATATGCTCATCTTCAGGCCGTCTGAAAAATAGAAGAAACGAATTATGAATACACGTTCACCCAACACGCCTTATTGGCTCAGAAATGGCCATGCCGACACCCTGTTTGCCAAGCTGCTGCAAGGCAAGGCGCCCGACTACCGCCGCGAGCTTCTGCCCGACAGTACCGGCAAAACCCAAGTTGCCTACGATTTTGTCGACAGCGCCGACCCCGATGCGCCGCTGGTGGTTTTGTTCCACGGACTGGAAGGCAGCAGCGAGAGCCATTACGCGGTCGAATTGATGAAAGCCGTGCAGCAGCGCGGTTGGAACGGCGTGGTTGCCCATTTCCGCAGTTGCGGCAGCATAGCAAACACCGCACCTGTGTTCTACCATCTCGGCGATACGCCCGAAATCGCCTTTATGCTCAACACGCTGGCACAACGCTATTCAACCATCTACGCTGTCGGCGTTTCTTTGGGGGGGAATGCCCTGGCCAAATATTTGGGCGAGCAGGGCAGTAATGCCGTTCCGCGCGCATCTGCCGTCGTTTCCGCGCCGGTTGATGCCGTGGCGGCCGGTACACGTTTTGATCAGGGCATGACGCGCTTGATTTACACGCGCTATTTTTTAAATTCGCTGTTGCCGAAAGCCCAGGCGATTCCCCGGTTTCAGACGGCCTTAAGCCAGCAAAACTGCAAAACGCTTGGCGATTTTGACGACCGCTTTACCGCGCCGTTACACGGTTTTGCCGACCGTCATGATTACTACCGCCGCAATTCCTGCAAACCGTTTCTGAAAGGCGTAGATACGCCGTTGCTGCTGCTCAATGCCGTCAACGACCCCTTCCTGCCGCCAGAAGCCTTGCCGACCGGGCGGGACGTGTCCTCAGCCGTTACGCTGCTGCAACCGGCATACGGCGGTCATGTCGGCTTCGTCAGCCGCGATCAAGGCCGTCTGAATCTGCAATGGCTACCGCAAACCGTGTTGAACTATTTCAAACAGTATCAGCTGTAAATGAAAAAGGGCATGTATGCGACATGCACTCAGGGTGTAGAAAGTAAAAAGGCCGTCTGAAAAGAGTTTCAGACGGCCTTTTGAATAGCTTGATTATTTGCCCTTGTCGGCTTTGGCTTCTTTTTTCAGAGAAGCGTACAACTCAGGGTCGCGGTTTTTCAGTAAGGACGCAACGGCCAAGTCATCACGGTTTACTTTAGCCAAATCTACGCGCTCAATGTGTACCAAACGCAGCAATTCGCGTACAGGTTTAGGCATATTGCGGCCGGACTCGTAACGGGAACCACCGGATTGAGTCACACCAATGCGACTCCAGAAGTCCATTTGGTTCAGGCCGAGTTTTTTACGGATATCGCGGATATTTTCAATTTTTTCGAACGATTTCATGAATCTTCCTTATTGTGGTATTTAGTGTATGCCATTAGGCATAAAAAAGGTCTGCAAGAATGCCGGCATCCTTTTCCCTATTGTTTTTTGGGGTGATATGTGGGCGTATTGCAAATGGCTGATCTAGATAATTAGACAGTATATTCGAAAGAAGTTTTCTGCTGTCTGCCATAATTTGTGTAAATATTTCTTAATTCATTATTTCAGTAAAATTTTGTTATATAAATCATTAAATTATGCGTTTATCTTAGATATGGCATAAGCAAATTTTTACATAATTAAACAATTCAATATGGGTAAAAACTTAATTTCGAGTTTTTATTCGGTTTTCTGGATTGAGAATGCGAATAAATTTTAGGCCGTCTGAATCTATGTTTTCAGACGGCCTGAAGGTTTTTTCAAGGTTAAGGCTTACCGCTGGCAGGGCTGACGGTGAGGATTTCGTAGCCGGTTTCGGTAACCAAAACTTCGTGTTCCCATTGGGCGGAGAGGGAGCGGTCTTTGGTGACCACTGTCCAACCGTCGTTCAGGATGCGCAGATGGCGTTTGCCTTGGTTGATCATCGGCTCGATGGTGAAAATCATGCCCGGTTTGAGGACGAGGCCCTCACCTTTGCGGCCGTAGTGGACCACTTGCGGCGCTTCGTGGAAACCGCGGCCGATGCCGTGTCCGCAGAATTCTTGTACTACGGAGTAGCCGGCATTTTCGGCAACCTGCTGGCAGGCATAGCCGACATCGCCGAGGGTGGCGCCGGGTTTGACCGCTTCGATACCCGCCATCATGGAGGCGTGGGTCACGTCGATCAGGCGTTGGGCAATCGGTGAGACTTTGCCGACGGTAAACATACGGCTGGAGTCGCCGTGGAAGCCGTCTTTTTTAATGGTCAGGTCGATGTTGACGATGTCGCCTTCTTTCAGCGGCTTGTCGTCGGGAATGCCGTGGCAGATGACGTGGTTGACGGAGGTGCAGCAGGATTTCGGGTAGGGCGGGTTGCCGTAGTTGAGTGGGGCCGGATAACCGCCTTGAACGTTGACGTGGTAGTCGTAAACGAGTTTGTCGATTTCGTTGGTGGTTACGCCGGGTTTGACGAATTGGCCGATGTAATCGAGGGCTTCGGCGACCAAGCGGCCGAGTTCGCGCATTTTTTCGATTTCTTCGGGGTTTTTGATGATGACTTTGTCCATGAGGTTTCCTTCTTGTTTCAGACGGCATGGAGGCCGTCTGAACGGGACGGGTGTGCCGTCTGTTTAAAACAGGTTGTCGAGATTGTCTTTGTTGCGCGGTTTGGCTTGTGGTTTGGCCTCAGGTTCGGCTTTCGGAGTCGGTTTGGACTCGGGGGCTTTGGCTTTTTCCGGTTTGTTTTCTGCTGCTTGTGCGGCCGGTTTGCTGTCTGCGGCTTTGTTTTCTACCGGCTGGCTGTCTGCTTTAGGTTTGTTTTGAGCGGCAGAGCTGTTGTTGTCGGATTGTGTGTTTTCTGATTTGTCGGCTTCAGCGCGTTTGTTTTCAGTGCGTTTGCTGCGGTGTACAGTGGAGCGGTCGTTTTTTGCACCTTCTTCGGCGTTGTCGCTTTTTTCGTCTTGTGGGACGACAGGATAGCCAGAGGCGGTTTTTGCGTCGCCGTCTTTGGCAGGCTGAACGGTTTCAGGTTCGACTGCGCCGTTGGGGCGCCAAACTTCAATGCGTGTGTCGGTTTGTTCGGCAGGGCTTTTTTCGGGTACGTCGGTTTTACTGGAGTTTAGGGTGCTGAATACGCCGGCAACAAGGGCTGCGACGGCGATAAAGCTGACAAGGAATAAAGCGTGGATTAAGTGTTTGGGCTTAAGTTGGAAAGGGGTTTTATTATTCTTGGACATGATGTGGCAGGTAATCGTTGGAGGAATGGCCGTCTGAATGTTCAGACGGCCCCGGGTTGCCTGTGAATCAGTTGGCAACGTAGTTTTGATAGAGGGTCACGACTTTTTGTACGCCGACGGTCGTGCTGACTTTTTGGGTCACGCGGGCTTGTTCGTCAGGCGTGAGGATGCCCATCACATAGGTCACGTTGCCGTAAGTCACGATTTTGACGCGTGCTTGGGTGGCCGGGCTGAGGCCCAACAGGGTGGCGCGGACTTTGGATGTACCCCAGGTATCGTTGGTCACGTCGCCGAGTGAACGCGCTTGTGAGGCAACGGTGATGTAGTTGTACACGCCTTCTGCGGCTTGTTCGGAACGGGCGATGCGTTCAACAAATTGTTTTTCGCCTTCGGTAGCCACTTGGCCGAGCAGGAGCAGGTGGCGGTTGTAGCCGACAACGTTCAGTTTGGGCTTGTAGCCTTGGACTTGGTTGTTTTGGCGCAGGTAGGAGCGTGCGGTGGTTTCGACGCGCAAGGCCATAACGTTGTCGTCGGTTTGCGCGCCGGTGGTGCGGCGGTCGACGGCGGATTTGGTGCCGACGGCTGCACCGCCGATCAGTGCGCCGACGCAGCCGCTCAGACTCAGGCTCAAGAGGGTCGCAGTCAGAACGGGGAGGGCGTAGCGTTTGATATTCTTCATATCCTTTTCCTTGGGTATGGACGGGTGGGCGTTCAGACGGCCTTTAAGGGGGCCGTCTGAAAAGAAAGGGTTACATGCCTTCAAGCAGGACGGAGTCGATGCAGTCGCACATGGCGTGAATCAGCAAAATATGGTTTTCCTGAATGCGGGCAGTGCGCGGATAAGGGACGTTGAGCAAAACGTCGGTATCTTTGAGCATGGCGGCGATTTTTCCGCCGTCGCGGCCGGTCATGGCGATGACGTGCATGTCGCGTTCGTGTGCCGCTTTGATGGCTTCGATGACGTTGGCGGAATTGCCAGAGGTGGAGATGCCGACCAATACGTCGCCGGCACGTCCGAGCGCGCGCACTTGTTTGCTGAATACGTGGTCGAAACCGTAGTCGTTGCCGATGGCGGTCAGTGCGGAAGTGTCCGTTGTTAGTGCGACAGCGGCCAATTCCATACGCTCTTTTTCAAAACGGCCGGTCATTTCGGCGGCGAAGTGTTGCGCGTCGGCAGCCGAACCGCCGTTGCCGCAGGCCAGGATTTTGCCGTCGTTCATCAGGCATTGCAGCATCAGCTCGGCGGCCTGTGCGGTCGGCTCGACCAGTACTTTTTCAGCTTCCTGCTTGGCGCGGATGCTCTCGGCAAAATGTGCGGAAACGCGTTCTTGTAATGTTGTCATGAGGTTAACCTGTAATATTTTGAATCCATTCGGGCGGGCCGTCGCCCTCGATCAGTACCGCGTCTAGGCGGCAGGGCGCATGGTTTAACCCGTGCTTTTGCAGATAATACTCTACACTTCGTTGCAATTTCAATAATTTGGACGGCGAGATGCTGTATGCGGCACCACCGAAACCTCGGTTTTTGCGGTATTTTACTTCAACAAACACAATCGTACCGCCGTTTTTGACGATTAAATCGATTTCGCCGTAGGCACAATGCCAGTTCCGCGCCAACAGCGAGCAGCCTTTGTCCAGCAGGAATGCCAGCGCCGCATCTTCGGCCGCCGCCCCCTGTTTGTGGTTTAAGCGCATGAAAAGTTTACCCGTTATATAATCATTGTTTTTAAAGAGACGCCGTTTCAGACGGCCTTGAATCTATGTACACAAAACACCTGCAAAAAGCCGTCGACAGCATCGAAAAACAGACATTATACGTTGTCGCCACACCCATCGGCAATTTAGCCGACATAACGTTGCGCGCACTGGCCGTGCTGCAAAAGGCCGACATTATCTGCGCCGAGGACACCCGTGTTACCGCCCAGCTTTTGAGCGCATACGGCATTCAGGGCAAACTCGTGAGCGTTCGCGAACACAACGAGCAGCAAATGGCCGACAAAATCATCGGCCATCTTTCAGACGGCCTGAGCGTCGCCCAAGTTTCGGATGCGGGTACGCCAGCGGTGTGCGATCCGGGTGCGAAACTTGCCGCCCGCGTGCGCGAAGCCGGATTTAAAGTGGTGCCTGTGGTCGGCGCAAGCGCGGTCATGGGGGCGTTGAGCGTGGCCGGTGTGACGGAATCCGATTTTTACTTCAACGGTTTCCTGCCGCCTAAGGCCGGCGAACGCCAAAAACTGTTGACCAAATGGGTGGAAGCCGATTTTCCGATTGTGATGTTTGAAACGCCGCACCGTATCGAAGCAAGCCTTGCGGATATGGCCGCGCAGTTCCCCGAACGCCGTTTGACATTGGCGCGCGAAATTACCAAAACGTTTGAAACCTTCCTCTGCGGCACGGTTGCCGAAATTCAAGCCGCCCTTAAAAATGACAGCAACCAAACGCGCGGCGAGATGGTGCTGGTGTTGCACCCTGCGGTGAAAGAGAAGCACAGCGATTTGCCCGAAGCGGCGCAAAATACCATGAAAATCCTTGCGGCCGAGTTGCCGACCAAACAAGCCGCCGAGCTTGCCGCCAAGATTACCGGCGAAAGCAAAAAAACCTTGTACGATTTAGCGTTGGAGTGGAAACGGATTTCAGACGACGCTTGAGGTCTTGTAGGCTTATTTCTCTCAACCTGTGGTGTAAACAACGCGACGATTTCCTACAGGTAAGGCTGGGTATTGTTCGTTATCCGTTTGCCGGTTCTACAGGCTTTATATAGGTAAAGTTCTGTTTGCCGCATTGCTCCCCCCCCCCCTTGTAATTTACATGACACTGCATACAACTAGTATGTTCTTAAATCTTTCAATCTACGGGAGTGGACTTATGAAACAAAACATCATCGTTGCCTTATTCGACATCTCCAGCGAAGCTTATCAAGCCTTTTCTGAATTGAAAGCTTACTCGCAGACAACAGATGCTTTGGTGGCACAAGCCGTTTTGGTTAAAAAGGAAAATGGTCTGATTATCCCAGCAGAAAGCACCGACTTTACCGCCAATACGGTCGAAGGCACATGGACGGGCGGCCTCATTGGTTCGCTGGTCGGCATCCTCGGCGGTCCTATCGGTGTTCTGTTGGGTGGAGCTACTGGCGCACTCATCGGCAGTGATGTAGGCACTGCCCAAACATTGGGAGAGGGGGCGTTGCTGGAAAATACAGCCAAAAAACTGGATAACGGCAGTACTGCAATCATTATTTTGGCGCAAGAATCCGACGAGGCTGTATTGGATGCTTTCTTCCACCGTTTCAAAACCGTTATTCTCCGGCAAGATGCAGCCGTTGCCCAACAGGACGTATTGGCAGCAATAGAAGCGCAGGAAGAAGTGGCACGTCAGGCACACGAAGCTTGGAAAAAACAGCGCAAAGCCGAACGCAAAGAGAAAGTGGAAGCCTTCAAGGCCGACATCAAACAAAAATTCGACGAATTGGCAGCCAAGTTGAAATAACACTGCCACCAACCCAAGGTATGTAACCGCTCAAATTTTCCGTTTCGGATGCATGCCAAACCGGTTTGAGGCTACCTGAAAATCTATTTTTCAGGTAGCCTCTCCCTTTTTCATGCCCCGAGACCTTTGCAAAGGTCTCAACCTATGTTATTGCGAAGGTCTCGGCCTTTTTATAATTGGATTTTAGATTGATCCAATAGGTTCAATACGCTTCTAAGTTTGCATTTCAGACGGCCTTGATGTTTGGCGAACCTGCTTCAACGTTGCCATGCGCTGCGCAAATATTCGATGCAGTCGGTCAGGGCGTAAAACGGGGCGTTGCCGTGATTGGCGTTGGGGTAGAGGGTAAAGCGGACATCCGCGCCGAGGTGGTGCAAAGTGCCGGCAAGGATTTTGGCTTGTGCGACCATGCCGTGGCTGGTTTGGTCGGGGCGGTTGTTTCTGCCTTCATATTCGCCTGCGCCAAGGCGGATGCCGATTCCTTGCGGTAAAGTGTCGGGCAGCCAATCGAGTACGCGGCGGTCTTGCCACCAGATAGACGGCGAAACCAGCAAATAATGGCGGAATCGTTCGGGACGGGTGAATAGGGAATAGAGGCCGTACAAGGCACCGAACGAATGGCCGAAGACGGCTTGGTTTTGGGTATCGATGCGGTATTTGCTGTTGAGCAGGGCGGAGAGTTCGTCATCGATAAAGTGGCTGAAGCGGTCGGCTTGGCCGTATTGTTTGCGTTCGGATTCGGGCGCGTTGTCGGGCAGCGGCGGCGTGTAGTCGAGGGCGCGTTGGCTTAAGTCGCGGATGGTGCCGCCGGTGTAGCCGATACCGACAATCAGACAGGCGGCATGGCTTTTGGTAATGGGATTGATGAGCAGGGATTGCGCCATATTGAGGATGGCGGGGAAAAAGGCATCTCCGTCAAGAATATACAGTACGGGATAGCCGCCTGCCGGACGCTCGCCGAGTGCCGCGGCTTGAATGCGGTAGGTGCGGCCGGTGTGGGCGGAGGTAATGGCGGTTTCTTCGGCTTGCAGCAGGGTGGCGGTTTGCCAGTTGGGACGGATAGGCATGATGGGGTGCTTTAATCAATGGGTTGCTTAAGTAAAAGGAGAAAAGGCCGTCTGAATAATCGGTTTCAGACGGCCTTATTGTACGGATTTCTGCTTTTTTAACAATACGCGCGATTAGCGTACGTCAACGTAGGAGCTGCTGTGCAGTTCGCGCAGGAGGTTGGTGGTCGCCTGTTGTGCTTTTTGTTGGGACAGGTATTGGCGGACGGCGTTTTGTTGGCGCTCTTCAGGCGTACCTGCTTCGCGGACGTCGTTCAGCTTGATGATGTGCCAGCCGAATTGGGTGCGGACAGGGGCGCTGATTTGGCCGGGTTTGAGTTTGTGGACGGCTTCTTCAAACGGGGCAACCATCATGCCGTCGGCAAACCAGCCCAAATCGCCGCCATTGCCGGCGCTGCTGTCTTGCGAATATTGGCGTGCCAAACCGCCGAAATCTGCGCCGCTGCGGGCTTGTGAGTAGATTTTGCGGATGGTGCTTTCTGCGCCGACGGCGGCATTGTCGTTGTCGGCTTTAATGAGGATGTGTTGGGCATGGTATTGGCGCACAGGGTCTGCTTCAGGCAGGGTTACGCCTTGTTGTTTGGCCTGCTCGATGTAGCGTGCCACTTCGGAGTCGCTGACGCGGCTGTTTTGCATGATGGCCTGTTGGCGCACTTTTTCAACAATAATGCTGTCGGCGATGTCTTGACGCACGGCGGCAGACGGATTTTTGATGTTGGGGTTGTGCGCGATAACGGCTTCGATTTCGCTATCGGTCGCTTGGATGTTGCGGCGTTTGCCTGCTTGGAGAATCAGGGATTGGTTGATCATTTGTGCCAAAACTTGTTGGCGCAGCTCGTTGGCGTCCATTTGCGTGCCTTTAGGCATGGTTTGGCGCGCTTGCGCTACGGCTTGCGCTACTTGGCGGTGGGTAATGACTTCGTTGTCGACAACCGCAGCAATGCCGTCTGAAAGATGTACGCCGCTTTGTACGGCAGGCATGGTGGTGGCGCTGACGACTGGAGTTTTGTTGGCACGCGCTTTGCCTGCTTTGGCTTTAGGGGCGGCGTGTGCGCCTACTGCAAGAGTGAGTGCGGCGACGAGAATCAGGGGTTTGAAGTTCATTGTTTGACTACCTCGTTGGTTTTGCTGTAACCGGGGATGGCTAAGCGGAGTTTTTCGAATGGGTTGTTGCCGATATTGCTCAAGTCTTTGAGTTGGAGGTTGAAGAATACGGCGTTTTTGTGGCTGTTTTCGCCGGTAACATAGCGTTGGCCGACCAAGCTTGCGCTCCAGCAGCCGCAGTTGCTTTTGTATTCTGCACCGATGAGCATTTCCAGCGGTTTTTTGGCTTCGATTTCGTAGTTGTAACGGGCAACGGCGTACAGGTTTTTACTCAACGGCCATTGGGCTGCAAGGTCGACTTGGCTGAGCCTGTCGTAGAAATAGTCGCCGTTGGCTTGCAGATAGATGCGCTCGTTGCGTCCGTATTTGTAGCGCGCGCTTAAGACTTTGCCGGGTTCGGGGTTGTAGGTAATCCCTGCGGCGTAGCTTTCGGCACGGCTTAGGTTTTGGTTGTAGTGGATGTCCAAATCAATGCGGGTGCTCGGGGTAAGGTTGCCGTGTGCAAAGGCTACCCAGTCGGATTGGCTGCGCGGATAATTGCTGACGTTGCCGTCAGGCAGGACGTTGTCTTTTTTGAAATAAAACTTCTGGCCGATACCTGCACGGAAGAGTTCTGCACCGGTGTTGGGGTTGAGGATACGGCTTTGTGTGGCCAGCGTCAGGCTGTTGGCCGAATTGATGCGGTCGTTGCCCGAATACAGATTTTCGCGGAACAGCTGCGAATAGGTAAAGCTGTTTTCGGAGCTGTCGAAATTAGGCAGGTCGTTTTGGGACTTGGTCGGAATGTAGTTGTAAAACAGGCGCGGTTCAAGTGTTTGCAGGTATTCCCCGCCGAAGAGCCGGGCCCTGCGCTCGAAAGTCAGGCCGCTGTCGACGTTGATAATCGGCAGGACGCGGCTGACATTGCGACCGCTTTGACCGTTGAAGCTGTTGAGGCTGTAATAAGTGGCATGTACGCCGACTTTAGGCCGGATGTAGCCCCATTGGTTATGGAAATCCCATTTGACGCTCGGATACAGCACTACACGGCTGCCGTCTTGCTTGGTATCGTGATCAAAACGGGTGAATTGGCCTAATACGTTAAGCTGAGCCTTGCCGATATGGCTTTGCCAACGGCCGGTCAGACGAGGCATGATGGCATAAGGCTCGTCTTTATAACCGTCTTGGTTGGCCAGCGTTTGATATTTTTGTACGCGCAACGAGCCGTCGAAGCTGCCGCCCAACAGTTTGTCGCTGTAATTGAGCCATGCCTGACGGTCAAGGTTGACGTTGCGTGCGATGTCTTCGCGGCCATAGAAGTCGCGGTAGTAATCGTCGTCGGAAACTTGGTTGTAGTTAATGCCGCCACTGATTTTGCTGTTCAGCTGCTGCTGGTGTTTCCATTTGAGCTGGTAGCGGTTGTTGTGGACGCTTTTTTGGTCGTTCGGCATCCAGTCGCCATCGACTTCGCCACTGTAATTCGGTTGCAGATAACGCACTTGGCCGCCCAGTTGCACACCGCGTTTGCTGATGATACCCGGACGGATGGTGGCATCCAAATTCGGCGCAAGGTTGAAGTAGTAGGGCAGGCTCAGCTCAAGGCCGTCTGAACCTGTAGCAATGGTCGGAACGAGCAGGCCGCTTTTGCGGTTGCCGTTGATGGGAAAGTCCGCCCAAGGCGTGTAGAGGACGGGGACGCCGCCGAATACGAGCGAAGCGTGTTTGGCCACGCCGATACCTGTCGACTCATCGGCTTCAATGCTTTGCGCTTGGATATACCAGCTGGCGTCGCCGGGCGAACAGGTGTTGAATTTGGTATTGATGAGCTTGTAGAGGCCTTTGCCTTTGAGTTCGGCTTTTTCACTGACACTTTGAAGGCGGCGGCCGCCTTGTTCGGTATTGAGGCGCACGGCGGTGCCGGAGCCGGTTTGGTCTTTGAGGTTGTAAACCAATTGATCGCCGGATACGGTCGAACCGTTTTGATACAGGGTAAAGCGGTCGCCGGCGGTAACGGTGTCGGTGGCTTGGTCGTATTGTGCCCAATCGGCGTTGAGAACATCGGCATTGCGCTCGACAATGACGTCGCCTTCGGCACGGACGCCGACTTGGGTCTGACCTTCTATTTTATCGGCGTTGACGCGGGTGTAATCGGCAGGCAGGGCAGGCTCGCCGCTGCGTTTGATTTCGGCGGTTTCGGCCGGCTTGGCATCTTCATGGTCGCAAAACAGGCAAGTGCTGCCCAAGGAAAGCGGATCGGCTTCGCTTTGGCCTGTTTTTGCCGGTTTGGATTCGGCGGCGTGGGCAGGGGTATAGTCTTCCGCCTGCGGAACAGAAGCATCTTCCGCGCGCACGGCTGTTGCGCCAAAGCCCATAATTAAGGCGAGTACCAAGGGTTTGAGTGAAAATAAACGAGCCAAAATCGCCCCTTAAATCGGTTTGCCAGTTAGAATAGCGGTTATTGTAACCTGAAATTCTGCGATACCGCTATGCAACGACAAACCGAATTAAAAAACTGGCTGGAGTCTGTTTACCCGAACCAGTCGTTCGAATTGAGCTTTGCGGCAGCCGATGCCGACTTCCGCCGCTATTTCCGCGCGACGTTTTCAGACGGCCAGACCGTCATCTGTATGGACGCGCCTCCTGAGAAGATGAGTGTTGCGCCGTATTTGAAAGTGCAAAAACTGTTTAACATGGTCAATGTGCCGCAAGTGCTTCATGTGAATGAAGCGTTGGGCTTTATGGTGTTGAACGATTTGGGCAACACCACATTCCTGACTGCCATGAATCAGGAAAACAGTGAAACCGCCCACAAAGCCCTGCTGCTCGAAGCCATCGACGAACTGATCGAGCTGCAAAAAGCCAGCCAGCCCGGCAAACTGCCGGAATACGACCGCGAAGTCATGCTGCGTGAGATTAACTTGTTCCCCGAATGGTTTGTGGCCAAAGAATTGGGCCGCGAGTTGACCTTCAAGCAACGCCAGTTGTGGCAGCAAACCGTCGATACGCTGCTGCCGCCCTTGTTGGCGCAGCCCAAAGTGTATGTCCACCGCGACTTTATCGTCCGTAATCTGATGCTGGAAAAAGGCCGCCCGGGCGTATTGGACTTCCAAGACGCGCTTTACGGCCCGATTTCCTATGATTTGGTGTCGCTGCTGCGCGATGCGTTTATCGAATGGGAAGAAGAATTTGTATTGGACTTGGTCATCCGTTACTGGGAAAAAGCACGCGCTGCCGAGTTACCTGTGCCTGCCGAGTTTGACGAGTTCTACCGCTGGTTTGAATGGATGGGCGTACAACGCCATTTGAAAGTGGCCGGTATTTTTGCCCGTCTGTACTACCGCGACGGCAAAGACAAATACCGCCTGGAAATTCCGCGCTTCTTGAACTACTTGCGCCGCGTATCGCGCCGCTACAACGATTTGGTGCCGCTCTATGCGTTGCTTGTCGAATTGGTCGGCGATGACGAATTGGAAACAGGCTATACCTTCTAAGCTTGGTTTTAAGATTTGATTCCACTTTTCAGACGGCCTGATCAACAAAAGGCCGTCTGAAACCTTTACAGAACACATAAAAATGACTTACATGATTTACCCCAAAACCTACGACGTGATTGTCGTCGGCGGTGGCCATGCCGGTACCGAAGCCGCGCTTGCCGCCGCACGCATGGGTGCGCAAACCCTGCTGCTCTCACACAACATCGAAACCCTCGGTCAAATGTCGTGCAACCCCTCCATCGGCGGTATCGGCAAAGGCCATCTTGTGCGCGAACTCGATGCGCTCGGCGGCGCAATGGCGTTGGCCACCGACAAATCCGGCATCCAGTTCCGCCGTCTGAACGCCAGCAAAGGCGCGGCAGTACGAGCCACGCGCGCGCAGGCAGACCGTATCCTATATAAAGCCGCCATCCGCGAAATGCTGGAAAACCAAGAAAATCTGGAGCTTTTCCAACAAGCCGTCGAAGACGTAACGCTCGACGGCGAACGCATCAGCGGCGTGGTTACTGCGATGGGCGTGGAGTTTAAAGCACGCGCCGTCGTGTTGACCGCCGGCACGTTTTTGTCCGGCAAAATCCACATCGGTTTGGAAAACTACGAAGGCGGCCGCGCCGGCGATCCTGCCGCCAAATCCTTGGGCGGCCGTTTACGCGAATTGAACCTGCCGCAAGGCCGTCTGAAAACCGGCACGCCGCCGCGTATTGACGGACGCACGATTGAATTCTCCCAGCTCACCGAACAGCCCGGCGACACACCCGTTCCCGTAATGTCCGTACGCGGCAGCGCCGATATGCACCCGCGCCAAGTGTCCTGCTGGATTACGCATACCAACACGCAAACCCACGACATCATCCGCTCAGGCTTCGACCGCAGCCCGATGTTTACAGGCAAAATCGAAGGCGTCGGTCCGCGCTACTGCCCGTCTATCGAAGACAAAATCAACCGTTTCGCCGACAAAGACAGCCACCAGATTTTCCTCGAACCCGAAGGACTGACCACGCACGAATACTATCCAAACGGTATCTCCACCAGCCTACCGTTCGACATCCAAATCGCCCTCGTCCGCAGCATGAAAGGCCTCGAAAACGCCCATATCCTGCGCCCCGGCTACGCCATCGAATACGACTATTTCGATCCGCGCAACCTTAAAGCCAGCCTTGAAACCAAAACCATCCAAGGCCTCTTTTTCGCCGGACAAATCAACGGCACGACCGGCTACGAAGAAGCCGCCGCACAAGGCCTGCTCGCCGGTGCAAACGCCGTGCAATACATCCGCGAACAAGACCCACTCCTGCTGCGCCGCGAACAAGCCTATCTCGGCGTATTGGTGGACGACCTCATCACCAAAGGCGTGAACGAACCTTACCGAATGTTCACCAGCCGTGCCGAATACCGCCTGCAACTCAGGGAAGACAACGCCGATATGCGCCTGACCGAAGACGGCTACAAAATCGGCTTGGTGGGTGAAGAACAATGGCGCATGTTCAACGAAAAACGCGAAGCCATCGAACGCGAAATCCAACGTTTGAAAACAACGTGGTACACGCCGCAAAAACTCGCCGAAGAAGAGCAGCTGCGCGTATTCGGCCAAAAACTCAGCCGCGAAGCCAACCTGCACGACCTCCTGCGCCGTCCGAACCTCGACTACGCCGCACTGATGACCCTGCCCGACGCACAACCTGAAACCGCACTTGCCGACAGCGTGGTCGAACAAGTCGAAATCCAAGTCAAATACCAAGGCTATATCGACCGCCAAAACGAAGAAATCGACAGCCGCCGCGACATCGAAACCTTAAAGCTGCCCGAGGATATCGATTACAGCAAAGTCAAAGGTTTGTCAGCAGAAGTGCAGCAAAAACTGAATCAGCACAAACCCGAAACCGTCGGCCAAGCCAGCCGCATTTCCGGCGTAACCCCTGCCGCCGTCGCATTGCTGATGGTGCATTTGAAACGCGGATTTAAAGATGCCAAGTAAGGTTTAATCCGAAATAAAGGCCGTCTGAAACTTTCAGACGGCCTTTATTTATCAGGGGATTGATGGTGTTGCACCTTATTTCATTAATTTTTTAAAGAGTTCGGATTGTCAGCAAGATGGGCGTATTCTGATGAAAAAATGAAGAAGAAAACGTTTTTTCAGGACGCGTCATAAGCTGCCGCTTTTTCGAGCAGTTTTACCCTTGCCTGCGGCCATTCCTCACGCAGCAGGCTGTATTCAACCGTATCGCGCACGCTGCCGTCTTTCCGCAGCTTGTGGCAGCGCAAGATGCCGTCTTGGTGTGCGCCCAAGCGTTCGATGGCGCGTTGGGAGGCGGTGTTGAGGTTGTCGGTCTGCCAGCAGACGCAACGGCAGTTTAAAGTGTCGAAAACGTAGTCGAGCAACATGATTTTGCAGGCGGTATTGATGTGCGTGCGCTGTGCCGACAGGGCATACCATGTGTAACCGATATACAGGCGTGGGATGGCGGGGTCGATGTGGTAAAGCGAAGTCGAACCGACGATTTTGCCCGTATCTTCGTCGATGACGGCAAAGGCGAGACGGGTTTGCATAGCAGTACGGATATAGTCCGCCACTTGGTGGGGTTCGGGCGCGGTGGTTACGTTGAGCTTCCAGACTTCGCCGTCGCAAACTGCTTCGCGCAAACCAGCTTCGTGTGCCGCCGTCAAAGGTTCGAGACGGACGCGGTCGAAGGACAAAACGGGAGCGGATGAAAAATCAGCCATGTGGTTTCCTTTGTATTTGATGGTTTGATTTTTCAGACGACCTTTTATAGTGTCTTAATGGACGGCTTTTTTGAGGTCGTCTGAAAGCTATTGATTAATGATGTTTGAACACCAGCACGCCCGACTCCGATACAAACCCGTCCAACGGCAGGTCGTGCGGTTCGGTCGGCAGTGTGTTGGTCAGTTGGCAGCCGAAGCCTACGCCCAGGGTTTGGGTTTGCAGGCGGTATTTCGTGGCGGAGAGGGTGGCGTCGTAATAGCCGCCGGCTTGTCCGAGGCGGTAGCCGCGTTTGTCGATGCCGACGATGGGGACCAGCAGCAGGCTGAGTTGGTGGACACGGATTTTTTTGCCGGTGAATTGGGGGACATGCAATTTGGCGCGGCCGCGTTTGCGTTCTTGTTTGGCACCGTCGGCAGGGTAGGGGGTGAACCACATCCGCCGCGTGTTCGGTTCGATATAGGGCAGGTAGAGTTTTGCGCCGCGTTTTTGTGCGGCACGGACAAAGCCGTCCAATCGCAATTCCTTGCCCATCGGCCAATACACGCCGATTTTCCGTCCTTTTTTGATGCAGGGCTTGAGCAGGCGGTTGATGGTTTCGGTGGCGGCGTTGCGCTCGTCTGCGCTCATTTGGGCGCGTGCGCGGCGGAACTGTTTGCGTAGTGCCGATTTTTCGGGATTCCTCATTTTCAGACGGCCTTTCGGGATTGCGGTAGAATGTTGCGATTATAACGATTTTGTTAACATTCAAACAGGACGCACACGATGTGGCACATTGTCGCCATCGGCTATCTTTTTGTTGCCGTGATGTTTTCCGCCGCGCAGCCGAGTATTGCGCGCGCGTTGATTTATTTGGTTTTTTGGGCAGTGTTGCCCACTGTGTTTACGGTCTTTGTCGTGACCATCCGCCGCCGCAACCGCCTGATGAAACGGCAGGAGCAGGCGGAGTTTGAGGCGGCCCGACAAAAGGCGGTACAGACGGATGAAAAACAGGATGGAAAGGTATAAAATCCCTTTTCAGACGGCCTCTTATCCGCTATAATCCGTCAGTTTTCCATTTCGGAAACACTCTTTTATTTTTTAAAACTTATGCCCACTTTCGCCGAAGGGTGCTTGACAATAGGCGCCGCCTATCAAGTTCTATGCGATTGAATGTGTGCTCTTTAACCCTTTCAAGGAAATAACATGTCTCAAATTACTATGCGTCAGATGATTGAAGCCGGTGTTCACTTCGGTCACCAAACCCGTTTCTGGAACCCGAAAATGGCTCAATACATTTTCGGTGCGCGCAACAAAATCCATATCGTAAACTTGGAAAAAACCCTGCCGATGTTCCAAGAGGCGCAAGAAGCCGTACGCCGTCTGGTTGCCAACAAAGGTACAGTATTGTTCGTAGGTACCAAACGCCAAGCCCGCGACATCATCCGCGAAGAAGCTACCCGTGCCGGTATGCCTTTCGTTGATCACCGTTGGTTGGGCGGTATGTTGACCAACTACAAAACCGTTAAGCAATCCATCAAACGCCTGGAAGAAAAAACTGCTGCCCTGGAAAACGCTGCTGAAGGCGGTTTCAACAAAAAAGAAATTCTGGAAATGCAACGCGACGTTGAAAAACTGGAACGTTCTTTGGGCGGTATCAAAAACATGAAAGGCCTGCCTGACGCGATTTTCGTTATCGATACCGGCTACCAAAAAGGTACTCTGGTTGAGGCTGAAAAACTGGGCATCCCTGTTATCGCTGTAGTCGATACCAACAACAGCCCTGACGGCGTGAAATACGTTATCCCTGGTAACGATGACTCCGCCAAAGCCATCCGCCTGTACTGCCGCGGCATCGCCGACGCAGTTTTGGAAGGCAAAAACCAAGCGCTGCAAGAAACTGTAGCCGCTGCCCAAGAAGCTGCTGCCGAGTAATTCGGTACACGGAAGAGGGGCGTTATGCCCCTTTTCTCAAATCCCGTTCTGAAATCTGTTTCAGACGGCCACTATTTCCAAACACGGCAAATGGCCGTGTTCCCAAAAATCTAGGAGATTCAAAATGGCAGAAATTACTGCAAAAATGGTTGCCGACCTGCGCGCCGCTACCGGCTTGGGCATGATGGAATGCAAAAAAGCCTTGGTTGAAGCCGAAGGCAACTTCGACAAAGCCGAAGAAATCCTGCGTATTAAATCCGGTGCGAAAGCCGGTAAACTGGCCGGCCGTACTGCTGCCGAAGGCGTATTGGCTTACGCGATCAATGGCAATGTCGGTGCATTGGTTGAAGTAAACTGCGAAACCGACTTCGTTGCTAAAGACGCCGGCTTCGTAGAATTTGCCAACTTCGTTGCGAAAACTGCTGCCGAGAAAAAACCGGCTACCGTTGAAGAACTGAGCGAATTGGTTGAAGCAGAACGTAAAGCCATCATCGCTAAATTGGGCGAGAACATGTCTGTTCGCCGCTTCCAAGTGATCGACACTGCCAACCAACTGGTTGCCTACATCCACGGTGCTTTGGCTACCGAAGGCGTATTGGTTGAGTACAAAGGCTCTGAAGACGTAGCACGCAAAATCGGTATGCACATCGTTGCCGCCAAACCTCAATGCGTATCCGAAGCCGAAGTGGATGCCGAAACCATCGAAAAAGAACGCCACATCTACACCGAGCAAGCCATTGCTTCCGGCAAACCTGCCGAAATCGCCGCTAAAATGGTTGAAGGCCGTATCCGCAAATTCTTGGCTGAAATCACTCTGAACGGCCAAGCATTCGTGATGAACCCTGACCAAACTGTTGCCCAATTCGCTAAAGAAAACGGCACTGAAGTGATCAGCTTCGTACGCTACAAAGTAGGCGACGGTATCGAGAAAGCCGTTGTTGACTACGCAGCCGAAGTTGCTGCCGCTGCTAAAGTGTAAGGCACTTATGAAAAAGAAAGCACCTAGATTCCAAACGAATCAGGGTGCTTTTTTTTGAGAAAACCGTTTACGGTACCTAATTTAAGACGGCTGAATATTCAGGCCGTCTGAAAACCAAAACAATAATAAACCGACACACTCTATCATTAATATTCCGGCCGTTTGAAAATTCAGACGGCCCGCCCCCCCGACCGACGACATTCAAGAAAGCAAGGTATCCCATGACACAGCAAATCAAATACAAACGCGTATTACTGAAACTCTCCGGCGAATCCCTTATGGGCTCTGATCCATTCGGCATCAATCACGATACCATCGTTCAAACTGTCGGCGAAATTGCCGAAATCGTGAGAATGGGCGTGCAAGTCGGTATCGTTGTCGGCGGCGGTAACATTTTCCGCGGCGTATCTGCACAAGCAGGCAGCATGGACCGAGCCACTGCCGACTACATGGGCATGATGGCGACCGTCATGAACGCCTTGGCACTCAAAGACGCATTTGAAACCTTGGGCATCAAAGCGCGTGTTCAATCCGCACTGTCTATGCAGCAAATCGCTGAAACTTACGCCCGTCCTAAAGCCATTCAATATTTGGAAGAAGGCAAAGTTGTGATTTTTGCCGCCGGTACCGGTAATCCGTTCTTCACGACCGACACTGCCGCCGCATTGCGCGGTGCGGAAATGAACTGCGACGTGATGCTCAAAGCCACCAACGTGGACGGCGTGTACACCGCGGACCCGAAAAAAGACCCATCGGCAACACGCTATGAAACCATTACTTTTGACGAAGCCTTGTTGAAAAACCTCAAAGTGATGGATGCCACCGCCTTCGCCCTCTGCCGCGAACGCAAACTCAATATCGTGGTCTTCGGCATTGCTAAAGAAGGCTCGCTCAAACGCGTGGTAACCGGCGAAAACGAAGGTACGCTGGTTCACTGCTAATCATTGAAAGGCCGTCTGAAACAGCCGAACGGGATACATTCGGCTTTCAGACGGCCTTTTATTTTCAGTCGGTTGCGTGGGCATTGGCTCATGGTTTGAAAAGGTTGAGAACTTGCTTGACCATAATGCCCAGCCGACAATTCGATAACAAAGGATACCCCATGAATATCACCGTCTTGGCTGTCGGCACGAAAATGCCGCGTTGGGTCGATGAAGCCGTCGGCGAGTACGCCAAACGCTTCGGGCGCGATGTCAATTATGCGCTGAAAGAAATCAAGCCGGAAAAACGCGGTGCGGGTGTGAATGCGGCTCAGGGCATGGCGGCTGAAGAAAAACGCCTGCTGGAAGCCATCCCGCAGGGCGCGTTTTTGGTGGTATTGGACGAACGCGGCAAAGCGCCGACTTCGGTCGAATTGGCGCAACATTTGAAAAGCTGGCAGCAAAACGGCGAACACGTCTGCTTTATTATCGGCGGCGCAGACGGCATGACCGACCGTTTGAAACAGCAGGCAAACATGATGATGCGCCTTTCCAGCTTGACCCTGCCGCACGGCATGGTGCGCGTTTTGCTGACCGAGCAGCTTTATCGCGCCGTTTCGATTTTGCACAACCATCCGTATCATCGGGAATAATCCGTTTTGATTGCCGTGATAAGACGGCAATGCCGCCTTGTCGGTTTGAAAAGGAATAGGGCAAGTCGGTTAAAAGCGGGGCGAACCCGTTTTTCAGACAGCCTGATTTTTCCGCATGAATCCTTTATAATCGTTTCTTTGATAAATCAACATCTTTCGGGAGAACCCAAATGTCCGATTTCCGTCAAGACTTCCTCAAATTCGCTTTGGCACAAAACGTGTTGAAATTCGGCGAATTTACGACCAAGGCCGGCCGTCAGTCGCCTTATTTTTTCAATGCCGGTTTGTTCAATGACGGCGCATCGACTTTGCAGCTGGCGAAATTTTACGCCGAAGCCATTATTGCCAGCGGCGTGAAGTTCGATATGCTGTTCGGCCCAGCCTATAAAGGCATTATTTTGGCGGCGGCGACAGCGATGATGTTGGCGGAAAAAGGCGTAAACGTACCGTTTGCCTACAACCGCAAAGAAGCCAAAGACCACGGCGAGGGCGGTGTGTTGGTGGGCGCGCCTTTGAAAGGCCGCGTGTTGATTATCGATGATGTGATTTCCGCCGGTACATCCGTGCGCGAGTCGGTCAAACTGATTGAGGCCGAAGGCGCAACGCCTGCCGCAGTGGCCATTGCGCTCGACCGCATGGAAAAAGGCACGGGCGAATTGTCGGCGGTGCAGGAAGTGGAAAAACAATACGGCCTGCCGGTGGTTTCGATTGCCAACCTGAACGACTTGTTCACGCTCTTGCAAAACAATGCCGAATTTGGCGGCTTCTTCGAGCCGGTCAAAGCCTATCGCGAACGTTACGGCGCGGTTTAAATAACATTATGCTCAGGTCGTCTGAAGCAGTTTTCAGACGGCCTGAAGCATTGGCTAAAATATATTTTTGATTCAATACACTTACGGAAAATACTCATGCCTGCTTGTTCTTGTCCTCATTGTAAAACGCCGCATTGGGTGAAAGATGCCCAGTTGAACGTGGCGCAGGGTTTTGTGGTCTGCACGCGTTGTTCGGGGATGTTTAAGGCCAAGGATTATCTGTCGGGCAACCTGCCGGCCGATCCGGCCCATCTGCCTGTGGCGGTAACGGATGTGCGCCTCGTGCATAACATCGGCGCGCAAATCCTCAAACATTCCAAACTCTCGCGCAAAGAAATTTCCGATTTGCTCAACAGCGCGCTCAAGGAAGAGCCCAAGGCGGAAGAGCAGGTAGCGGTCAAAACGCGCAAGGACGGGTTCAACTGGACGTTGGCATCGCTGATTGCGCTGACGGTTTTGATTATGCAACTCTTTTATCTTGCACTGCTATGAGTAACATCGCTCATTTTGTTGCCAGCTTTCGCGAAGCCGCGCCCTATATTCAATATTTGCGTGGCAAAACCATGGTGGTCGGCGTGACCGACAGCCTGTTGGAAGGCGAAACCCTGATCCGTTTGGCCGCAGATTTGAACCTGTTGGCCAGCTTGGGCTTGCGTTTGGTCTTGGTGCACGGTTCGCGGCATTTGCTCGACAAATTGGCTTCGGGTCGGAATTTTGTTCCGAAATACAGCGGCAGCCGACGGATTACCGATGAAGCGACCCTGATGGAAGTGAAGCAGGTGGCGGGGATTATCCGCAGCGATGTCGAAGCAGCTTTGTTCAGCAGCGTATCTGCGCAGCAACGGAGCAAGCCGCCGGTTATCGCGTGCGGCAACTTTATTACCGCCCGTCCGTTGGGCGTTATCGACGGCGTAGACATGGGCTATACCGGGACCGTCCGCAAAATCGACGCGGAAGAAATCCGTTTGCGTTTGGATGGCGGCGCCGTGGTGCTGATCAGCCCTTTAGGGCATTCGTACAGCGGCAAAACCTTCAACCTGAGTATGTGCGAAACCGCGCAGGAAGCGGCCATGGCTTTGCAGGCGGAGAAGCTGGTTTTCCTGACCGAAGAAGCCGGTATTTGCCGAGCTGACGGCTCTTTGGCCAATACTTTGTCTGTCGGCGAAGTGCAGGAGCTGATACGTGACAATCCGGATGCACCTGCCGATTTGCTGCATGCGGCGGTAGGTGCGTTGGAAAACGGCGTATCGCGGGTGCAGATTCTCAACGGCCGTGAAGACGGCAGCCTGCTGCGCGAGCTGTTTACCCGCGAGGGCAGTGGTACATCTATTGCCCGTGAGCCGTTTGTTTCCATCCGTCAGGCACGCAGCGACGATATTCCGCACATCATCGCCTTAATCCGCCCTCTGGCGGAACAAGGCATTTTGTTACACCGCAGCCGCGAGTATTTGGAAAACCATATTTCCAGCTTTTCCGTATTGGAACACGATCAAAACATTTACGGCTGCGTGGCGTTGAAAACCTTTTCCGAGCCGGACTGCGGCGAATTGGCCTGTCTGGTGGTGTCGCCCGAAGCGCGCGATGGCGGCTACGGCGAACTGCTGTTGGAACATCTGTTCCAAAAGGCACGCGCCTTAAATATCAAAAAGCTTTTCGCCTTATCCACGCATACGGGCGAATGGTTTGTCGAACGGGGTTTTCAGACGGCCTCAGCCGATGACCTGCCTGCCGAACGCCGGCAGGAATACAATGCCAACGGCCGCAATTCCAAAGTATTTGTTTATGACTTGCAGGCCGTCTGAAAAACTTCAATCCTATTATCCGTTTTTAAAAATCACTCAAATCTTATGTTGAAAATTATCTCTGCCAACGTCAACGGCATCCGCTCCGCCTATAAAAAAGGTTTTTATGAATACATCGCCGCTTCCGGTGCCGACATCGTCTGCGTGCAGGAACTGAAAGCTCAAGAAGCCGACCTGTCAGACGATATGAAAAATCCGCACGGTATGCACGGCTACTGGCATTGCGCCGAAAAGCGCGGTTACAGCGGCGTGGCGGTGTACAGCAAACGCAAACCCGACAATGTGCAAATCGGCATGGGCATTGAAGAATTTGACAGAGAAGGCCGTTTTGTCCGTTGCGATTTCGGCAAGTTGTCGGTAATTTCGCTGTATCTGCCCAGCGGCAGCAGCGCGGAAGAGCGCCAACAAGTGAAATACCGCTTTTTGGACGCGTTCTATCCCATGCTCGAAGCCATGAAAAACGAAGGGCGCGACATCGTCGTCTGCGGCGACTGGAACATTGCCCACCAAAACATCGACTTGAAAAACTGGAAGGGCAATCAGAAAAATTCGGGCTTCTTGCCTGAAGAGCGCGAATGGATAGGCAAAGTCATCCACAAGCTCGGTTGGACGGATATGTGGCGCACACTTTATCCGGATGTGCCGGGCTATACATGGTGGAGCAACCGCGGACAAGCGTATGCGAAAGATGTCGGGTGGCGCATCGATTATCAGATGGTTACGCCGGAGTTGGCCGCCAAAGCTGTTTCCGCACATGTTTATAAAGACGAAAAATTCTCGGATCACGCCCCTTTAGTTGTGGAGTATGACTATGTTGCCGAATAAGGTTTTTGGTAAATATGATTGGAATATAAACGGCAAAACCGGCGTAGGCGCAGCGTGGGTCGTAGCGGCATTTGTGCTGCCTATGCTGGTGTGGGCGGTGTTTATGTTGGCGCGGATGTCCGGCTGGGTTGAGCCGACCAAGGCCAATCCGACATGGGCGTTGGTATGGCTGCTGTTTTCATTGCCTTGCCTGTTGATTGCGGCCAAATGCTTTGCTTGGAAGGGCTGGCGGCTGATTGCCAACATCGTACTGTGTCTGGCGACTTGTGCCATTCTCAGCGTGCCTGCCGCCTTGTTGATCGCATTTACACTCAACGACTTGCTCAAATAGGCCGTCTGAAATGCAGAGCTTCGAACTCGAAGAAATGGTGCTGTTTCTGATACGCGATGCGGATGAAGCGGAAATGTGGATAGACCGCTGGGCGGTCAGCTATCCGATTGTTCAAACCGCCGAAGCCGATGGTCGGCAAACCGTTTCCGAATGGCAACACGCCATTCAGACGGCCTTTGAGCATATTGTCAGCAAAAATATTGCCGTTGTGGCTCATGGTGCCGGTGTGTCTGCATTTTTGGCATGGCTGTACCAAGCCGACATCATGACGCAAAAACGCCTGACCAATATTATTTTGGTCTCGCCGCGTCCCGAGGCTTTTCCCGAAGACGAAATCCATACGTTCCAACGCGTCCGCTGCCCTTGCCGTACGGCGTTGGTCATCGCTGAAACAAACGGCACGCCACGCGATTGGGCGCAAGAACAGGCCGACCGCTGGCAGGCGCGCCTGCTTCAGTCGCCGCATTCCGGCCGGTTAAACGGCGCACTCGGCGGCTGGCAATGGGGCATGAAGCTGATGCAGGAAATGTTGTTAAGTAAATAGTTTAGAAGGGTTTATCAAGAAGAGAGGCCGTCTGAAACCGATATGAGTTTCAGACGGCCTTTGTTTACAAATATCATGTTAAATATAATTAAAAGAAACTATTCTCATTTCTTTGTGAGACAGTATAATTCGGTTGTTTCGTTAAATTGAGTATAAAAATGCAAATACCATTTCATTTAGCTTTATTACCCACGTTGATTATCGCTTCTTTCCCTGTTGCTGCCGCCGATACGCAGGACAATGGTGAACATTACACTGCCACTCTGCCCACCGTTTCCGTGGTCGGACAGTCCGATACCAGCGTACTCAAAGGCTACATCAACTACGACGAAGCCGCCGTTACCCGCAACGGACAGCTCATCAAAGAAACGCCGCAAACCGTCGATACGCTCAATATCCAGAAAAACAAAAATTACGGTACGAACGATTTGAGTTCCATCCTCGAAGGCAATGCCGGCATTGATGCTGCCTACGATATGCGCGGCGAAAGCATTTTCCTGCGCGGTTTTCAAGCCGACGCATCCGATATTTACCGTGACGGCGTGCGCGAAAGCGGACAAGTGCGCCGCAGCACCGCCAACATCGAGCGCGTGGAAATTCTGAAAGGCCCGTCTTCCGTGCTTTACGGCCGCACCAACGGCGGCGGCGTCATCAACATGGTCAGCAAATACGCCAACTTCAAACAAAGCCGCAACATCGGTGCGGTTTACGGCTCGTGGGCAAACCGCAGCCTGAATATGGACATCAACGAAGTGCTGAACAAAAACGTCGCCATCCGCCTCACCGGCGAAGTCGGGCGCGCCAATTCGTTCCGCAGCGGCATAGATAGCAAAAACGTCATGGTTTCGCCCAGCATTACCGTCAAACTCGACAACGGCTTGAAATGGACGGGACAATACACCTACGACAATGTGGAGCGCACGCCCGACCGCAGCCCGACCAAGTCTGTGTACGACCGCTTCGGATTGCCTTACCGCATGGGTTTTGCCCACCCGAACGATTTTGTGAAAGACAAGCTGCAAGTTTGGCGTTCCGACCTCGAATACGCCTTCAACGATAAATGGCGCGCCCAATGGCAGATTGCCCACCGCACGGCGGCGCAGGATTTCGACCATTTCTATGCGGGCAGCGAAAACGGCAGCCGAATCAAACGCAACTACGCCTGGCAGCAGACCGACAACAAAACCCTGTCGTCCAACTTCACGCTCAACGGCGACTACTCCATCGGCCGTTTTGAAAACCACCTGACCGTAGGCATGGATTACAGCCGCGAACACCGCAACCCGACATTGGGTTACAGCCGCACCTTTTCCGCCTCCATCAACCCCTACGACCGCGCAAGCTGGCCGGCTTCGGGCAGATTGCAGCCCGTTCTCACTCAAAACCGACACAAGGCCGATTCCTACGGCATCTTCGTGCAAAACATCTTCTCCGCCACGCCCGATTTGAAATTCGTCCTCGGCGGCCGTTACGACAAATACACCTTTAATTCCGAAAACAAACTCACCGGCAGCAGCCGCCAATACAGCGGACACTCGTTCAGCCCCAATATCGGCGCAGTGTGGAACGTAACGCCCACCCACACGCTCTACGCCTCGTATAATAAAGGCTTCGCGCCTTATGGCGGACGCGGCGGCTATTTGAGTATCGACACGTCGTCTGCCGCCGTGTTCAACGCCGACCCCGAGTACACCCGCCAATACGAAACCGGCGTTAAAAGCAGTTGGCTGGACGACCGCCTCAGCACTACGTTGTCTGCCTACCAAATCGAACGCTTCAATATCCGCTACCGCCCCGACGCGCAAAATGATCCCTACACTTGGGCAGTCAGCGGTAAACACCGTTCGC
Source organism: Neisseria sp. HMSC075C10 (assembly GCF_001815615.1). Lineage (NCBI taxonomy): Bacteria > Pseudomonadati > Pseudomonadota > Betaproteobacteria > Neisseriales > Neisseriaceae > Neisseria > Neisseria sp. HMSC075C10. Next base: position 74,681 of record NZ_KV821252.1, read on the forward strand.
GCGGCGTGGAATTGTCCGCCATCGGGCAAATCATTCCCAAAAAACTCTATCTGCGCGGTTCGTTGGGCGTGATGCAGGCGAAAGTCGTTGAAGACAAAGAAAATCCCGACCGAGTGGGCATCCATTTGAATAACACCAGCAACGTTACCGGCAACCTGTTTTTCCGTTACACACCAACCGAAAACCTCTACGGTGAAATCGGCGTAACCGGTACGGGAAAACGCTACGGTTACGACTCAAGAAACAAAGAAGTGACCACACTTCCAGGCTTTGCCCGAGTTGATGCCATGCTCGGCTGGAACCATAAAAATGTTAACGTTACCTTTGCCGCGGCCAATCTGCTCAATCAAAAATATTGGCGTTCGGATGCCATGCCAGGTAATCCGCGCGGCTATACTGCCCGGGTAAATTACCGTTTCTGATGAAATCAGGCAAAGGCCGTCTGAAAATAAGGCTATGATCTAAGCCATATTTCAGACGGCCTTTTATAAAGGTTGAAATAAAACTAAACACATTTTTTCACTCAAATCGAACACACCTCCAACAAAATGCCATAAAATCCGCCCATTGATTTGAATGTAAAGAGATACCTATGAAACTGAAAACCTTAGCCTTGACCTCATTAACCCTGTTGGCATTGGCCGCTTGCGGCAAACAGGCGGAAACCAGCGTTCCGGCGGATAGCGCCCAAAGCAACACATCTGCTCCGGCAGCCCCTGCCGCATTGACCGAAGGTGTCAATTACACCGTATTGTCCAATCCGATTCCGCAACAGCAGGCCGGCAAAATCGAAGTATTGGAATTCTTCGGCTACTTCTGCCCGCATTGCGCCCATCTTGAGCCTGTCTTGAGCGAGCACATCAAAACGTTTAAAGACGATACCTATATGCGCCGGGAGCATGTCGTGTGGGGTGACGAAATGAAACCTTTGGCACGTTTGGCGGCCGCAGTGGAAATGGCCGGTGAATCAGATAAAGCCAACAGCCATATTTTCGATGCGATGGTTAACCAAAAAATCAACTTGGCCGATACCGATACCCTGAAAAAATGGCTGTCCGAACAAACAGCGTTTGACGGCAAAAAAGTATTGGCTGCATTTGAAGCGCCCGAAAGCCAAGCGCGTGCGGCTCAAATGGAAGAATTGACCAATAAATTCCAAATCAGCGGCACGCCGACTGTGATCGTCGGCGGCAAATACCAAGTCGAATTTAAAGACTGGCAGTCCGGCATGACCACGATTGACCAGTTGGTGGACAAAGTACGCGAAGAGCAGAAAAAGCCGCAATAAGTTGAGGATTGAATGAGCAAAGGTTTCGCGTCCCTTATCTCTTTTTCCTTCACTGTGCTGAAAGATCCAAACCATGTGTGATTACTGTTCTGACCTGCGACCTACCGTTCGTATCAGGGTTCCGAAAGAATTATCGCAAATGTTACTGCAAGCCTCTGATCGTTTAGCAGACGGCACGCTTATCGATATTACTCCAGCCTACGACAAAGTTTATGGTCCCAGCCTTGATTTTGCCAAAACCATCGCCAATAGCGGTTACATTACCCATACTGATTCTCAGGGTAATCGTGACATATATGGTTGGAACGATTTCGTGGTACATTATTTTCAATGTACGCACTGCAATGCCGTTTTCAGGCTTGGTGCCGAAACCTACCATGGTAGTGGTGGCCAATGGGAAATGTTGGAAGAGGCAACGATACGCTATGAAAATCCTTAAAAGGAATAGATTTCATAGTTATATGTGAATAGTAATTCTTGCTAGAGTAAAAACAAAAACGCCGTCTGAAACTTTTCAGACGGCGTTTTCGGTCAAATTAGCTTACAAACCCGGGAACATGCCTTTCATTCCCTTCATGCCTTTGGCCAAGCGCATCAGTTTGCCCAAGCCGTTGCCGCTGAACATCTTCATCATTTGTTGCATTTGTTCAAACTGTTTGAGCAATTTGTTCACTTCCTGCACGGTCGTACCCGCGCCCATTGCAATACGGCGTTTGCGGCTGGCTTTGAGCAGGGCAGGGTTGGCGCGTTCTTTTGGAGTCATCGAGTTGATGATGGCTTCTACTTTGCCCATCGCTTTTTCAGCCGTTCCTTCGGGGATTTTTTTCGATATTTGACCCAGTTCGCCAGGCATTTTTGACATTAGGTTTTCCAAGCCGCCCATATTGCGCATCTGTTGGATTTGCTCTTTAAAGTCGTTGAGGTCGAAGCCTTTGCCTTTTTGCAGCTTTTTCGCCATTTTGGCGGCGGCTTCTTCATCAATACCTTTTTGAACGTCTTCAATCAGGGTCAATACGTCACCCATGCCGAGGATACGGCTGGCAAGACGGTCGGGGTGGAAAGGTTCGAGGCCGTTGATTTTTTCGCCGACACCGATAAATTTAATCGGTTTGCCGGTTACATGGCGTACGGACAATGCCGCACCGCCGCGCGAGTCGCCGTCCATCTTGGTCAATACGACACCGGTCAGCGGTAGGGCTTCATTAAATGCCTGAGCGGTATTTACCGCATCCTGACCCAGCATGGCATCAATAACGAACAAAGTTTCAACCGGGTTGACCGCCGCATGAAGCGCTTTGATTTCGTTCATCATCTCTTCATCGATTGCCAGGCGGCCAGCGGTATCGACCATCAAGACATCGTAAAAATGTTTTTTAGCGTAATCAACGGCGGTAGTTGCAATCTCAACCGGTTTTTGGTTGGTGTCGGATGGGAAAAAGTCCACGCCGACCTGTTCGGCCAACAGGCGCAGCTGTTCAATCGCGGCAGGGCGGTAAACGTCGGCGGATACCACCAAGACTTTTTTCTTCTGATCGTTTTTCAGCAGGCGGGCGAGTTTGCCGACGGTTGTTGTTTTACCGGCACCCTGCAAACCGGCCATCAAAACGATGGCAGGCGGTGAAACCGATAAATCCAGCGTTTTGTTTTCCTTGCCCATCAATTCGACTAAGGCTTGGTTGACCACGCCGATAAAGGCTTGGTCAGGCGTCAGGCTGCCGACGACTTCTTGGCCAAGGGCCTGTTCTTTGACTGTGTTGACGAATTCTTTAACGACGGGTAATGCAACGTCGGCTTCCAGCAGGGCAAGACGAACCTCGCGCAAGGCTTCTTTAATATTGTCTTCGGTCAGCGTTGATTGGCCGCGAATATTTTTAAGTACCTTGCTGAAGCGGTTGGTCAGGTTGTCTAACATACTTATCCTTGATAATGAGAATAGCTGCCCAATACAGGGCATTCTTTGTTAAAATAAAATTCGGATTATTTTACACGATAGTCCGAAGTTATGCTTCAAGAACACAAACACGTACACAAAGGCCGTCTGAAACCCTGCCGGCTGTCCGTCAAGTGTTCACACCTCTATTGAGAAAGATATTTATGCCGATTGTCTTAATCTGCCTTATGCTGGTGTATGCCGGATTGGGCGCATTTTCCTGGTTGCAACATAAAAAGCACAATAATAAGTCTTACCCGCTGAAAACCGAGCTTCTGATTTTGAGCGGCGCATTATTGGTACATGGCGCAGCATTGATGTTCCCTGTATTGCAGGATAGGGTATTGATTACCGGTTTTGGTTATTCGCTCAGTCTGATAGTCTGGCTGATGCTGATGATGTATTGCTTGGGCAGCTTCTTTTATTGTCTGCGCGGAGTGCAACTCTTATTGTATCCCTGTGCCGCATTGACCTTATTGTTGGGTTTCCTTTTCCCGGGGGATTTTTCAGGTCGCCAAATTGTAGACTTATTGCCACTGTCGCACATCGCATCATCATTGCTTGCATACGGATTGTTTGGCATCGTTACCTTATTTGCCATCCTAATCCTTTTAATCAACCGTAATTTGCACAAACGCCGTTTTTCCGCATTGGTCAGCTTCTTGCCACCTTTATTGAGTTTGGAAAAACTTATGTTTCAAGGTATGTGGGCAGGTTTCGTTTTATTGACCTATTCTGTAATCAGCGGTACGTTTTTTGCAGAAACTATTTTCGGCAAGCCGATGACCTTCACGCATAAAACCATCTTCAGTATTATGTCGTGGCTGATTTATGGCGCATTATTGTTGAAACACAGCATGACCGCATGGCGCGGCAAAAAAGCCGCCGTTTGGACTATTGTCGGATTTGTCAGTCTGATTTTTGCCTATGTGGGCAGTAAATTTGTCCTAGAAATTGTCCTTCAACGTATTGGATAAATAGAAAACATAAAAAAGGCCGTCTGAAAGAGCAATTCAGACGGCCTTTGTTTTGTGTTCTTTTGTATGTATGGATAGTGTAGGAAGGTTGCTGGAGTTTTTTATAAAATAAAAACCCTGTTAAAAC
>NZ_KV821253.1:0-2366 GCF_001815615.1 Neisseria sp. HMSC075C10
GGATTTTGGGGAATTTTGCAAAGGTCTCAGTTAATTCATTATTGCCAAATTCAGGCTCAGGAATAATTCTGAAAACAAGGACTCCGGCTTTTTTTTCAAAATTTGATACAGAAAAAAAGTTATTTATTTCTTTAATGTTAGGATTTTCTAAAATAGGAATTTGGATTCGTTCTCCATTATCTGTAATAAAAAATCCGCCAAAAACAATTGTTGATGCTTTCATTGTAGCCGTCTGCCGTTTTGACCAAGGTGCTGCCGTGGAAGGAGCAGGTGTGGGATTTTTGAAGAACTCAGTTCTCAATATTCCGTTTCAAATGAAGGAAAGGTCGTCTGATGTTTTTCAGACAACCTTTTTACCCTTTAAAGCGGAGGCAGTTCTACAAATGGAAAGAAATGCTGAAACTTCTGATAAATTTCAGGATGTTTTTCTAAGGCTTGTAACGCTTTTTCTTTTGAAACGGGAGGGTCATAGACATCTATACCCCTTAAGAAGGCAATACCCGTCAAGGCATTTTTTTTTCGATTTTGATAGGCTGTAACTCGAAACAAAACCTACAATATTGTCAATATCGGCAATTACCCCATCGAAATCCGCCAAGTCAAAAATATAAAAAGGGGTGTCCTCAATGGGCATATCGCGTATTACTTGTTCAATCCATAACTTGAATTCATTTAAATCAATAGATTGAGAGAATAAGCATTTAATTGCAAATCCTAAATCATCACTATCCTCTTTTATGATTTTCCACATAGTCACTTTCCTTTACTCATCGCTTCCCAACCAATATGGCCGGTATCATGATGCAAGTCTTCACCAATCAATTGCATCCTTCCTGTATCTTGATGATGATGCCAAAGGTCGTCTGATGTTTTTCAGACGACCTCATTACCCTCTAAAGCGGAGGCAGTTCTACAAATGGAAAGAAATGCTGAAACCTCTGATAAATTTCAGGATGTTTCTTTAAGGCTTTTAATGCTTTTTCTTTTGAAACGGGAGGGTCATAGACATCTACCCCCCTTAAGAAGGCAATGCCGGTTAATGCGTCATCTTGATCTTTAGATAAGTCTGAATTCGGAACAAAATCCAAAATATTATAAATATCTCCTACTCCTTCAAGATCAATTAAATCAAAAATATAAAAAGGTATATTATCAATAGGCATATCTAAGACAACCTTATCCAACCATAATTTAAATTCTTGCAAATTAATTGCTGCCGATAATAAGCAATATGTTGCAAAACTTAAATCTTGACCTTGCTCTTTCGTAATTTTCCACATAATTATCTTCCTTTATTCATCGCTTCCCAGCCGATATGACCAGTATCATGGTGAGATTTTTCAGGTACAAGCTGCATACGTCCGGTATCCTGATGATGATGCCAAGTATAATCCGGTATTTTAGATTCTCCTTTTTCAATTGCCCTTAATTGTTCTGTGTTAAAGCTTGATTTGCGAACCTGTCCTTTCCTAATGGCTTCCGCCAAATCTTTGGTTGCCAGCCTCATTTGTCCTGTCGAACTCTTAGACCTGAATTCTTGAATATCAAGCTTCGTATCATATTTCACGTGTTTCTCAAAATTTGGAAATCCTTTACTGTCAAACGGCACCCCGGTCTTCGGGTGGCTTTGGTTTGCCAGTTTGACATTTTTGCCGTTTGACGGCGGTACTGTCGAGGATTTGACATTTTGTTTGCCGTAACGCTGTTCCAATTCCGTTCTGACAGTGCGGGAGTGGTACGGTGAATCATAACTGTACCGTCCTTGTTGGGCTTGGGAAAAATTTTCCCCGACAGGTGCTTTCCCTTTCGGCAATGCAACTGCGCCCATCTGCGACTGTTTGACGGTGCTTGCACCTATACCACCCCAGTCGTATCGGGTTCGAGCATATGCGGCTGCGCTGCGTTGGGCGGCGCGTTGGATAATGCCGTCGAATCGGCCGCCGCCGTAACCTGCGTGTTTGGCGACGGGATGCGGCTGGTGGCGGTGGCGGTGAAGTACCGCGCCGATGTGTCTGCCGCCGTGCTTGAGCCGTCGCAATACGGCGTGGCGGGGCGCACGGTGGAGCGCGTTTATGTGGCGCAAAGTACCGCTGTATCAGGGCAACGGCGCGATTGCGTGGGCGTCACCCGAATTTCAGGCGCAGCATCCCTGCTTTGTGATTGCGCCCGAGTTTGACGAAATTATTATGGACGATACCAGCACCGCGTCCAACTATCTCGATGCCACTATCAACCTAATCAAACACTTGAAAACCAAGTTACCCATCGACGGCAAACGGCTCTACACCACCGGCCAGTCGGGCGGCGGCATGATGTCGATTGCGCTTCGTTTGCACTTCCGTCAGCGGACGGTTGCGGTGGGCTTT
>NZ_KV821253.1:2466-2904 GCF_001815615.1 Neisseria sp. HMSC075C10
GTTGCGGTGGGCTTTGCGCATAATGCCGTCCAGTAACTGATGCTCTTTCAGATGTTTCTGGTTTTCCTCACTGTCATAGCCTTTGTTGGCATAGACGGTCTCACCTTCGGCTATCCCTTCCAACAAAGGAGACAGGTGTTTGCACTCATGGGTATTGGCGGGGGTAATATGCAGTTTCTCGATATAGCCTTCCGCATCGGTACGGGTATGTTGTTTGTAACCGAGTTTGTAGAGGCCGTTTTTCTTTGTCCAGCGGGCATCTTTGTCTTTGCTCGGTGTGGTTTGGCCGCTGACTTGTCCTTCCTCGTCGACTTCTATGGCCTGACGCTGTTTGCTGCCAGCAGTTTGAATAATGGTGGCATCAATGACGGCGGCGGATGCCTTCTCTACTTTTAGGTTTTTTTCGGCCAGTTGTCGGTTAATCAGTTCCAGCAATTC
>NZ_KV821254.1:0-57013 GCF_001815615.1 Neisseria sp. HMSC075C10
GGGGATTTTGGGGAATTTTGCAAAGGTCTCCTATTGCCTTGATGCACGGTTGCTTAGGTTAAAACTTCATCTCCAAAGTCAGGGTGTAATTTCGTCCCGGTGCGGCGTAGCGGTTATACCTGCCGACATTATTGTGCCTATTGACCGCTCCTTCGGCAGTCTGCCTTACAGACTCCCAAGTGGTATACCGGTAGTTGAAGAGGTTATACACGCCTGCGCGCAGGGTCAGGTGTTTCTTGATATTGTAATATCCGGAAACATCCGTAACATGCCAAGGCCGCGTCCGCCGTGATGCTGCTTTTTTAGCATTGGCATTACCGTTCAACAGCGCCTGGCTGCCTAGCAGTTCGTCAACAGATTTTGCCTTGGAATAAGTAAACATCGTATTGATACCCCATATTCCGTCAGGATGGTCGTAACCCAAACCCAATACATATCGTGAAGGTTGGACGGCATCAAAGAGATATGAAGTTACAAACGTCCTGTCGGCGCGTATATCGGCATCTTTGACCTTGATGCGGTTATAGGCAAGCGTGGAATACAACCCGTCCGGCAACCCGCCCCATACACCGTGCCAATCGATTTTACCCAAAATATTGATACCGGCTATCCGTGCATTTTGAGCATTTCGATATCCGGGGTCGCCAGAAGCCGAAGTTTGCCCGTTTTGAGTTCGGGTTTCATAACCGAATGCAATCAGGTCGCGATAAGCATTGTTGAAATAGCTGGCTTCCAAATTGCCGAAGTCCCCTTTAAATACAATACCTGTCTCTCTATTAAAGGATTTTTCCGGTTTCAGATCCAACGTTTTCAAAGACTCCCCGGCTCTCCAGCCGTACATTTCGGCAAACGACGGTAGACGGAAGCCCGTAGAAGCGCGATAAGTCAAATCCATCCAGGTGAAAGGCTTGAGGACTACGCCTGCGTTCCAAGAAAGGTTGCGGTGAGTGCCGGTAGAGACACTCTTATCTTCCGAATGCGTACTGCGATAATCGTAACGTATGCCTGCTCCGACATCCGCCCACCTGCCCAAACGAACATTGTCTTGAACGGCTGCATAATAACCGTTGCCGCCGATATTCCTCGGTGTGCAGTCTGTATAGGTGTTATTGCCGAAACGGCATATCGGCGATGTATTGACCGTGGTCTTGCCGATAGACACCCAATACGGTTTGCCTTGGCTTCCGTTGGGTGACTGCGCCCCTTCCGGGATTTTCGATCCATATGCCTGAACTGCGTTTTGAAGATAATAATCGCTGTGGGACAATTGCGACTTAAAGCGGTCGTACCCTAGATTGATACTCAAATTGTGACGGATTTTGGCCGTATCAAATGCCTTTTTAAATACTGCTTGGAACAGGTTTCGGCTTTCTTCATAAATCATCCGGTCGGATTTATAGAAGGAATACGGTTTATTGCCGTCGGGACGGCAATTTTTATCCGAACCGTCGTGAGAGCAATGCGTCTGCTGCAAACGGTTGTCCAAATCTATACCTTGCCGGTCATAAGAAAGTCGGGCGTAATCGGCCCAGGTATCCTTGTCAGCATTATGGTAAACATATTCGACCCCGTACCGGTTTTTAGTATGGCGTTCATCATAAAACACGCCGGTACCGTAACCGATACCCTGCAATGTACCGCCCTCTCCCTGAACAAACAGCCTTTCGGCCTTATTATTGCCCGAATATTTGCCAAAGCCGCTCGGCGTACCGTTTCTCCGGACACTTTCATTCAGATCGGCCTCGGTAAAATAGGCAGGAACAGTCATATCCCGTGTATCAAAGGTCTGCTGCGTACGTTCAAGAACGGCTCCGACATAATGGCGGTTGTCCAAATGCCAACCCGGTCGGAACAGCCATGATTGGCTGCCATACTCAAGCGGGTCCGCAAGGAAGCGGCTGGGGCCGGTATAATCCTGCGTGCTGACGGTTTTGCGCTCATCTTTGGCCAAAGCATCTTTTTTCGCATTGTCTTTACAGGCCGCATATCCATTGGAACATTCCTCTTCGACAATGAAATTTGCGTACGGATGGGTATCCTCGACCGGCATCAGCCGGTTGAAACTCTGCACACCTTTACCAGCATCTTTATGCGCATGGATTTCCTGCCCCCGCCGTTTAGTATAAATAAGGAGGGCTTCCGCGCCGCCGCTGCGTCCTGCAAGCGCAAGGGACTGTGTCAGGGCATGGTCTTTTCCAGAATAGGCAGTTTTACTCTGAATGCCCCACTGTTTTCCCTCTCCGATAATGTCGGCTGCGGTTTTGGTTTGAAATGCGACCGAACCTGCCAATGCGCCGTTTCCGTATTCTGATGAATTCGAACCCTTGCTGATTTCAACGGCCTTAACGTTTTCATACTCAATTTCATTGATTGCGCCGCTGCTGCCCGCCGTCCTCGTCCCACCCAATGCCGCCTGCGCGGTGTAGGACTGTATTTGCGAAACGCCGTCTACCGTTAAGGAAACGCGGTTTTTATCCATGCCGCGTATTGAATAGCCGGAACTTGCGCCCCGACCCTGTTCGACCACGGCAATACCCGGATCGTAACGGGTCAGGTCTCGGATATTCAAAACCTGTTCTTTACTTAGCGTCTCGGAAGATTTGACCAGCTTGCCCAGCCCGGTTACTTCGTTATCACGGCGGGTTTTCTGTTTTTTCGCATTGACCTGCACGGTATCGAGCTGCTTTTCCCACACTTGTCCAGACGGTAAAACATCCGCATAAGCAGGCAGCGCAGTCATCAGCGACAGGCATAAAATATTTAATCGGAACAAATGTTGCTGTTTCATATCATTTCTCTACTTACTGCTTTCAGACGGCATTTAAAACCGATATGCCGTCTGAAGAACTTTCCTCTGTCAACCGGCAGCCCAGTTTACCGGACAAGCTGTTGGCGTTTCGTACCGAATACCACTGCCGCCTTGCCGCTTTCTCCCTCCAATGTATTTCCGGAGAACGATCCGCCCATCTCAATGGCGGTTTTGCCGTAGAAGCCGCCGGACACATCTGCACGGATATTCGTCCGTTTCGGATCGATGGTATTTTTCGGATCTAATGCAAAGCCGTTTTCACCGGTTTTCGCCACACCTGAAAAACCGTTGCCCTGAATCGTGGCAGTGATGGTGAATACGGGGGCAATGCGGTCTTTCGCCGTCAGCATACCGTTGAGGGTTTTCTCGGCAAAATTAACTTTAAACTCCGCCCGGTTACCGCCTTCCTTATTGGAAGGTTCGGCACTCCAGCTCGTACCATTAACAATAGTACCCGACCATGTACCGCGATATACCGCCTCTCCCGCCGTTACAGGCATATCGGAAACCGGCGTACGGCTGCCCTGCAGGAACATATCGTGCGAACCGCCGTGTTCCAACACCCCGAAATGCAGGTAATCCAAATTGGAGCAGCATACCGACACCTTCACACCGTCTTTCTCAAATACATGCTGGAATGCCGTCTGAGTGCCTTCGGACGGCACAAGTGCAAGCTCTACGCCGTCAATCAGCAGTTTGGCCACGTTGCCAAAGCTATCTATCTGTTTTTTCAAAAAATCCGCACCGATGCGGTAAGCGTCCATAAAGGTTTCAGCCAATGGTTTTTCTGCACCGTCTTTCTGTTTCGCGCTGAATACGGCAAGCACTTTCTTATCGTTTGCCAAAAACTTGCCGCCCAACTCATCGCCCTGAGGCCCGTAGAAACCACCTTCCAGACTATCAGAATCAGAAACAAAGGGATGACCGTTCCCAGTATCTTTATCTGCAGCCAACGCCTTACCTTTGAAACGGTTACCGTGCAGGTTAGCCTGAATGTCGTAACGTTTAATTTGTTTGGCTTTATTTTCGGTTTCGTTATGGGTAATCCGGTTATTGCGGTAGAGCGCGCCGGTCATGGTCTTGGCGGCGAAGTCCACCTCAAACTCGCTGGTCAGCCCAAAATCGGTCTGATCTTCCGGTGCCTCGCTTTTATTGCGCAACACATCCGCTTCCTCGGCAGACAAAGCCCCGTACCTATCGCCCGCTTGCGAATTACCCAACTGGGAAAACTTCTGTTTTTCCTTGGCATCGGTTACATAATCCCAAGTGCCTTTGTAAATCGACTTGCCCATCGGCAGAGCTTGGGAAGGATTGCTGCCTTTGTAGAAAAGGTAGCCGTCCGCGCCGGAAAGGGCGATATTGTTTTTGAAATCGATTTTATTGGCACCGTTGCGGTAGATATAGCCCGAGCGGACATATTGGAAATCCGTGTATCCTTCCACACGGCTTTTGCCATCGCCCGTTGTGATGGATTCGTTCAGCGTACCCTTATCCATCGCAAAAATCTCATTCTTTTGGGGAAACTCACCCGGCTCACCCGCACCTAATTTCTCCCAATCCGCTTCTGATAATGCCTTATGATCTTCTTTATTTTTCGGGTGCCAGTTCCGACGCGGTATTTTGGCTGCAAAACCGTAAACCGGACGGTCGTTTTCCGCCGCCTGCGCTTCATCGGGTTTTGCCGGTTTTTCAATCTGTTCGTCTTGGTATTTCGGTGCTTCGGACTGCGGGTTGTGCTGTTTCGTTTCCACGCTGTCCAAATCGAAACTGCCGCCACCCGCGCAGGCAGAAAGCAGCAGCACAGGCAGGATACCGGCTGCTTGGGCAATAAGTGAATTTTTCATATCAACTTTTTTAAAAATGATAATAGTTTATATTTTATTAACTTAAAATGTAATTTGCAAACATTTTCTGACGTACCTTCACAAAAAACACCCACACATCCTTACTCCGGATATGCGGGTGTTTGAGCAAACCTTGCCTAACCCAAAGACACCATTTCAATCTGCTCCATCGTTCTACTCAGAAAACGTTCGCCTATCATTCTGAATTTCAAAGGAATATCGCTGACATAAAAACGATAGTCGGGATTATTGTTGTCAGTATTGAGTAATCCCTCCTGCGCAAGGACGCGTGCTGTTTCTTCAGCCGTCGTAATTGCAGAATCAACCAACGTGACATTACCCGCCTCCCTACCGATTAAGGGCTTGAGCAAGGGAAAGTGCGTGCAGCCCAACACTAGCGTATCGATGCCGTCTGCAAGTAATGGTTTGAGGTATTCGCATACGGTCAGGCGGGTAACTTCATGTTCCAACCAACCTTCCTCCACCAAAGGGACGAGCAGCGGCGCAGCCTGCGTGCGGACGAGCGTATCAGGGTTGTTCCTATGGATGGCGCGCGCATAAGCATTGCTGTTGACTGTCGTATTGGTGGCGATAATGCCGATTTTATTGTTGCGCGTCGTTGTCAGCGCGGCTTTCGCGCCGGCGGAAATCACGTCCAACACAGGCATATTGAGACCTTTGCAAAATTCCCCAAAATCCCCTAAATGTCTTGGTTGGAATTTAGGGGATTTTGGGGAATTTTGCAAAGGTCTCGGCCTTAAAGAGGGTAGGTATAAAAAAAAGGGGGTGGCTTTCGGCCACACCCAAACACACACACATCAAGAGGAAAGAAAAATCATTTAATAAGAGAGCTGGCTCTTATAGAGGAAAACTGGAGGATTCGGGCTAGGCCCTGAAGCATTGAAAGGCATTATAAATGAAAATAGGGTTAGGGTATTGATACAGGTCAATTCGGGCTTGATTTAGAAAATATATTTTTAGGATAGTGGAAATAAATTAAAAATAAGGTTTGATTGTGAATAAAAGTCATTAGGCCGTCTGAAAAATGGGTTTCAGACGGCCTGATCGGTTTAAAGGCTACTACTTATATATAAATAAAGTATTAAGCCAAACCTTTATCTTTGGCTTCTTGCAGGCGGGCTTCAAAGTTACTGAGATTCACGCCAGCCTGTTCGGCTGCGGCAACTACTTCGGCTACGGATGCTCCGTGTTGCACTTGATGATAACCCCAAAGCAGGGAGCAGCGAGTGCCGGTGCGACAGAAGGCAAGGATGGGAGCCGGAGATTGTTGCAACAGATTTTGGAAGGTTGCAACATCGGCTGCGTTGATTTGAGGCGCGACGACGGGCTGGTGGGAAAATTGGTTGATGCCGGCCTCTTTAAACCAGTTTTGCACTTCGGCAAAAGCCGGTTGGTTTTCTTCTTCGCCATCCGGGCGGTTGCAGATGACGGTTTGGATGCCGAGACGTACGGCTTCTTGGACATCTGCTTCGGTCAGTTGGGGGGCGATATAGAGGGTGTCGGTCAGTTTACGGATGGGCATAGTTTTTCCTTTCTTTATATTAAATGGATATGTTGATTTCAGACGGCCTAGGAAGTGGCAGGCCGTTTGAAGTTTTATTTAATGATTGTACAACCAGTTTTCGAGTTTTTGTCGATCGGTAATGTGCAGTAGGGCGGTATTGGCTTCTGCTGCTTGGACGGTGATGCTGGTCTCGCGCAATAGGCCTTGGCGGAAGAAATGGATGGTAGTGCGCGTGCCGATAGGCAGTTTGCTCCACTGCGCTGCAAGGTCGTTGCAGGCATAGCCGCCTAGGGCGATGATTTTGTCTTGCGGGCAGAGTCCGGCATTTTCTGCGCTGCCGCCATTAAATACATGAGTCAGGACGGCATGGTCGCTGTTTTGTTTGAAACGTGCACCGAAATCGTTGGCAGGGACAACCGACTGGGGTTCGTTGGCAAATGCTCCGCCGTGTTGGCGAGGTAGGGGAATAAAGTCAAGTTTGACACCTATGCTTTGTAGGCATTCTGCGAGCGGAAGGTCTTCGGTGCTGTATAAGGCCGTCTGAAAGAAGGTTTCTAAATCTAAACCGGTCATTTCTTGGCAACGGGATTGCCAGTGTTTTTCGGGTATGCCTTGATGGGTGTCGCACCAGTCACGATAGTGTTGCTGCATCACGCTGTCGAGGGTGTATTTGCCTTGGCTTTTTTCACGGATGATGAGGTCGAGGCAAAGTGCGGCCAGTGCACCTTTTTGATAGTAGCTGACGATGGCGTTGGGGCTATTTTCGTCTTGTTTGTAGAACTTGTCCCATGCGCTGAAACTGGATTGGGCAAGGGTTTGTTTCAGACGGCCTTGTGTTTGCTGTACGCGTGTGATGCCTTGTGCAAGCAGGGTAAGGTAGGCTTCGGGGCTGATGGTTTTGCTTCGGGCTAGAAAGAGGTCGTCGTAGTAGGACGTAATGCCTTCAAATGCCCAAAGTTGCTCGGTATAGTTTTCTTGGTCAAGATTGTAAGGTGCGAAGACGGCCGGTTTGATGGATTTAACGTTCCATGCGTGGAAGTATTCGTGGGAGAAGAGGCCGAGCAGTTCGGTATAGGCTTTGTCGGCTTCGCCCATATCGTAAGATGGCAGACTGTGGCGGTCGGCGAGTAGGGCGGTGCTGCTGATGTGTTCCAGTCCGCCATAAAGGTTGTCGCCCAGATGTAATAGGAAAAGGTATTCGGAAAACGGGGCAGGGGAGGGGAACATCGCCAACTCGGTTTCGCAGATTTTTTGAATATCGGCGAGGAAGCGGGCGCGGTCGAAATCGGGGTAGATACCGCTTAATGCAATACGGTGGGGGATGCCTTGTGCTTTAAAGTCGAGGAATTCGATGATGCCTGTTTCAAGGGGGTGATCAATAAGCTCGGCATATGAGGCCGTCGGAAAAGTGGTCGCCGAAATTTGTGGCAGGGTTGTGGCTATCTGCCATGTGTGTGGCAGAGTAGGAAATTCGACTTGGTGCGGTTGTTCTTCTTGTCCATGTACTTTTAAGAATAGACACGCGCCGTCGAAAAAGCCGCGCTCTGTACTGAGGAATGAGCCGCGAACAGATAAGTCGAATGCGTAGATGGTGTAGTAAATTTCCCACGCTCCACTGAGGGCCGGGGTTTGCCAATGGTTTTTGCTGGTTTGCGTCAGTGGCTGGGCTTTGCCGTTGCAGCGCGCGCTGATGTGTGTGATGTGGCGGGCAAAGTTACGAATGAGGTAGCTGCCGGGAACCCAGTTTGGCAGGCTGATTTCTGTTTCAGAATCATTAGGTTGAGTGAACGATAAGGTGATGTGCCATTCATGAGACAGAAAGTTGGGGGTAATTTTGTAATTAATCATAGCTATCGTATAGTTTGCTAAAGTTTATTAATGATAAGTGTTTTTAAAGGTTAGGTTTAATCTATATCAATAAATCTGTACGAAAAAGGGGGCTTGAAAAAATGCTGTGTCTGATTTCTTAGATATGTTTAAATAATTTATTGATTATAAAAGAAATGATATTATGTCTCACTAAAGTTTTTATGCGATATGGAATGTAATTTTGCTTGGCATGTTGTGGTGTCTATGTTAAATTTAGAAAAATTTGAGCCTTAGCCGTATTGCGCTTTTCATAAACGTAAGGGTTGGGGTGAGATAAAAATTTTTTATACCCATAATTTATGGAGACTTCCATGGACACACAAACTTATAACTACAAAGTGGTGCGCCAGTTCGCCATCATGACTGTAGTTTGGGGTATTGTGGGCATGTTGGTCGGTGTAATTGTAGCCGCCCAATTATTTGCTCCATCCCTTGATTTATCTGAAATTGGACCTTGGTTCCACTTTGGTCGCCTGCGTCCGCTGCATACCAATGCGGTTATTTTTGCATTCGGTGGTTGCGGTCTGATTGGTACATCATACTACGTTGTTCAACGTACATGTAATACCCGTCTGTTTGGCGGTTGGTTGCCTGCGTTTACCTTCTGGGGTTGGCAGGCTGTCATCGTAGCTGCGGCTATCAGCTTGCCTATGGGTTACACCCAAGGTAAAGAATACGCCGAGTTGGAATGGCCTATCGATATTTTGATTACGCTGGTGTGGGTTGCCTACGCCATCGTATTCTTCGGTACGATTGCCAAACGTAAAATCAAACATATTTACGTTGCCAACTGGTTCTACGGCGGCTTTATCTTGGCCGTTGCGCTGTTGCACATCGTCAATAATATCAGCATCCCTGCCGGTTTGATGAAATCTTATCCGGTTTACGCAGGTGCGATTGATGCGATGGTTCAATGGTGGTATGGCCACAATGCGGTGGGCTTTTTCCTGACAGCCGGCTTCTTGGGTATGATGTACTACTTCGTACCTAAACAAGCAGGCCGTCCTATTTACTCTTACCGCTTGTCCGTTGTTCACTTCTGGGCTTTGATTTTCACTTATATGTGGGCTGGTTCACACCACTTGCACTACACCGCATTGCCTGACTGGACTCAATCTTTGGGTATGGTATTGTCTTTGATCCTGTTTGCGCCTTCTTGGGGCGGTATGATCAACGGTATCATGACTCTGTCCGGCGCATGGGACAAACTGCGTACCGACCCGATTTTGAAATTCTTGATCGTATCTCTGTCCTTCTACGGTATGTCTACCTTCGAAGGCCCGATGATGTCTATCAAAACAGTTAACGCTCTGAGCCACTATACTGACTGGACTGTTGCGCACGTTCATGCCGGTGCATTGGGTTGGGTAGGCTTCGTAACCATCGGTTCCGTTTACTACATGATCCCACGCCTCTTCGGTAAAAACGAAATGTACAGCACCAAATTGGTTGAAGCGCATTTCTGGATTGCAACCATCGGTGTGGTTCTGTATATCGCCGCGATGTGGATTGCCGGTGTGATGCAAGGCCTGATGTGGGGTTCTTTGAACGAAGACGGCACACTGACTTATTCCTTTGTCGAATCTGTAAAACGTACCATGCCTTACTACATGATTCGTTTCACCGGCGGTCTTCTGTACCTGAGCGGTATGTGCATCATGGCATATAACGTTTACCGTACTGCTATCAGTGGTAAAGCGGTTGATGCTGAGATTCCTGCGGTTTCTCAAACCCAACACCACTAATAATAAGAAAGATAGGCTACCAAAATGAAATTGCAACAATTAGCTGAAGAAAAAGTTGGTGTACTGATTGTATTCACCCTGCTTGTAGTCAGCGTCGGCCTTCTGATCGAGGCTGTCCCGCTGTTCTTCTCCAAGGCAGTTACTGAACCTGCGCCAGGCCTGAAACCATACAACGCCTTGCAAGTGGCCGGTCGTGATATTTACGTACGCGAAGGCTGCTACAACTGCCACTCTCAAATGATTCGTCCATTCCGTGCAGAAACTGAACGTTACGGCCACTACTCCGTTGCCGGTGAGTCTGTTTATGACCATCCGTTCCAATGGGGTTCTAAACGTACCGGTCCGGATTTGGCTCGTGTCGGTGGTCGCTATTCTGATGAGTGGCACCGCATCCACCTGCTGAACCCGCGCGACGTTGTGCCGGAGTCCAATATGCCTGCATTTCCATGGCTCGCACGCAATAAAGTCGATGCCGAGGCAACTGTGGCGCATATGAAAGCCCTGCGTAAAGTGGGTACACCTTACAGCGATGAAGAAATTGCCAAAGCACCTGAAATGCTGGCCAACAAATCAGAGCTGGACGCTGTTATCGCCTACCTGCAAGGCTTGGGCTTGGCATTGAAAAACGTAAGGTAACATCATGGACGCTAACTGGGCTCGCTCGCTCTTTACTGTTTGGGTATTCATCAGCTTTATTTTAGTCCTCTATATTGTGTTCAATAGACGCAATAAGAAAAACTATGATGATGCAGCCAGCAGTATTTTCGATAATGACGAACAAAGGCCGTCTGAAAAGGACGATCAAGCTCAGTCAGTCCGTGATCACGGAGCAAAATAATGAACACAACATCCCAATTTACCAGTAGTTTCTGGAGTATATATATTGCCGTTATCGTCGTGCTCAGCTTCATCGGCCTGGCTTGGCTTCTGCTTTCGCAAAACGTTGTGAAACGCCCTAAAAAAGGCGAAGAAGTAAAAACCACAGGTCATGAGTGGGACGGCATTTCGGAGTACAACAACCCTCTGCCACGTTGGTGGTTTTGGCTTTATGTCTGCACATGGCTGTTTGGCGTCGGCTACCTGATTATGTATCCGGGTGTCGGCGACTTTAAAGGTATCTGGGGCTGGACTAGCCACGGTCAGTATGAAGAAGAGGTTGCCAAAGCCGAACAAGAATACGGCCAAGTTTATGCTAAGTTTGCCAAAATGCCGATTGACCAAGTGGCTAAAAATCCTGAAGCACGTGCCATTGGTCAAAACCTTTTCAATACCTACTGTATCCAATGTCACGGTTCAGATGCTAAAGGCTCTAAAGGCTTCCCAAATCTGACTGACGATGACTGGTTGTGGGGTGGCGAACCTGAAAAAATTCAGGAAACCATTGAAAAAGGCCGTACTGCCGCCATGCCTGCATGGGGTCCTGCTTTGGGTGAAGAAGGCGTGAAAAATGTAACACAATATGTTATGTCCCTTTCTAAACCTAAAGGTCAATACGACGAAGAACGTGCAGAACGCGGTAAAGCCCTGTTTAGCGGCCCACCTGCCAACTGTTTCACTTGTCACGGCGACAAAGGTCAAGGTATCCAAGGTCTTGGTCCGAACCTGAGTGACGACGTATGGTTGTGGGGCGGTACTCAAAAAGCGATTACCGAAACCATTACCAACGGTCGCAGCAGCCAAATGCCTGCTTGGGGTCACTTCCTCGACAAAGACAAACTGCACATCATGACTGCTTATGTTTGGGGTATGTCTAACAAAGACGGTAAAAAAGCTCCTGCTAAAAAAGCCGAGCCTGCTCCGGCAGCTCAACCTGCCGATGCTTCTGCTCCAGCGGCTGCTTCAGCTCCTGCTGCCGATAAAGCTGCTTCAGATGCTAAAGCTGCTCCTGCTGCTGAAGCCAAACCTGCTGAAAAAGTAGAAGCAGCTCCGGTTAAGGTAGACGGCAAAGCTGTTTTTGAAGCCAACTGTAAAACATGTCATGGCGGTTTGATTCCAGGCGCTCCTGTCGTAGGTAAAAAAGAAGACTGGGCTACTCGTATCAAACAAGGTAAAGACACTCTGCACAAACACGCAATCGAAGGCTTTAATTCTATGCCGGCTAAAGGCGGCAATGGTAGCCTGAGCGATGATGAAGTGAAAGCAGCTGTAGACTTTATGGCAAACGAGTCTGGCGCAAAATTCTAATTTTGAGTCGGATTGAAAAAAGCGTACCTAACAAGGTACGCTTTTTTATATTTGATAAAACCAATAAGAAAAGACATATCAAAGAGGCAAAATATATAAGGCCGTCTGAAACATTCAGACGGCCTTTGTTCTTGGTTCAACCAAAATTAATCAATCCAAAGTGGATGTACTGCGTTTCAGGAACCATTCGCTGAAAGGCCACTCGACGCTGTCGAGTAAGTTTTTGGTAATTAACCCCAGTTCCGTATCGCCTTCGATTTGCAATTTACGGTTGAAAAATAAGGTATCGGGATCTTCCTCGCGCATCATCATGCGCATGAAGTCTATGCCGTTGGCGGCCAATCTCAGATCGGGAGTGCCGCTGAAGTTGTCATCCAGAAATTTTTCCGTATCGGCACTAAACCGCACTTTGATACCGGCATCCAAAACTTCAATTTCAAATTTCCTTCCGGCAAAAAGTTCCATATCGGCAGGCAGTAAACCTTTTTTCAGCATGGTATTCAATACGGAGACCAAAACAAAGCGCGGAGGTTTGCCGGGAAGTTTGGTACCGATTTTCGCCATCCATTTGGGTAATACGATTTCAGGCAGCGCCATAATATGCCTCCTTCACGGTTTCAATACCGGGCTGGCCGCGCCAATAGCCGTCAACCAGTGTTCCGGTAGTCAGTCGTTCCAACTCGGGGCGGACATCTTCCCATGTGGCTTTTCCGTCCAATACATCGCGGTGAATTTGGATAATTTCAGCCATGCTGTGCATTTGTGGCGACAGTCTGAGCATATTCACGCCGATTTTATTCAAGTCTTCATGGTGGTGCAGTAGGTTTTGGCAGCCGTAAGACATGGTTTGGATGCCGTTGATGGTGAGAAACGGCTGGCCTTCGCGCGTATTCATAGCCATACCGTGCTCATGATCAAGGCAGCGGAACTCGCAACTGTCTTTATTCAGATTGTAATGGCGGGCGGTAAAGCAACGTGATGAATAGGCGAGCGGCATTTTACCCCAAGCGAAGAGTTCGGTTTCAATGCCGTCTGAAGCCTTGATGATTTCGGCAACCTTATCGCGGCTCAGCTCGGACGGTGCAATCCAGCGGAATGCCCCTAATTTTCGGAATACGTCCAAAGTGGTTTCGTTGTAGATATTCAGGCTTGCACCGGCAACAAACGGGATGCCGTGTTCGCGTGCCAATTTAACCGCCCCCATGTCGTTGGCTTCAACTTTGAACTTTCCCTGCTCCGTGATTTTGCGTAGGCGTTTCAGATCGGATTCGCTTTCGAGCAGGACTTGTGAGGAAAGAATAATCTCCTTACCGCTTTCTGCCAGGTCTTCAGCCAGTCCGAACCAGTCAGCAAAGCGCATTTTCTGACGGCGTGAGCAGACTACCTCGCCCAAATAGACTGTGTCCAACGGCGTATCCAGCATGGAAACGTAAAATTCCAGCAGGGCTTCTTTTTGCCAGAAAAATAAAATAGGGCCCAGCGACAATTTCAATGAATTCATTTTTTTCCCCTTATTTCCATGGGCGGTTGTATGCGCCCAAAGTTGTCTGATGACCTTCCGAAACTTTGCTCAAGGCATTGTTCCAGGATGGATTGACTTTGAAATGCGACGGGTCGGCTGCGGCTGCATCCAGTGCTTGGCGCAGGGATTTGGTTACTTGCGCCGTATACATCGGACTACGTTGGCGTCCCTCGATTTTGATGGCGGACACACCGATTTTGATGAGTTCGGGCAACATTTCCAAAACATTCAGGCTGGTCGGTTCTTCCAAAGCATAGTAGGTTTCATCATTGACTTCAAAGCGACCTTTGCACAAGGTTGGATAACCTGCGGGTTCATTGGGTTTGTATTGGTCTATCAATACCTGGTTTAGACGTACGTTCATGCGGTCGGGCAGTTGTTCCCAGCGGACGGATTTTGCCGGAGAGCAGACACCTTGCATATTGGGCGATTCGCCTGTTGCATAGCTCGACAAGATGCAACGGCCTTCCACCATCACACACAAACTGCCGAAGCCAAAGACTTCAATTTCCACATCAGTATTGTCAATTACATGTTTGACCTGATCGATGGTCAGCACGCGCGGTAAAACGGCACGACGGATGCCGAACAGCTCTTTCATCATATTGATGGCTTCGTAATTGGTGGCCGAACCTTGTACCGACATATGCAGGCGTAAATTCGGATGTTTGTCTGCCGCATACGCCATGATGGCGGTGTCGGCAACAATAATCGCATCGGCACCCAAATCCGCCGCCGTATCCACAGCGGCGTACCAACGCTCCACTTGGCCAGCTTGTGCGAATGTATTGATGGCCATCAGTACATTGCGCCCGCGCGCATGGGCGTAAGCTACGCCTTCCCGTGCCGATTTCATATCGAAATTCAGTCCCGGAAAGTTTCGTGCATTGGTCGCATCTTTCAAACCCATGTAAACCGTGTCCGCACCGTTGTCCACAGCGGTTTTCAGTGCAGGCAGGTTGCCGGCGGGGCAGACCAATTCTGGAATTTTCTGCATTTTGTGTTCCTCGTCTTGATGATAACCTCTATCGGGTTAATCAATATTTTGTAGAATTCCGAATATTTTATGGATTAATGACACAAGATATGCTGACTTAAATCAAATCGAAAAATTCAGGTTGACGTAGACATATTGTTTACAAAATCTTAACAGACGTTGTTTTTTATATATTTCATGTGCTTAAAAATTTTGATGACGGATTTTGTTTCAAAATCGGCTTATGTTTTTAACTATCGCATTTATTAATTTTTACAATAATGGCGATAGAAAAATGAAAAAAGGCCGTCTGAAAATCTGGTTTCAGACGGCCTTTCGCTTTAAAGGGATAAATTTAAGAGGAACCCAAGCGTTTATCGGGTCGGGTAAACACAAAAATAAACAGCGAGGTTAACGCGCCCAAAGTATCGGCAAGCATGTCTTTTTGCGCGTCCCAAATATCGCCTTGAGAACCCAAGAACTCCAGTCCGGCCTCTCCGCCGTCGATAACGGCATATTGCCATTCGATGATTTCATAGGCGGCAGCCACACTCATAATGAAGAACAGTGAGAAAAATAAGGCCAACGGCAGGTTGCACAGCTTGCGGCGCAGCAGCCACTCAGCCATTGGATAGGCGTAGAAGCCGATGATGTAATGGGCAATACGGTCGTAATGATTGCGGTTTTCGCCCAAAATCGGTTCAAAAAAGCGGTTGATGGATTCAAACGGTACATCGGCAAAAGTGTAGTATGCACCGATGGAATGCATAATCAGCCAAAAACTCATGAATAAGTAGGCCAAGTTGCTGAAGCGGAAAATGCGGTAAGTGGCAACCAGGAGGAAGAATACGGATGCTACGGGGATGATTTCGGCGTACCAGACTGCACGGTCATGAGGATTAATGCCTGACCAAACAATAAGGGCGAAGATAATTGCAGCAAGAAAAATGGGAAAGATTGGAGAGGGTTTATTCATGTTGTGTGTATGTAATAACAATGGTTACGTATTGTATAACGAATCGGCAGGGCTGGAAGTTTCGAGTATTCAAGGCCGTCTGAAAATAACTTTCAGACGGCCTGAAGTTTAGCCGTTCCAGAAATAACGGGTAATGTGGAAAAACACGGGTGCGGCAAAACAAATCGAATCCACGCGGTCAAGCATGCCGCCGTGGCCGCGTATCATATTGCCCCAGTCTTTGACGCCGTAATCGCGTTTGATAGCAGACATAACCAGGCCGCCAAAGAAACCCATCAGGCAGACGATAAAGCCGATAACGGCCGCTTGGCCGTGGGAGAACGGCGTAATCGGCGCCATTAGCGCGGCAATGGCTGTGGCCGACAGAATACCGCCGACAGTGCCGGAAATGGTTTTTGACGGCGAAAGCGAAGGCATGATTTTTGCACCGCCAATCAGTTTGCCCCAAACGTATTGCAATACATCCGATACTTGCACCACGCCAATCAGGAAGATTAGCAACAGAATATTGTTGCTATTATCGAAGCCGTCCAAGTCTAGAAACATCAGCGCCGGAACATGGGACAGACAGAAGATGCAAATCATCGCCATCCATTGCGTTTTGGCGGCGCGTTCCAAAAAATGCGCGGTTTGGCCGCTGAGGCTGGCAATAATCGGCAGTATCAAAAAGCCGTAAACCGGAATAAAAATGCTGAACATGCCGTACCAGCCGTCATAGACGAAATAGTATTGCACCGGCAGCAACAGGTAAAAGCAGACCACCATGCTGTAATAGTCGCTGCGGCGGCGATAGACGAGGGTCATAAACTCGCGCAGTGCGGCAAATGAAATCAGGAAAAACAGTATAACCGTCCCGATTTTGCCGAACCAAAACGCGCCCAGCAACACCAGCGTCATCAGCCACCATGCGTAAATACGGGCGTTGAGGTTGGCGATGGTGGCATTATCTGCGCCGTTTTTGCGCTTAAGCCATTGTCCGATGATGCTGGCAAAACACAATACGGCAAACACGCCGACAAAAATATAGCTGGCTTGCGGAGTCAGATGAGCGGCGGCTTGTTCGACAATGATTTGTTGGGAAGTCGTAGAAAGGCTCATGCTTGTCCTCCTTTGTTTTGCTGAACTTCAGGTTCATTTTGGCGAAGCTCGCTGCGGTCGTTTTCAGACGGCCTGAGTGCCAGCAGCGCTTCACGGCTGCGTGTCAAAAAGCTGTCTTTGTCTTCGTTTTCCTGCAAGGTAAGCGGTTGTCCGATATGGACTTCACACAAAAGCGGGATAGGCAGGATTTTGCCTTTTGGCAGTACGCGGCTGATGTTGTCGATCCAAATCGGCACAAATTCGGTATTGGGTTTGCTTTTTGCCAGATGATAAATGCCGGACTTAAACGGCAGCAGGATGGTGTTGTCGTCAGTGTTACGCGTGCCTTCAGGGAAAATAATCAAAGAGTCGCCTGCGTTCAGCGCATCTTTCATCTGTTCGGTAATCGCTTGCGGATTATCGCTATGGCGCGGAATCAGCAAGGCGTTGAAAACATTTTGAATGATGAAGCATTTGAGTTTGCTCGTCAGCCAGTAATCCGAACCAGCGACAGGGCGCGTGGACAAGCGCCAGCGGCGGGGCAGGGAAATCCACACCAATACAAAATCACCATGGCTGCCGTGATTGGCGTAATAGACTTTTTGGTGCTGATTGAATGTCAGCTCGCGTGGGCTTTTAGGGCGTACGCCCGTAAGGAAAGAGACCGACAGACACAAGGCTTGGTCGGTCAGCCAGGCAAGTTGTTTTTTGAGGAAGTTTTTCATTGTTTCTGCCTTTTGAAGTGAGATACCGCTCTAGATCTGGTTTGGGTAAATTAGCAAAAATAATCAAATGCTTTGGATAAGCAAAATTAAAAATTGTGCGGCGGTCAGGTATAAGCTTTTGCGCCATAAGGAAAGTGCGCCGTTTATCCGTTGGGTCAAAGTACGGCTGCCTGAAATTTGACGCAAACCGTTTTGCTGTAAGGCGTGGTCGAAGTCTTCAGGAGAGTAGCGGTTGTCGGCAAAGTCTTGGAACACGCGACGGTCGAAGTGAATGCGGATATGGCAGTACAGCAAAACTGCTGCCAAGACAAGTTGCACCGCAAACCATGCGCCGCCATATTTTGCCGACAAGGCGAGCAGCAAGGCATTGCAGGCGGCAACATAATGTGCGGTAGAGAGCAGGTGGGCAGTAATACGGCTGTCGGTTGCGTTGTCCATCATTATCCTTGTTTTAAATAGTTGGCAGCAGCTTCGACTACTTGGGCAGTGGCCAGCGATAATACCATTTGTGGCCGAGCCTGCTTGAGTTCGGCCTTTGCCTGTGCCAAGTCTTTGCAGCCACCATAGACCAGCAGCCACGTCAGCACCACTGCGGCACTTCTTCCATAACCTAAAGCGCAACATACCAGCACTTTGCCGTGTTTTTGGCGCAAGGTTTCCAATATCAAGGCCGTCTGAACCAAATCGTTTTCAGACGGCGTTACCATATCCAGTAAAGGCAGAGTGCGATATTCTCCCTGATAGCTACAGCAGGGATATTCGGCGCATACATCCAATACAGCAGGCAGATGGTTTGAAATACCCAAAACGCTGCCAATCCATACATCATGGCGGACTTGTGCCATTTTCGCCTTACCGCGTAACCAATACGCCATGTTTAGCCGTACACCCACCAGATAAGGCAATAGCAAAACCGTCGCTGCTGCCGATAATTTACCGTTAGCCTGTTTTTGGAAGAAGGCTACATTTCCAGTTAAATAGGCAAAAGCCACCATCAGCAAAGACACGCTAATCCATATCAACCACAGCCACGCTCCACCCAGCAATGCGGGTAACGCCGTCAAACACGCACCAAGCAAATATAACAACGCAATCTTTTTTGAGTGTACATTACTCAAGCCCAGTTTTAACGGTGAAGTCATCTGACGCGGAAAAGCCCACAACACTAGCCAGCCGAGCAATGCTCCGGTCGGCACGTCGATAAAATGATGTTGATAAGTCGTCAGTACCGATAAGGCAATCAGGCTTTGCCATAAGAAAAGCGGCAGGCAGATTTTGGGAAAGCGCGTCCAATAAAAAGCACCCACGATAATCGCTAACGCGATATGCAAAGATGGCGCTTGGTTGTATGGCAAATCAAACGCAGCCAATGAATCAAACAGCCAGCCTGACAGCCCATCGGCGGGCGGTTTAGGCCACCCAAAACGCAGCGGAAACAGCACGAAGCAAGCAGTCGCAATCAGTTGGGCAGCTACAAGGTGCGCTACATATCGGTTTTGTTCATGTGTATCACGGCAAAGAAAAAATGCCGCGGCATACATCAGGTTCAGCGACCAATAAGGCACAATCGTCCATGCCCAAAACGGAATATTGCTTTCCCATGCAAAAGCGATTTCAGGCACATAGTCCAGCGATGCCGCAAAGTGGTTGGAGAGGCCGTAGCTGGTGTAGAACAGGATACCGACTGAAATCAGCTTGAGCAGGGAGGTTTTGAGGGAGGGTTTCATGGATAGGTACATGGTTTAAATAAGGCCGTCTGAAAGTTAAAAAATTGTTCAGACGGCCTTTATTTTTATTTCTTCACTGCCAAGCTCACGGTGAAAATACCGTCTTCGTCTATCCATTGATGGATTTTTTCAAAACCGGCTTTTTCAACCAACTGATCCATTTCCTGCTGACTGCGGCGGCGCATTACCCAGTTTGGGCTGCCTGCTTTGTGGCTGGTCAGGGCGCGGGCAATCATTTCCAGTTGCGGATGCCAAGGTTGGCCGGTGTAAATCAGGTAGCCGCCGGTTTCAATGACTTCTCCGAAGCCGTAGAGCGAGTTCAAAATCAAATCATTGTCGGCAAACAATTCGTGCAAGCCGGAGACGATGCCCAGCGTTGGACGCGGCTGCAAATCGTGATAATTGGCGCGGTCGTAGGCATTGACTTCATTGAAGGTTACCGTGTTTTGTAAGCCGCGCTCGGCAATCAGCTTGCGGCCGGCTTCGACATTAATCGGGCTGTAATCGCGCAAGCGTACTGAATCAGGTAATGTATCGGCAGTCAGGGCATCTAATACATAGCGGCCATGACCGGATGCAATATCCAAAACGTGTACAGGTTTGCCTGCTTCACGCAGTTTGGCTGAGGCCGTCTGAATGGCTTTGCCGATATTGACTTTGCGTTGGCGGATACCGCGCCAGCCGATGGCGTTGAGATAGTATTTGTCCACCCATACACCGAAAGCATTGCTGCCTTGCGGTTGATTGCGGTAAACGTAATCCAGTGTGCTGCCTGAATCAAAACCTATTTCTTGACCGATTCTCAAGCCTTCACTCCAGCGCGAACCCAGTTTGAGCGAGGTGCGATATGTTGCCCAAAATGCGCCGCGAGGCGTGCAAACAGGCAAAGGCGTCGCCAGTTCGTCAGCTTCGCGACGGCTGTCTCCAAATAAGTGCGCTTGAGTCAGATCGACTTGTTGCAAAGGCTGATTGAAACGCTCGCGGATAAAACGGCGCATTTCAACAAAAGCGATTTCACGGTTTTGTTCGCCTAAAGTATCGTGGTAGAAACCGGGTAGGATATGGCGCTCTTTAATATGGCTGCCCAAACGGTTGTAGAAATCGTGTTGCGGTTTGTGATGAACGACCCAATCGCTGCCTGAAATCAACAACTGTACAGGCGTAGTAATGGCTTGCGCATCGGCAACCACACGTTCAGCGGCTTCGTATAAACCAAGCAGGATACGCACAGAAATAGCACGGGCAATAAGCGGATCATTGTCATAGCTTTTTTGACGTTCGACATTGTGGGTCAGATAGTGGGCTTTGACGTAACTGTTTACAAAGAAATTACCACGCCATTTTTGCATAATTTTCAAACCGGTACGGGCAAACGGAACATAGAGTTTGACTTTGAACGCAGGCGAAGCCAATACGGCGCAACGGATTTTCGGCGCGTAGTCGTGCAGCCAAGTAGAAACCAATACCGCGCCGACGCTTTGCGCGATCACGCAGATGTTTTCGGGCTTGATGCCGTATTCGCTTTGGATGTGGCGGATAAAATCATCTACATCAGCAACCGAAGTGCTGATACTCGGACTATCGCCGCGTTCACCGGGGCTGTAACCATGACCGCGCGCATCCCAAGCGAAATAGGAAAAATCGTTGAAACCCAGCTCATCCGCCACAAACATCATCCGGCCGGAGTGCTCATGCCCGCGATGGAACAGCACAATGGCTTTGTCGGAAGAACCATTGGCAGCAGGGCGATAGCGGTAGAAAAGCGAAGTACCGTCTTGGGTAGAAAAGTATTTTTGCTGTTCGGACATGAGAAACTCCTAATAGTCATGTTTTTTGAACAGTATCATGACATATCGGACAAATGCAATGATGGAGAGAAATGGTAAAAGATGATTCCAAATTTCACTTAAAACTGATGACAGTGATTGTTAAAAGGTTAGATAGAGGGTGTTTGGATAACCTTACAAATTACTATCGACATATCATCATAAACTCTTTGTTTCGCTATTAATTTACGAAACACAGTCAGGCGGGACTTATCGTTATCATGTTGTTGCCAAATTTTTTCTCTTATTTCTTTTGAAAGGGCGTCACTTAGGCCGTCTGAACAAAGCAGCAGGCTTTCTCCTGCTTTAAGCGTAAGTTCGATATGGCACATTTTGTCTTGGAATTCGGAATAATCTGCTACTAGATAAGAAGAAACGCCGCCATATATGGTGGCGAACCCTTCTTCTTTTTTATCCGACAAACCATCCAGCAATTCGGAGAGTATCGAGTGATCTTGGGTCAGTTGCTTCCATGTTCCTTGTGTATCAATCAAATAGGCGCGGCTGTCGCCTACGCTGATGATTTTGGTTTGGCCGGTGGTTTGGTCGATTTCTGCGGCAACAAAAGTGGTTGATGAACCAAAATAATCCTCTGCCAACTCTTGAGATAAAGCGGCTTGTACATGATTGATGGTTTGACGGCTGAGTTTGGCTGTACGGCTTAATAGGTGCATGGCTGATTTGCTGGCTTTTTCGGGATGATTGCTATTGGAAATGCCGTCGGCTATCCCGATGATAAAGCGTGGACGGGTTTCAAGGCGTGTTTCAGCGGTTTTGAGTTTATATTGAAACACTTGTTCGCCGTTAAAAAGGGCATCTTGGTTGTGTTGTTGGTTGCTGCCGATTTGTTGGCAAAAGGTGATTTCGCAAAATTTGTTCATGATTTGTCCATTTGTTGGGTGAGTATTCGCTGCAGGCTTTTCATCGTTTCTAACCTTCAGGATTTACACTTGGGCAATACGTTTGAAATTTGATGACTAAGGATCAAGGCCGTCTGAACAGTTTTCAGACGGCCTTTACTGTGTTTAACCAAGCACTAATTAACTGCTAATTTTGTCATGTTTTAATACATCCATCGAAACCCGAATACACATTTAAAAAGGAAATCAAACATGAAAAAATTCTTATTGACCGCCATCGTTGCTTTGTCTGCCGCTACTGCCGGTGCCAGTGATTATATCGAACACAAAATCTACAGCGACAAAAACTTCGAGCAAAACCGTGCTAAAGCCGTAAAAATGTTGGAACAACGCGGCTATCAAGTTCACGATGTTGAAGCCGATAGCCGTCGAGGTCAGCCTGTATTGGATATTGAGGCTTTTAAAGATGGCCGTGAGTACGACATTGTTTTGTCTTACCCTGATTTGAAAATTATTAAAGAACGCATCGATTATTAATATTTCGATATAAAGTGGATTGTCGCAGGGCTTTTGGTCCTGCGACAGTTTGCTATTTAGGCATTAAAAGAATGTAAACAGCATGTAAATTATCCAAAATAAATGAACTAAATATGTTTTTTATTTTCCATGTAGTTCAAAGTGTTTGATGTTGGGAGTCATAATATGAGTTTGAATGATTGGAAGGAAGATGGTCAGCCGAAGCAGATAGGCGACCAAGAAAAACCTTTAAACGACGGCGCAGCTGCCGAATCCCAACAGGATGTTGAGTTTTGGGATCACAAGCAAAACGGTGTGGTTGAAAACGAAGTTGAGGTTGTGGCTGATGCGGTAGAAATTCAGGAAACGGTAGAAGGTCAGGAAGTGGTTGAACATCCTGAGATGCCGTTTGAAAAAAACGAGAAGAAGGCCAAACGTAAAAAAGACAAGGCGAAGAAGAAAAAAGATAAAGCCGAGGATTTAAATGCGTCTGATCTGTTGGGTACGAATAAGGGCGTGGAAACCATGTTCCGCAACGCCGTACGCTCGGAGATGGAATTGTTGGCGCTGGCGGCAACTAAAGCGAACATTATGATTTCGCTGAATGGTTTTATTGTTTCTGCGCTGATGATTTCGGGCGCGTTTATTTTTTCATCATCGCCCGAGTTTTTGATTCCGGCCAGTACGTTTATGATTACTGCCGCAGCGTCTATCGTGTTTGCATTGCTTTCTGCTTCGCCGGAACGTATCGGCAAAATGCAGGCGGCGCGTACATGGTTGAAGGATTTTGTCCGTGGACGTTCTAAGCTGCGGGATTTGAAAACCCGTCTCAGCAGTACCGAAACGCGCTTTTTTGGCGGCAGCCAACCCAATATTTTGATTTATGAAGACCGTGTAAAACTGCAAAAAGATCAATATTGGGAAATGATGCAGGAGATTATGGGCGACCGTAAACAAATCTATCAAAAGATGAGCGATCATCTTTATTGGCTTGGTTTGTTGGCGGATAAACAGTTTAAATACATTAATTTATCTTACGCGGTATTCCGCTGGGGCTTGCTGGCTTCGTTGGCGGCATTTATCGGCGTGAAAACATTGCCGTCATTGCTGACGCCTCCGGCCAACAATGCGGCAGAGCTGCGTTCGCTGGGTATCAATATGTTTAACGGAGTATTTGAGCCTTCTGCCGTACAACAGCTCCCGGATGGTAAGTTGCTGATCGCGGAAGACGAACCCAACCATGCGTTCAGTATCATCAGCATTGATAAAACCGGCAGGTTTGTGGAAGACGAGGCATTGGATACACGCGTGATTACCGGTTTCAAACGTCGTCTCAGCGATTTGGAGGCTTTGGCTCGCGACGATGAAGGCTTTATCTACGCACTGACTTCACACTCGCGCACCCGTAAAGGCAACCGCTCGCCTGACCGCGAACATCTGATGCGCTTTAAAATCCAAGACGGCAATGTGTTGGGGCTGACCAGCTACGACAATCTGACGCAGGTTTTGGAAACCGATCACAAGCTGCATGATTTGATTCGCGAGCGAACCAAGGCTGAAGTTTCTTTTGAAGAAATCAATATTGAGGGCATGGCGTTTGATCCGGTGAAAAAACGTCTCGTTTTGGGATTCCGTGATCCTGAGTTCAACAACATGGCTTTGGTCGCGTTTATCAGCAATCCGAAAGATGTATTTGAGCGCAATGCCAAACCTGAGTTTGATGAAGTGGCCGTGATTGATATTGATGGCGGCGGTATCCGTTCCCTTAACTATGATCCTGTGTTGAAAACCTACGTGATCGCCAATGAAGTGAAGGATGAGAATGGACAGAAATTCTCGCAACTGTGGACTTGGAGCGGTAACCCGACTGATGAACCGCAAAAAATCTCTCTGCCTAACCTGCAACACATCACTAACGTTGAGGCCGTCGATTCGATTACCGTTAACGGCAAGCCGCAGATGATTCTGATGGGCGATGAAGGCAATGCTTCGCAGAAAATTACTGCCAAGTATATGTTGGTAGATTACAGTCAACTGGGTAAACAGTAAGTTATCTTCGCTGACGAATAAAAGGCCGTCTGAAACCGATAGTTTATGGTTTCAGACGGCCTTTTTGTTTTCAGTAAAACAGGTTGATGGGTTTGAATACTCTAATCAATGATGATTAACCCAAGAACGTGGATAAGTTTCAGACGGCCTTCAAGCCATTGATGACACGTTTGTAGCAGGTGTAAACCAGTGCCGCGCAGGCCAGCCACATAAGGATATAGAAAGTCGAATGGAAGCTGCCGGCGATTGCATACCATACGGCCAATGCGCCGATAAAGAATGCGCGGTCGCTTTTGCCGAATGGCCCGTCATAACGACGGCCGTTGCCATGAACTTGTCCCAAAACGCCGCAAAACTCGGTCATTGCCGCCAGCCAAATAAACAGGGCAATTTGTACGCCACCGAAGGGCGCGATAAAGGCAAAAGGCAGATATAAAGCAGCATCGGCGGCAATATCGGTGATTTCATTCAAATAGCCGCCCAATGCCGATTGTTGGCCGAACTCTCGTGCCAGCATACCGTCCATCGCATTCAGTGCCATACGGACAAACAACCAGATCGGTAAAAGCCAGAATAATGTGGATACACCTGCAAACAATGCTAAAAGCAAACCGATCAAAATGGAAACGGCGCAGGCAAACAGGGTAACCTGATTGGCAGTAATGCCTTTTTGATACAGTCTCTTAACAATGGGGCGCAACAGGTTTTGGAATTTTGGTTTCAGGGCGTAGATGCTCATGATTATGCTATATAAAAGAAAATGAAGTGCCGTGATTATAGACGAAATCCGTTATAATCCGTCAATCTTCGAATCACGCGGTTCGCAAACCTCCCGCGTTAACAAAACTAGGAATTTACTATGGAAAAACAGCAGGCCCTCGTTATTTTTTCGGGCGGGCAGGATTCAACAACCTGCCTGATTCAGGCAATTCAAACCTATGGCCGTGAAAATGTGCAGGCTATCACTTTTCAATATGGGCAACGCCACGCCATCGAATTGGAGCGCGCGCGTTGGATTGCCCAAGATTTGGGTGTAAAGCAGACGGTACTCGATTTGAGCCTGATGCAACAGATTACGCATAATGCCTTGATGGATGATACGGCATCCATTGAAACAGCTTCAGACGGCCTGCCCAATACATTTGTAGATGGACGCAATGCTTTGTTTTTGCTTTATGCCGCCATTTACGCCAAAGGGCAGGGGATACGCCATATCATTGCCGGCGTATGCGAAACCGACTTTTCCGGTTATCCCGACTGTCGCGATGTGTTCGTCAAGTCGATGAATGTTACGCTGAATCTGGCTATGGATTACGCTTTTCAAATCCATACGCCCTTGATGTATTTAACCAAAGCGCAAACATGGGCATTGGCGGATGAAATGGGTGTGTTGGATTACATTCGCGAGCGGACGCATACCTGTTATAACGGCGTGGTCGGCGGTTGTCATGAATGCCCGAGCTGTATTTTGCGCGAACGCGGCTTGTCAGAATATTTGGAAAGTAAAAAGGCCGTCTGAATCAAGAGGGGCCTATATTTCCAATATCCAGTAATACGAAAAGGCCGTCTGAACAATTCGTTTCAGACGGCCTTTGGCTATGTGTTTTGTTCTGCTTAGAACAGCAAATCTTCCGGTTCGCTGCTTGCCGGAGCCTCTTTTACAGGCGCAGAGGCCGGGGCAGTAGCCGGTTCGGAAGCGGCTTTAGGCACGGAAGCAGGCGTCTCGGCAGGAGTGGTTGCCGGTTTGGCAGCAGGTTTTGCCGGTTTCACTGGAGTCGGACGAACGCTTTGTTTCGGTTCGGATGCTGCCTTGTTTGTATCGTCGGTAGCATCGACTTCGATTTCGGTGCCTTGAGGCAATACCACATCTTTAGCAGGAGCCGGTTTCGGCATGACTTTTGGTTTGCTGTAAGCATCCGTGCCGCTGGTCCATGCCAAAGACTTCAAAGGTGATTTGAGTTTCACGCCTTTGGCGCAGGTCAGACAGTTTGCCGCGCCGGTGCGTCCTTTCAGGATTGCATCCACACGCGCTGCAGGAATGGTTTTGCCGTGCGCTTTTGCCCAAGCGGCAATGCTTTTTTTCAGGGCAGCCGTATCAAGGTTTTTCTTGTTGTACGGGTCGCGATAGGCAGCCAGCCACAAGTTTTGGTTGGCATCTTCGTTCAGGCTTGCCATTTGGTAGATAACGGAGGCGGGAGCACCTGTTGCGATGGTTTTGGCGAATTCCAATGCATCAGGCGATTTCATGCGCACGCAACCATGGCTGCGGACACCGGGCACGCTGGCAGGGGCATTGGTGCCGTGAATGCCCAGGCTTAATTTGGGGTCGCCAAGACGGACAAATACGGGACCAAGCGGATTATTCGGGCCGGCAGGTACGCTTTTTACGCCGTCATTGCGTTCTTTTTGGATGGATTTAGGGATATGCCAAACCGGGTTGTAGGCTTTGGCGCCGATTTTGTGTTCGCCCAGTGTAGTTTGGGTCATGGCTTTACCGACGGCAACAGGATAAATTTTGCTCAGTTTGCCGTTGTCGTAGAGGAACAAACGCTGTTGCGTAATATTGATAACGACGTGTTGTCCGGAAGAGGCGGGAGAGACGTCTGGAATAAGTGTGTTTGCAGCAGCGGCCGAGGTCAGAAGGGCGGCTGTCAGGCCAAGGAATAATTTTTTCATGTCGTCTTTTTTTTGTAGGGATTGAAATGAAAGTTTTTGGCGCATGATACCTGAAACTCTGTGTTTTTGTGAGAAAATATGCGCTTTCGGTATTGAAAGACAGTCAGAAGGCCGGTAAGCGGCTGTCTGACGGAAACGGTATGAGTGTGAAAGAACGGTATCAAGAGGCGGAAGTTTTTTCTTTGGATTATGAGGGCAGGGGTGTTGCCAGAGTCGATGGGAAGACTGTATTCATCGGCGGTGCGCTGCCCGGAGAGCGTGTAACGTTTGCCATTCATAAGGAAAAAAAGCAGTTTGCAGAAGCTCAGGTCGAAACGGTTTTAAAACCTTCTTCCGAACGCGTTGAGCCCGCTTGTTGCTATTTTGATACATGTGGTGGCTGTTCGCTCCAACATGTTTCCTTTGGCGCGCAAGTTGCATTAAAGCAACGGATTTTAGAAGAGCAGTTGGAACGGATAGGTAAGGTCAAGCCTGAGATAATTTTGCTCCCTTTATATGGTTACTCCTGGTATTATCGCGATAGAGCACGTTTAAGTGTTTCGATGGATAAGCAAGGCCGTCTGAAACTCGGTTTTCAGGCCAAAAAAAGCCATGATGTCGTCAATATCCGCCATTGCCATATTTTGCCTAAGCATGTGTCCGATAGGTTGCCTGATGTCCGCAATTTGCTGCAAAAGCTGCATGATGACGGTGTGAAAGTGAAATTTGTTGAGTTTTATTGCGGAAAAAATGTGACCGTATTCAACATTCGTTTCGTAAATCAACCGTTTGGACAAATATTAAGCGAATTGCGTAATTGGTTTGATAAGATATTGTCGGGTGCTGAAAAGGCATGGCAAATATGGCTGCAGGATCATGCCGAGTCCTTGCCGTTTTACCCTGAGAACGCGCCTGCCCTGAACTATACTTTTGCTCAATTTGATGTGGAAATGCCTTACAAGCCGGGTGATTTTACGCAGATTAATGCGCAATTGAACGAAGTGATGGTGGCAAGGGCGGTCAGGCTTTTAAACCCTCAAAAAGGGGAGAGGATTGCCGATTTGTTTTGCGGTTTGGGCAATTTTAGTTTGCCGCTGGCAAAAAGTGGTGCATCGGTTGTCGGTATTGAAGGTGCCGATTATTTGGTCGATAGGGCAAGGGAAAATGCACGCCTGAATCGTTGTGCCGAGAATATGACGTTTTCTGTTGCAGACTTGTTCGATACCGATGAAAAAACTGTTGAGTCGTGGGGGCAATTTGACAAGATGTTGCTGGATCCTCCGAGAAACGGGGCTTATGCTGTTGTCAAATCGCTACACAAGCCGTTTTTGCCTCAGAAGATAGTGTATGTTTCGTGCAATCCATCAACATTTGCACGAGATGCCGGTGTCTTGGTTGATAAGGGCTATAAGTTTAAGGCGGTAGGAATCATGAATATGTTTGCACAAACCTCGCATGTTGAATCCATTGGTGTGTTTGAGTTGTAAATTGGTATCAAGTCCTTTATGGGGGTAGGGTTTCTAATGTGAAAATGGGTGCGTTCATGTTATCATCATTCGTTTTGGGAATTAATAGCGTTGAAGTTGCGTGTAAAGCAACAGATGTTAATAAATGCAGTTTGCAGCACAAGACCGGGAGGTGTTCTTGAACTATCAACTTTTAACTATTCTTTTGCTGGTGCTTTTTTTGCTGGTGTTGTTTTTTGTTCGTCATAAACAAAGTAACAATTCAGACAAACAAAGCGCACATGCATCAAAAAGCAGCCGTACATCTGCTGCTCATACAGCCTCCTATGAGGACGGAAACGACTGGATTGAGAAAGTCAACCAGACAGTTTCCAATGCGGATAATCAAGACTGGGAATGGGGCGGAAGCGGCTCAAACGATGCAACAGCTTCTGTTTCCGCACAAGAAGTGGATCCGCTGACCGAATATCAGGTTTATAAACAGTTTGGCTATGAGAGCAAAGCAGCAGAGTCTTTGGCCGGTTATCTCAATACTTTGGAAGACGGCGCTCCGGAAAAGCTGGTTCATGAATTAATCGGTTTGAATCTGCGGGTCGGTAATATCGACATGCTGGCGGATACACTTGAGCGTCATAGTGCCTCACTTTCAGAAGACAGCGTAGCCGAATACCTGAAAGCCGGTCTGGCTTTGGACTCTACTAACCTGCGCCTGCGTGTTTTTGCCGAGCGTTATCTCGGTTGGAATATGCAGGAAGTGGACCGTCAAATTGGCGAACAAAGCGGTTTGGAAGTTGCTTCCGACGAACATATTGCTTTTGAGAGCGATTCGGTTGAACGCATTGTCGTTCCTGGTATGGGCAAACATGCGCCTATCGTATTAGGTAAGAAAGATTTTGGCGAAATCAGCCCTGAAGAGATGGGTGCGGTTATTGGTTTTGCCAAACCGGAACGCAGTGCAAAAATCCTGAAAGACAAGATTAGCTACGAGACTGCTTTGCATCAATACAACAAAGCAATCCAAACTTCTGCGAAGCCTGCTGGTCTCATTATCGATGCCTTGCGTCTGGATTATCAGAATGAAGAAGTAGGGCAGTTTGCCAAGCATCTGTGGAAGCTTTACCACTCTTTGGGTCAATATGGCCGTCAAGTAAAAGAACGTATGCTTGGTTGGGGTTATAGCCTTGGTTATCACGAAATTTTTGATGATTTGGAAAAAGGGCCGTCTGAACAGCAAATTAAAGAGATTGGCTTGAAACGCGGTTATATCCAGCCAAGTTCTTTGCAGATGAAAGCCAAATATCGTGAGTTGGTTCAAAAAGACTCTTCAGTCATCAGCGCGAGCTCTTCACCTGCAGATGAAGCCGTGAAAGAAGTCGAATCTTTGTTGGCCTATGGTCAGTTGGATTTGGCCATCGGTACTTTGGAACAGGCTGTTTTGCAGTATCCTCAAGAATCGCAGTTGTACATTATCTTGTTTGATTTGTACGAACGCGTTGAAGATTGGGGACGTTTGGAACAATTTCTGCGCTTGTTGCGTGAGCGTGTTGTCAGCCTGCCTGAAGAGGTTGTCTTGGCAATGAGCCGTCTCTTGCAACGAATGAACCAATATTCAAAAAAATAAGATAATCGTAGAAAGTACGAGTGATGAATAATCATTTACCAAAAATTAAAACCATACGGGTTATGTTACAGGAGATGGGTGAGCAACAGCAGGCGGTATTCCGTATGGCATTTAAAATGCACAATACGACGAATTACGTCATCGTTTCCCCTGATTCTGATGAAAAACCGGATTTGGTATTGGTTGATACCGATACTCCGGCAGGTGTAGAAGCTTGGAAAGAGTCGAAGAAAACTTATCCGGAAGTACCTGTGGCTATGTTTTCTTCCGAGTTGCCGACAGTAACGACTCCTTATTTGGCTAAGCCGGTCAAATTTGATACTTTGTTTCCTGTTTTGCGCAGCCTGGCTCAAGGCGGTAATGTTTTTGAGCCGTCTGAGCAACAAGCGGCTGAAGAGAATAAAAGACAATCAAATTCCGATGGCACTAGAAAAGCAACCATTCGCCGATTTAATCCAAATAAAGGCTTGTTGGGCGCGCTGAAATTTGCCAGTCAAGGACATCAAGATGTTGCTGTCTTGCATGAAGGCAAGCCGATATTAATCGTGTTTCCTAGTATTCAGCGTGTACTGTTGACAGTCAGTGCCAATGAGTTGGAGAAATTGTGTAAGAACGATAACTTGGCTGTCGTGTGTAAGGCTGTTCCTGATAATCCTCAATGGAAAGAAAAAGCCAAAGTCACCATTATGTCATGCTTGTGGCAAATGGCTATTTGGACTGCATCAGGCCGTCTGATTTATCCGATGACGCCGCAAACTGTTTTTACACTCAAGCGGTGGCCAAACTTAACCCGTTTGGCACATGTTCCGGAATCTATGCGTCTGTCGGCATTTCTGACGAAAACGTCTGTTAATCTGAACATCCTCTATAAAGTTATGCCTTTAGAAATGCCTGATATTTTGAACTATTTATCGGCAACATATATGACCGGCTTTTTGGCGACAGATACAGAGTTTGCAACTGATGCGAACAATACGCCTTCATTGAACGAACAGATTGATGTGAATAGCAAAGACGTACCTGAAACAGCAATGAGCAAAGAGGCTCAAAAAATTGCCGGTCCGTCGAAAGAACAACCTCGCGGCCTGTTGCAACGCCTGATGCGTAAGTTGCTGGGTAAATCGTAAAGGACACGTCATGAAAGAAAATAAAATTATCTTTACCGGTCCTGTTGGCGTAGGTAAAACCACTGCAATTTCAGCTTTATCTGATGAACCACCGGTTCAAACCGATGCATCCGCATCCGATATGACACTTGTCCGCAAGGGGTACACGACTGTAGCGATGGATTACGGTGTCATTCATTTGGATGAGGAAACCAAGGTCCATCTTTATGGTACGCCTGGTCAGGAGCGTTTTAATTTCATGTGGGAAATTCTGAGCCAAGGCAGTATGGGTTTGGTGCTTCTTTTGGATAATACAAGAAGCAATCCATTGAAAGACTTGCAATTCTTCTTGGATGCATTCCGGGAATTGCTGAAAAAAGCGCCTTTGGTTGTAGGGGTAACGAAGATGGATATCCGATCCTTACCAAGCGTGGATGTTTATCAAAAATATTTAGCACAGAATAATTTTAATGTACCGGTTTTTGAGATTGATGCGCGTCGAGAAGACGATGTAAAACAATTGGTTACTGCCATGTTGTTCTCAATTGACCCCGGATTAGAGGTATAAGATGGAAGCGACACTTTCTTTACAAGCAAATTTATATCCTAAGATTACACCGGCGGGTGCGTATTATGCTGTTTCAAATGATACGCCCAGTGCCAGCAGAACTTTATTGTATGGCCTGTTGCGTGCAGAGCCGTCTGAAACCATCAGCAGCGAAAAAATCTTGGCATGGGCGGATACCAGCGACATCAATACTGCTTTGAACCTGCTGTATCGGCTCCAACGCTTGGAATTTTTGTATGGTGATGAAGAAATCAGCACAGACGATATCCATTTGACTGACGAGCAATTGCCTACATTGTTGGAACAGTTGTCCAATTCTGGCAAAGCTTTATTGGCTGATGAAAACGGTTTGTATTTCGCCAATGCCAATTTTCATCACGAGGCTGCGGAAGAGTTGGGCCTTTTGGCGAGCGAAGTGGCTAAAATGGAAGACAATCACCGTCTTTTGATTCGCAATAACCTGCATATCAATAATAGTGCATGGGGTATTTGTGATCCTTCAGGCCAAAGTGAATTGACCTTTTTCCCTCTGTATATTGGCATGACCAAGCTGATTTTGGTAATTGGCGGAATGCCTGACTTAAATAAAGAGGCTTTTGTTACTTTGGTTAAAGTGCTGTACCACCGATACGGCAGCCGTTGATTTTTGCCTGACCGATATTTATTTTAGAATGGAGCGACTATGCAACAACTATTAATCTCTGTATTAAGCGATTTGAACAATACCTCTGCTGATATCACTGCTTCTGCAGTTATTTCTACAGACGGCCTGCCGATCGCAACCATGCTGCCTTCCCACCTGAATGCAGACCGTGTAGGTGCGATGTCGGCAACGCTTTTGGCATTGGGTAATCGTTCCGTACATGAGTTGGCTTGCGGTGAGTTGGATCAGGTAATGGTTAAAGGTAAAAATGGCTATATTCTGTTGAGTCAAGCAGGTGAAAATGCAGTGTTGGTATTGATGGCAAAAGAAAGCGGTAAATTGGGCTTGATTTTGTTGGATGCGAAACGTGCGGCCAAACAAATTGCTGAAATCTTATAAAGTTTTATAAATTAAAAAGATATAAAATATTTTTGTTTTTATATAGATTGTTGCTTGACAAGTTTCTGATATTTTCTATATAATTCCATCTTTAATTCCCCGATAGCTCAGTCGGTAGAGCGACGGACTGTTAATCCGCAGGTCCCTGGTTCGAGCCCAGGTCGGGGAGCCAAATTTTAAAACCACCATCTTGTATGGTGGTTTTTATTTTATCTATTTATTGGTATTTTAAACATATTAATAATGCGTGGTGAGATGGTTGCAGTTAATGCTTCAATTTTCAGACGGCCTACCAGCATATTTAAATATCTCATTTATTTTTTAAGCTATACATAATATTTATAGAAGAAATAATATCTTATTGTTATCTATGGAAAACGCACATACATTACATTCTTCACCACGCTTTCGGTTCGCATTAAAAAATGCGGCATGGCATTTGTTGATTAGTCTGATTTTGGCAGGATTGGCCGCTTTGTTGGTATTTGGAGTTTGGTATCCTTATCCGTATGCCGAACTGACAGGCGGATTGGCTTTATATAAACTGGTCATTTCAGTAGATATTGTTTGTGGCCCGTTGCTGACTTTGATTCTTGCCAGCCCGAGCAAGAAACTTAAAGAGAGGATTATTGATTTTTCCTTAATCGGCATGATTCAGCTGGCTGCTTTAATTTATGGTTTGTACAGCGTATCTTTGGCGCGTCCAGTGGTTGCCGCATTTGAAACCGATAGGATAAATGTGGTAACTGCTGCAGAAATTGATACAAATGATTTGAGCCATGCCCCGAAGGATTTGCAGGATTTATCTTGGTTTGGTGTGCGCCGTGTTGGGTTGCGTGAAGCAACGAGTCCGGATGAGGCTAACCAAAGTCTTGATTTGTCTTTGAAAGGTATTGAACCGAGTATGAGGCCTTCTTGGTGGTTGCCAGATTCGCAGCAGGAACGTGAGAAAATTCGTAAAGCAATGAAACCGTTGTCTGTCTTGGCAAAAGCCCGTGGCATGAATGAGGAGTCAATTTTGGAACAGGCTTCGCTGAGAAATGATGGGAAAGAGCTGTATTTCTTGTCATTTACCAGTGCACGAAGTAAAGAATGGGTTGTGATATTGAATG
Organism: Neisseria sp. HMSC075C10; assembly: GCF_001815615.1. Classification (NCBI taxonomy): domain Bacteria; kingdom Pseudomonadati; phylum Pseudomonadota; class Betaproteobacteria; order Neisseriales; family Neisseriaceae; genus Neisseria; species Neisseria sp. HMSC075C10. The sequence continues at coordinate 33,801 of NZ_KV821254.1, forward strand.
AGCAGGCAGATTTCTTGGGTTATGCGCCGATTGATGGTTTTATCAAGTAAGAAAAGGCCGTCTGAAAGCTGGTAAGTGATGGTATAGGCTGTTTTTAAAAGAAAATATGCTGTCAGACTTTGCCTTTCTTTCGCCAAACTGATAAACTGTTTGCCATTATTTTTGACTGGGGCATAAATTTTTCATGAAAGACGCAGAGCAGAGTAGTTGTTATACCGCTTCTTTCCCTTTATTTATGCCCGAAATTTGGCAGCCTGTCCGTTTTAAGCGGAACGGCTGCTTTTTTGTATTTTAAAGGAACGCAATCATTATGGATTTCAGTTGGTTGGCCGAGCCGCATACTTGGATAGGCTTTGCCACGCTTCTGGTTTTGGAAGTTGTTTTAGGTATTGATAACCTTGTTTTCGTAGCGATTTTGGCAAACAAGGTCAAACCGTCGCAACGGGATAGGGCGCGGATAACGGGCTTGGGTTTAGCCGTTGTTATTCGGATTTTCATGCTGGGCTTTATGGCGCACATCATGACGCTGACGCGTCCTTTGTTTGAGTTGGGCGGTCTGGAGATTTCCGGCAAAGACATGATTATGTTTGCCGGCGGTATTTTCCTGCTTTATAAAGCGACTACCGAGCTGCACGAACGCCTTGAAGGCCACAATCAATTTGCTGTTGCTGAAGGGCAGAAGAAGCATTCCGCTTTTTGGGGTGTTGTGGCGCAAATCTTGATTTTGGATGCGGTTTTCTCTATCGATTCTGTTATTACGGCAGTGGCGATGGTGGATCATATTGTGGTGGCAATGGGTGCGGTTGTTGTGGCGATGACGGTGATGATTTCTGCCAGCAAACCGTTGACTGCCTTTGTGGACAAGCATCCGACCGTTGTGATGTTGTGTTTGGGTTTCTTGTTGATGATTGGTTTCAGCCTGATTGCGGAGGCCTTCCATTTCCATATTCCGAAAGGCTATTTGTATGCGGCGATCGGCTTCTCGATTTTGATCGAACTGTTTAATCAGGTTTCGCAAAAAAATGCCCGCAAAAATGACTACATCAGCACTTCTTGGCGTAAGCGTACCGCTGAAAATGTGTTGGGTATGATGGGTATCCGCGAAAGCATTTTGGCAAAAGCAGGCGATAATGGCGGCGATGACGAGCATTTTGAAGAAAACGAAAAATCCATGATTCGCAGCGTGCTGACTTTGGCGGAGCGTCCGATTATGGGCGTGATGATTCCGCGTCGGGAAATTGAGAAATTGGATATTTCCCAAAGTCGGGAAGAACAAAATGCGCAGTTGAAAAATACGCCGTATAGCCGGTTGTTGGTTGTCGGTAAGGCAGGTGTAGATGAGCCTTTGGGCTATATCAGTAAAAAAGATTTGCTAAACCAGCTGCTTGAATTGGGAGAAATCAATATTCAGACGGCCTTGCGCCAACCGTTGATTTTACCGGACAGTACGACGGCGTTGAATGCGATTGAATTGTTCCGTCAAAGCAGCGCGGATTATGCGTTGGTGGTGGATGAATTTGGCGCAGTGTTGGGTATGGTGACCATGAAAGATTTGTTGGAAACCATTGCCGGTGAATTCCCCGAAGAGTTTGAGCGTGAGGAAGAAGAAGCTGCTCCAGCCAGTCAGGATGAAACACTGTCTGTGGATGGTGCATTGGAGTATGTGGAATTGGCTTCTCAGTTAAATCTGCCTGCTCAAGAGGAAGATGCGGACTTTCATACCGTTGCCGGCTTGATTATGGAAGAGTTGCAAAGTATTCCTGATGTAGGTGATTTCATCGATTACCATGGCTGGCGTTTTGAGGTGGTTGAGAAGGATGGGCAACGGATTGCCCGTGTGAAAATCAATCGTTTGCCGGAAGAAGAATGCTGTTAATCCCATACCAACAGAAGTAAAAAAGCTAGAAGGGAGGACTATTGGTAAAACTTTAACACAAAACCAAGCTGTACAAGCTGATGCAATTTATTTAAAAAATTTAGGTGCGACAGATATTAGGATTAATCAGCAACAGGTTAATGGAAATCTTTGTCGCGTAGGAATATGCCGCCCAGACTTGCAAGCAATGCTTCCATCAGGTAAAAGGGTGTATATTGAGTACGATCGAAGCACTTCATCGCGCGGAATACCACACGCAGATCGAATATTCAGCAATGATAAAGATGCTATTGTTATTTTAAGGACGTTAGATTGATTATGAATAACCCACAGTTTTTTTTACAAGATCATAAACCTCATACCACTCATTTGTGTTTCTTTAAAATTCCATTTAATGAGATGGTGTTACGCTTTGAGCAAAGATTGCAAGAGCTTGGTCTAATATGGGGGTGGACGGTACATCATCAAAAAGTATCTGATGAATTAAGTTTGTCGGATAAAATTAAAATGTTGGAACCTTTTGCGCTGAGATACCCCAATAAATATATTATTTTAGAGACTGCTTCTGAATGGTGCTTATATATGGAAAATGGATATCGTGGTACAGACGTATTTAGCCAACCTAGTTATCTATCCGAAACATGGGGGATACAGAATATCAGCTTATATCTTTCTCCAGATTTTAAGAAAGATGAATTTGGTGCGGTAATGTTTCATTGGCGAAATGGTGCAAATAAAATCTCAGAATATGCAGTAGAAAGTAGAACAATTATGGTGTATAAAGAAACCAGTAAAACAACTTTTGAACAAAGTGGAAAACCTTTTGAATTTGAGAACTTAACTAGCTATGAAAAAAGAATCAAAAAGGAGCGATTAACGGTTGATATGGTTGCTGAATATTGCAAACATTTTAATATTGATTTGTTTAACTTAGATTTTTATAAAGGACGTGCAGCATTATTTACAACCCATAAAAAAAAGGAAAGGCTAATATAGTAAAGGCCGTCTGAAAATGTTCAGACGGCCTTTTTATTGATTCAACTTTAGTTGCCGTAATGTCCCGAACCTAAGATTCGGTGTGAATGTGCGCCGGTTGCATGGTGGGGGTTGCTCGGAACTTGATTGCACCAACAGGCTGCAAGCCAGGCAAAAGCGGCGGCTTCGACCCATTGCGGGTCAAGATGGAGCTTGGCTGTGCTGTGCAATTTGGTGACGGGAGAAAACAGGGTTTCCAAGTCTTGCATCAAAACCGGATTGCGGATGCCGCCGCCGCAGATATAAAGATGATGAATCGCCGGAGCAGCTTGTTTGGTCGCATCAAAAATGGTTTGTGCGGTATAAAAGACCAATGTGCGCATGACATCTTCCGGCTTTTCATTACCTTTCAGACGGCCTTGAAGCCAGCTTAGGGAAAACAACTCTCGGCCTGTACTTTTGGGATAAGGGCGGCTGAAGTAAGGATGGTCGAGCAGGGAAGCGAGCAGGTCAGGGAGGATTTTGCCTTGTGCGGCTTTTTCCCCATTTTTGTCGTAAGGCTGCTGCCAAATATGTTGCATCCATGCGTCCATCAGCATATTGCCGGGGCCAGTATCGAAGCCGAAAGAAGGGCTATCGGGCGGGAGGATGCTGATATTGGAAATGCCGCCAATGTTGAGTACGGCGCGGGTTTCATTCGCATCTTGAAACAGCGCTTCGTGAAAAGCGGGGACGAGGGGCGCACCTTGACCATTGCAGGCAAGGTCGCGGCTGCGGAAGTCGCCAATTGTGAAAATGCCGGTCAGTTCGGCTAACAGGGGGAGGTTGACCAGTTGAATGCTGTAACCGTGTTCAGGCGCATGGCGGATGGTTTGTCCGTGGCAGCCGATCGCGGCAATGTCTTGAGCCGACAGGTTTTGCTCTGCCAACAGTTGCTGTACGGTTTGGGCGTATAGGCGGCTGAGTGTTTGCGCCAGGATATTGCTTCTGTGCAATTCATTTTCGCCTATGTCTTGTAGTGCCAACAATTCTTGGCGCAGGCCGTCTGAATAGGGTAGAAAGCTGTGGGTAACGGCTCGTTGCCATTGCTTGCCCTGCATTTGAATCAGTACGGCATCGGCACCGTCCATGCTGGTTCCTGACATGATGCCGATATAGTATTGGGGTTGCATTTCGGTTACAGAAAGAGGAGGTAAAACGACATTTTAACGCCTTTTGACGTTTTTACGGGAATTTCGGCATTTAATGTAAATAGTTGGTGCAAGAAAGATTACAAAAAGGTTAAAATAACGCGACTCAACATGTTTTCCAAAAGGAAACTTTCCATGGCTCAAACTCAGTCGAGTGCGAACTTGAAGCTGATTAATACGGTTTTTGCCGCTATGCTTGTGAGCATGGTCGGCTATTTTATTTATTGGGGCCTGGGTTATACCCACTACAACCACTCCGGCCTGTTTATCCTTGCTACCTTTTTCGGCGTCTTCATGGCGTTTAATGTGGGTGGTAACGATATTGCCAACTCTTTCGGTACAAGTGTCGGCTCCGGCACATTGACCATTCCGCAAGCCTTGCTGATTGCGGCAGTATTTGAAGTCAGTGGCGCAGTGATTGCCGGTGGCGAGGTAACAGATACCATCCGTAAGGGTATTGTCGATTTGAATGGCATGCATCTGGATCCGATGCAGTTTGTCTTTATTATGATGTCTGCGCTTTTGGCTGCGGCATTGTGGCTGCTTTTTGCATCTCGCAAAGGTCTGCCGGTTTCCACTACACATGCCATTATCGGCGGTATCGTCGGTAGCGCCTTATGTATGGCGGCATTGAACGGTGTGGATTCCGTTACGTTGATTCAATGGGACAAGTTGGGCGAAATTGCATTGTCTTGGATATTGTCTCCGGTTTTGGGTGGCATCGTTTCCTATCTGTTGTTTTCACGAATTAAGAAAAACGTTTTGGACTACAACTCTTGGGCCGATAATACGCTCAAAGGCATCAAGCTGGAGAAGAAAGCCTATAAAGAAGAGCATCGCCTGTTTTTTGAAGCCTTGAGTGAGTCTGAAAAAGTCGAATACGCCACCAAAATGGCGCACGATGCCCAAATTTATGATGAGCCGGACTTTGATCCCGAAGAATTGCAGTCTGAGTATTATCGCGGTCTGCACCGCTTTGACAGCCGTAAGGGCGAAGTAGATTCTTACAAAGCCCTGCATTCTTGGGTGCCGTTTATTGCTTCTGTCGGCGGTATGATGATTGCGGCCATGTTGATTTTCAAAGGTCTGAAAAATCTGCATTTGGGTATGAGCAACGTCAACAGCTTCCTGACCATTTTCATGATCGGCGCGGCTATTTGGATGGGTACGTTTGTATTCGCCAAAAGTTTGAAACGCAAAGATTTGGATAAATCGACTTTCCAAATGTTCTCATGGATGCAGGTATTTACCGCTTGCGGTTTCGCATTCAGCCATGGTGCAAACGATATTGCCAATGCGATTGGTCCGTTTGCCGCGATTATGGATGTGTTGCGTACCAACAGCATTACCGCTCAAAACGCCGTGCCGCCAATTGCCATGTTGACTTTCGGTATCGCTTTGATCGTCGGCTTATGGTTTGTCGGTAAAGAAGTGATTAAAACCGTAGGCACCAGCTTGGCAGAAATGCATCCCGCGTCAGGTTTTTCTGCAGAGCTTTCTGCCGCCGCCGTCGTGATGGCCGCATCATTTATGGGCTTACCTGTTTCCAGTACCCATATCTTGGTGGGTGCAGTTTTGGGTATCGGCTTGGTTAACCGCAATGCCAACTGGAAGTTGATGAAACCGATCGGCCTTGCTTGGGTTATTACCTTGCCTGCCGCTGCCGTTTTGTCTGTTGTCAGCTATTTGGTTTTACAAGCCGTGTTTTAATTGGCTATTTGATTTCAAAAGGCCGTCTGAAAGATAGATTTCAGACGGCCTTTATTTATTTTTGTAAGGGGTAGATTTGAGTTTGTTTTAGCGATGTATAAATCATGCTGTTCAATGTTTGAACTGATACAAGAGTAATCAAGGTAATAGAGAAATACCTTATTGGGAATATTTTAGAAAAGATTTTGGTTCGTAGTGAGGGCAAATAAAGCTATTTTTAATCAGCCCACTATAAGGTTAAGGTAATAAAAAAGCCCCAATTCATCGACGTTAAAGATGTCGTATTGAATTGGGGTCTCTATTTATTTAGTGCAAGCCTTAGCAGGCCGTCTGAACATTATTCAGCAGCTTCGTTGGTCTCAGCTTGTGCAGGAGCTGTTTCTGCTTCAGCGGTAGCCTTAGCGGCTTGGCGTTCGGCTTGTGCAGCTAATGCCTGTTGAACGGCTGGGTGCTGTTGGGCGATGGTTTGTTCTTCTACGCTGACTTCGCCTTTGAAGCGGTTGTTCAAGTCAAAACGTTTGCCGCCGCGAGCCAAGGCTTTCAGATAGCGCGGACGGCGGCAGTGGTTGGCCAGTACGCGTGCAATCAGTGCAGGGTCGTATTGGGGCAGGGCGGCAACCAAGTCTTGGTCGATCCCGACGGCCAACGGTTTGAATCGTTTGAATACATCATATTTGCCGTAAATGTGGTCGGCAATCATGTCTGTCTGTTTTTTCTTGCTCATGGTTTGGACGGCAGATTTCAGCGCAGCGCCCAAAGCGGTTTCTTGTGCCATTGCGGTTGTATTCCTCTAATATAAATCCGTATTTTCGTCATACGGCAATAAGGTGCTATTGTAGTATAAAGACTGTGATTTGGCTAAATTTTTCTGAGAATATTCAGAAATAAACGGTTATTTTTCCAATTTGGCAATGTCCGGTGTATTTACCTGAACATCGGCATTTTGTGCACGATGGCGTAAGGCGTGGTCAATCAATACCAATGCCAGCATGGCTTCTGCAATCGGAGCGGCGCGTAATCCGACGCAGGGGTCGTGGCGGCCGTGTGTGGCAAGTTCGACAGGGTTGCCCTCTATATCAATGCTGTGGCGCGGTGTGGCGATGGAACTGGTCGGTTTAATGGCAATATTCACATGAATTTCTTGTCCGGTGCTGATGCCGCCCAAGATGCCGCCTGAGTGGTTGGATAGAAAACCTTGAGGCGTGAGCTCGTCGCCATGCTCGCTGCCGCGTTGAGTTACGCTATCAAAACCTGCACCGATTTCCACGCCTTTGACGGCGTTAATACCCATCATGGCATAGGCAATTTCTGCATCGAGGCGGTCAAAAACCGGTTCGCCTAAGCCGACAGGGACGTTGGCTGCTTCGATATGAAGTTTTGCGCCGACAGAATCCAATGATTTGCGCACGCTGTCCATATAGTTTTCCAAGTCCTCAATTTGGCTTTGGTTTGCTGCAAAAAAAGGATTTTGGGAAATATATTCGTAGCCTTCAAACTGGATTTCTTTTTCTCCGACTTGGGTAACGTAGGCGGTAATTTCAGTACCGAATTTTTCTTTCAGCCATTTTTTCGCAACTGCTCCGGCTGCAACGCGGGCAGCGGTTTCGCGGGCGGAACTTCTACCGCCGCCGCGATAGTCGCGTGTACCGTATTTATGCCAGTAGGTGTAATCGGCATGACCGGGGCGGAAGCTGGTGGCGATATTGCCATAGTCTTTGCTGCGTTGGTCGGTATTGCGGATTAGGAGGGCGATGGGTGTACCGGTGGTTTTGCCTTCGAATACGCCGGAGAGGATTTCGACTTGGTCGGCTTCGCGGCGTTGGGTAACGTGGCGGCTGGTGCCGGGTTTGCGGCGGTCAAGGTCAAATTGGATATCCGCTTCGCTCAATTCTAATCCTGGCGGGCAGCCGTCGATGATGCAGCCCAAGCCTGCGCCGTGGCTTTCGCCGAAAGTGGTAACGGTAAAGATTTGTCCGAAGGTATTGCCTGCCATAGGGATACTCTTTTGAAATTGGGGTTGGAAATTTTTTACTTGTTTGGATAATTCTCAGGCCGTCTGAACGGTGAAACGAGAATCTTTGATTTCGTTTTTACACTTGTTCAGACGGCCTTTTGAGATGACTGCTTAGTTTAATTTACCGTGGCACTGTTTGTATTTCAGGCCGCTGCCGCAAGGGCAAGGATCGTTGCGGTGAACAATTAGGCCGTTTTGTGCAAGTGCTTCAGGGCTGAAGTCTGTGCTGTCAGGATCGAACGCTTCGGTAACCAAATCGGTTTGCGATTGACCGAGCAATTCTTCCATATCAGGCGCATCGGAGTGGACGGTTTGAACATCGCTGACGCTTTGTGCGGCAGTGTGGTCGTATTCGCTGTTGCGCTCGATTTGAACGGCAGTCAGCAAAGCGGCAATGTTTTGTTTGATACCGCGCCACAGATTTTCAAACATGGCGAAAGCTTCGCGTTTGTATTCTTGTTTCGGATTTTTCTGAGCATAGCTGCGCAGGTGGATGCCTTGGCGCAAGTAGTCCATAGCGGCGAGGTGTTCGCGCCATTGGTTGTCGATAACTTGCAGCATAACATTGCGTTCGAAGTCTGACATAGCCTGTTTGCCGACCAATTTGACTTTTTCGGCATACTCGTCTTCGATGCGCTTGATGAGGCGTTCTTTAATGTCTTGGTTGTCCAAAGTGCTGTCTTCTTTCAGCCAGCCTTTAATATCGACATGCAGGCGGAAATCGGCGGCAAGTTGGTGCTCCAGTGCCGGAATGTCCCATTGCTCTTCCATGCTGTCAGGCGGGATGTGGTAATCAACCAAGTCGCTGATAACGTCGGCGCGGATTTCACGGGTCAAATCGCTGACGTCTTTGCTGGTCAGGATTTCGTTACGTTGATGGTAAATCACTTTACGTTGGTCATTGGCAACATCATCGTATTCCAAAACTTGTTTACGCATATCGAAGTTGCGGCCTTCGACTTTACGTTGTGCGCCTTCGATTTGACGGGTCAGCAGGCCGTGTTCGATGGCAACGCCGCGTTCAGGTGCCAAGCGGTTGAGGATGGCTGCGGCACGGTCGAGTGCAAACAGACGCAGCAATGGATCTTCAAACGACAGATAGAAACGGCTGGAGCCAGGGTCGCCCTGACGACCGGCACGACCACGCAATTGGTTGTCGATACGGCGGCTTTCATGGCGTTCTGTACCGATAATGTGCAAACCGCCTGCGGCCACAACTTGGTCGTGTTCAGCTTGCCAACCGCTTTCAAGGGCGGAAATTTGCGCTTGTTTTTGCTGTTCGCTCAGGGTTTCATCGGCGTGGATGGCTTCGATTTGATGTTTGAGGTTGCCACCCAAGACAATATCGGTACCGCGGCCGGCCATGTTGGTGGCAACGGTAATTGCGCCGACTTTACCGGCTTGAGCTACAATCAATGCCTCGCGCTCGTGTTCTTTGGCGTTCAGAACGTTATGCGGCAGACCGGCTTTGTGTAACAAGTCAGAAACCAGTTCGGAGTTTTCGATGCTGGTGGTGCCGACCAAAACCGGTTGACCGTTTTTGTGGCATTCGGCAATGTCTTTGACAACGGCTTCAAATTTTTCTTCAGCTGAACGGAAGATTTGGTCGTTGAAGTCTTTACGTTGTACAGGACGGTTGGTCGGGATGATGACGGTTTCGAGGTTGTAAATGCTTTGGAACTCGAAGGCTTCGGTGTCGGCCGTACCGGTCATACCGGACAGTTTGCTGTACAGGCGGAAGTAGTTTTGGAAGGTAATAGATGCAAGCGTTTGGTTTTCGCGTTTGATTTCTACGCCTTCTTTGGCTTCAACAGCTTGGTGCAAGCCTTCGGACCAACGGCGGCCGGCCATCAGACGGCCTGTGAATTCGTCCACAATCACGATTTCACCGTCTTGAATGACGTAGTGTTGGTCTTTGTGGAACAGGGTGTGCGCGCGCAATGCAGCCATGAGGTGGTGCATCAGGGAAATATTGGCGGCAGAGTAGAGCGAATCGTTTTCCTGCAATAAGCCCATTTGGGTCAGGATTTGCTCGGCGTGTTCGTGACCGGCTTCGCTCAGGATAACTTGGTGTGCTTTTTCATCTACCCAGTAATCGCCTTCGCCTTCTTCGGTTTCTTGGCGGATAAGGTGGGCAGGAACGGCGTTCATCACACGGTAGAGCTGGATGTTGTCATCCGCCTGGCCGGAAATAATCAGCGGCGTACGCGCTTCGTCAATCAAAATGGAGTCCACTTCGTCGACTACGGCAAAGTTTAATTCGCGTTGAACTTTGTCGTATTGGTCGGTAACCATATTGTCGCGCAGGTAGTCGAAGCCGAATTCGTTGTTGGTGCCGTAAGTAATGTCGGCGCCGTAAGCGGTTTGGCGTTCGAAAGGTTGCAAATCGGCTACGATCACGCCGACGCTCAAGCCTAAGAAGTTGTACAGCGGCTCCATAATGCTCGCGTCACGGGAGGCGAGGTAGTCGTTGACGGTAACGACGTGTACGCCTTTTCCTGACAATGCATTCAGGTAAACGGCAAGGGTAGCCACCAGTGTTTTACCTTCACCGGTACGCATTTCGGCGATTTTGCCGTTGTGCAGAACCATACCGCCGATCAGCTGTACATCGAAGTGGCGCATGCCCAATACACGGCTCGATGCTTCGCGGCAGACGGCAAAGGCTTCAACCAAAATATCATCTAGCGTTTGTCCGTCAGAGAGGCGTTGTTTGAATTCGGCGGTTTTGGCCTGTAAATCTGCGTCGCTCAACGCTTTCATCTGTTCTTCGAGTGCATTGATTTTAGCAACGGATTTACGATATTGTTTCAGCAGGCGGTCGTTGCGGCTGCCGAAGATTTTCTTAGCAATGTTTGTCAGCATGAATAATTCCTGCGCCTTGATATAATAGTGGGCGAAATTGGGATTTTAACACAAGCGCTTGTATAACGCGGTAATGCTGTTTGAAATAAAGGCGGTTTTGCTGTATTTCAATTGTAATTGTTTGGTTAATTTACTGAGAGGCCGTCTGAAATATATGGATTTAGCACAATTAGGCAAGCGCGATCATTTACTGGCGGGCTTGTTGCAACAATCGCAACAATGGCGGAAATTGGATGCAAAAGTCAAAACGGTTTTGCCGGCCAACCTGCATCCGCATTTTCAGACGGCCTGCGTAGAAGACGGAAGATTGGTTTTGCTTGCTGCCAACAATATGGCTGCTTCGCGTTTAAAAATGATCCTGCCCGCCATGCTGCCCAAGTTGCAAGCATTACATGACGGAATACGGGAAGTGGCGGTCAGGGTGGTCCCCAAACCTCCTCCTCATCCGAAAACCAACAGCTTGCGATTGAGCGAGGCTGCTTTGGACAGCTTCGATGCGGCTGCGGCCAAATTGGAAGGCAGGCATCCCGAATTGGCGGCGACATTGGCAGAATTAGTCCGCAAGCACAGCCGCTAAAATCATGCTAAATGAGATTATGGTTAATAAATGTTAAAACTTATATCATTCGGCTGATAGCATCTAATACTAAAGAAATACGACCTAAAAAGTATCTGTTTTCTTTTAGGTAAACTGATGTAAACTTGGCTTGAAACTTTGATTTCGTGTGAAGTTTGTAGCAAAATAACGCCTGAATTTCACATCACGCTATACGGATAAATTTTAGTTTGGCGTTTGCCTTTTATTAATATATTCGCGTAGTGCTATTAATAGAACTTAACGAAACTCTCATCATTAGGAGATACATCAATGAAAGCTTATCTGGCTCTGATTTCCGCTGCCGTTATCGGCCTGGCTGCATGCTCTCAAGAAGCTGCAAAACCTGCTGAAGCCCCTGCTACTTCTGCCGCTTCCGAAGCTGCCCCTGCAGAAACTACTGCACCTGCTGATGCAGCTCCTGCTTCTGAAGCCGCTCCGGCAGACGCTGCCGCTGCTCCTGCTGCCGGCAACTGCGCGACTACTGTTGAAGCCAACGACGCTATGCAGTTCAACACTAAAGAAATCCAAGTAAGCAAAGCTTGTAAAGAATTCACCATCACCCTGAAACACACCGGTACCCAACCTAAAGCCAGCATGGGTCACAACATTGTTATCGGTAAAACTGAAGACATGGACGGTATTTTCAAAGATGGCGTTGGCGCAGCTGACACTGACTACGTTAAACCTGATGATGCACGCGTTGTTGCCCACACCAAACTGATCGGTGGCGGCGAAGAATCTTCTTTGACTCTGGATCCTGCCAAACTGGCTGACGGCGAATACAAATTCGCTTGTACCTTCCCAGGTCACGGCGCTTTGATGAATGGTAAAGTTACTTTGGTTGACTAATCCGCATTAAGCTTAAAAACAGACAGCCTGCCTTGCGCAGGCTGTTTTGTTATAATCTGGAAACATTAATTTAAGAATAAAACCTCAAAACCATGAATCCGTTTGAAACCAAAAGCGTTACTTTTGCCGAACCCATTGAAATGCTGTACGCCTGTCATGGCAAAGTGCGCCGTTTCTGCAGCCAGGTTGCCATGTTGTCGGACTATATTGCCGAAAATGGCTGCAATCAGGTTGTTTTGCAAACCATCCGCCAAATTGCCCAGTATTTCAACGTTGCCGCGCCGTTGCACCATGAAGATGAAGAAGAAAACTTCTTTCCGCTTTTGTTGCAATATGCGCCGCAAGCTCAAGAAAGCGTTGACGAGCTTTTGCGCCAACATGTCAGCCTGCATAGCAACTGGGACGGCGTAGCGGCTGAATTTGCCAAGCTTGAAGCGGACAACGCCTATATCCCTGATGCCGAAGCATTCAAACTTTTTGTCGCAGGATATGATATCCATCTGGCGATTGAAGAGCCGCTGTTTGATATGGGCAAAACCTTTATCCCCAAAGAAAAACTGACCGAAATCGGCGAAATTATGGCCGCACGCCGCCGCAAATAAGGCCGTCTGAAACAATCGTCCCAAGGAATACACGATGCTGACCCCAAAAAGTTGCGATTTGTTCAATATCCCTTTTTTCCAGTTTTCCCAGCTTAAAAAATACCAGCCTGAAAGCATTCCGCAAATCAAGGCAGACTATAAAGAAAACTGGCAAGTATGGCAGCAGCTGATCCAGCAGGTTGCCGCCGAATTGGGTGCGCCGTTTGCGCCGCCGCATATCGAACGCTGGTGTAACGGCTGGCAGGTACGCGCTCATTTCTTTGCGTATTTCAAATACGAACAATATAAAAATTCCGCAGCGATTTTATCGATTTTGCTGAATCGCCGCCGTTTGAGCGTCAGCTTGGACTGGCATTGCTATAAAGCCGATGTGTCGCCCATTGCGCTGCCTGATTACAACCGCTGGCTGGATAATTTTGATACTGAAAAATACGCTTCCTTCGATATGTGGCACGGTGCGGAAAGCGAATATGACGATTATCGTACCGTTGCCCAACAAAGCGACGGCGATAGAAAGCTTCGAGACGACAAAGATTTCTTCTGTATCGGGAAACACATCGAACGCGATGATTTGGGCAAGCAGGATGTCGCGAAATGGATAGTGGAAACAGTGGAAGACTTACTGCCGCTGTATGAAGCTTGCCATGGAAAATAACTCAGAATACCGAAAGGCAGACTGTCCATTCAGTATCTTCAAATGAACTCAAGGCCGTCTGAAAATTATATTCAGAACGTTTCAGACGGCCTGTTTCTCAAAGTGAGCAAATATGACCGAAACTCAATCCTTAGAGCTTGCCAAAGCGCTGATTTCCCGCCCGTCCGTTACGCCGGATGACCAAAACTGCCAACAACTACTGGCCGAACGTCTGCAAAAAATCGGTTTTGCCGTAGAAGAGCTTTATTTTGGCGACACCAAAAATGTTTGGTTGCGACGCGGTACTCAGGCTCCGGTGTTCTGCTTTGCCGGACATACCGACGTCGTGCCGACAGGCCCTGTTGAAAAATGGGATTCGCCACCGTTTGAACCGACCGAGCGTGAAGGCCGTCTGTATGGCCGCGGCGCGGCGGATATGAAAACCAGCATTGCCTGTTTTGTTACCGCCTGCGAGCGATTCGTTGCCGAAAATCCCAATCATCAAGGCAGCATCGCGCTCCTGATTACTTCGGACGAAGAGGGTGATGCGCTGGACGGTACGACCAAAGTCGTCGATGTGTTGAAAGCGCGCGGCGAGTTGATTGATTACTGTATCGTCGGTGAACCGACTGCCGTGGATAAATTAGGCGATATGTTGAAAAACGGCCGCCGCGGCTCGCTGTCGGGCAATCTGACCGTCAAAGGCAAGCAAGGCCATATTGCCTATCCGCATTTGGCAATCAATCCCGTGCATACTTTTGCCCCGGCCTTGTTAGAGCTGACACAAGAAGTCTGGGACGAGGGCAACGAATACTTTCCACCGACCAGTTTCCAAATTTCCAATATCAACGGCGGTACAGGCGCGACCAATGTTATTCCGGGCGAGCTGAACGTCAAATTCAATTTCCGCTTTTCTACCGAGTCCACCGAAGAAGGACTGAAACAACGCGTCCACGCCATTTTGGACAAACACTGCGTGCAATATGATTTGCAGTGGTCTTGTTCCGGCCAACCGTTTTTAACTCAGGCCGGAAAACTGACCGATGTGGCGCGCGAAGCCATTGCCGAGATTTGTGGCGTTGAGGCCGAATTGTCCACTACCGGCGGTACTTCGGATGGACGCTTCATCAAAGCCATTGCCAAAGAACTCATCGAATTAGGCCCGTCTAACGCGACCATCCACCAAATCAACGAAAACGTACGTTTGGAAGATATTCCGAAGCTGTCGGCAGTATATGAAGGTATGTTGAAACGTTTGTTTAAGTGAAAAAGGCCGTATAGGCTTTGAAAAACGATAGGGCGATATGATTCTTTTGCTCTTTTTGTTTTCGTTTAAGTTATCGATAATTGGACAAGGCAAAATATGATTACTCTGCCTTCTTTAAACGACCTTCCATCAAGGTGGAATGAAATCCGAGAGCAGTTGGAAACTGACTTTCCCGTTACTCTCGAAGCCTTGCTGCACGAGCGTCTTACGGAACACGAAGCCAAGCAGTTCGAGCAGGATTTTATCGACCGTATCGGCTGCACGCCCGAAGAATATGTCCGTATCCGCCGAGCCATCCGTCTGTTGGAAGCGCGTTATCCTGATAGTCCGAACGAACTGACTGCGGCCGCGGTTGCCACGCCGTTGGGTGAGATGTTGGCGGTGTTCGGCAGTAAGGGTTTGTGTCTGCTGGAATTTGTCGGGCAGAAACATATGGAACAGGAAATCATGGCTGTCCAAAAAGCTTTGAACGGACAGTTTATTTTCCAAGAAAATGAGCAAACGCAACTTTTGCGTCAAGAATTGGATTTATACTTCCAAGGCCGTCTGAAAGTTTTTGCGACACCTTTGGAAACGATAGGTACAGCCTTTCAGCAGCAGGTGTGGAATGCGCTGCTGACCATTCCTTACGGCGAAACGCGCAGTTATAAGGAGCAGGCGCAACAGTTGGGTAATCCTAAAGCCATTCGTGCCGTTGCCGCTGCAAACGGGCAGAACAAGGTGTCTATCCTGATTCCCTGCCACCGTGTCATCGGCAGCGATGGCAAGCTGACCGGCTACGCAGGCGGTTTGAACCGCAAACAATCGTTGCTTGCCTTGGAGCGAGGTGAAGTTCAGACGGCCTTGTTTTGATAGAGGATAAGGAGCCGCGCTTCGGGCAGGCTTCGCATTCTGAAAAATTGAGCAGCAGAAGGTCGGGGAAGCCCGGAAAAATCTGCATGGAGAAAAATGTTGGGCAACCCCCACGCTAGAAAAAGAGAAATAAGACATGAGCCTGAAAAACCGCCATTTTTTAAAACTTTTGGATTTTACGCCGGAAGAAATCACTACCTATCTCGACCTTGCCGCCGAATTGAAGGCCGCTAAAAAAGCAGGGTGCGAGGTGCAGCGGATGCAGGGAAAAAACATTGCCCTGATTTTCGAGAAAACATCAACCCGCACCCGTTGCGCGTTTGAAGTGGCTGCGCGTGATCAAGGGGCAGGGGTAACTTATCTGGAGCCGTCTGCCAGCCAAATCGGGCATAAGGAAAGCATTAAGGATACGGCGCGTGTTTTAGGGCGGATGTTTGACGGTATCGAGTATCGCGGCTTTGGACAGGATGTGGTGGAAGAGCTGGCCAAGTATGCAGGCGTGCCTGTGTTCAATGGTTTGACCAACGAGTTTCACCCGACTCAAATGCTCGCTGATGCGCTGACGATGCGCGAGCATAGCGACAAGCCTTTGAACCAGATTGCGTTTGCCTATGTCGGCGATGCGCGTTACAACATGGCCAATTCGTTGCTGGTGTTGGCTGCGAAACTGGGCATGGATGTGCGTATCGGTGCGCCGAAAAGTTTGTGGCCGTCTGAAAACATTATCGAGACGGTGCAGGCTGTTGCCAAAGAGACCGGCGGACGGATTCTGTTGACGGAGAATGTGAAAGAAGCCGTGAAAGGCGTGGATTTTATCCATACCGATGTGTGGGTCAGCATGGGTGAGCCTAAAGAGGCGTGGCAGGAACGTATCGATTTGCTGAAAGATTACCGAGTTACGCCCGAATTAATGGCCGCGGCGGAAAATCCGCAAGTTAAATTTATGCACTGTCTGCCTGCTTTCCATAATCGCGAAACCAAAGTCGGCGAATGGATTTATGAGACATTCGGCCTGAATGGTGTGGAAGTAACGGAAGAAGTTTTTGAAAGCGAAGCCAGCATCGTGTTTGATCAGGCAGAAAACCGGATGCACACGATTAAAGCGGTGATGGTGGCGGCATTGGGCGATTGATTGTTACGCTCAATATTGCTTACTGCTTCATTTAATAGAGATTAAATAAAGGCCGTCTGAAAGAAAGACTTTCAGACGGCCTTGTCGTTTGATTGGATTTATTGCCAAATCAGGACTTTGGGTTCGGGTGTTACTTGATAGCCTTCTTTACGCAGTAGTTCGATTAGACCTTTTTCGCTGGGTAAATGGGCAATGCCGACAGCAAAGAGGGTACTTTGTTTGGCAGATTGCTTGCGGATTTCAGGCAGCCATGCCAAGTTGCGACGGATCAGAAGGTCGTTTTTCAGCCAATCGGACATAGCTTTGGCGTATTTGGTATCAACAAGTTTGAGGGTGCGTTGTTCGGTTTCTTCCAAAAGTGGGATGAGTTCTTCAAAGCGGCCGTCTGAATAGGCTTGATGGAGTTTTTTGACATCTTCGGTTTCTTCTTTATAGGTTTTAATACTGGCTTTCAGAAAGTTGAGCATGGTTTCTTCAGGCTGAGCTTTGAAGATCGCGGTAACATCGTCCAAACTTTCTAATGAACCACGCAGCTTATTGATGTCGGCGGCCGCGTTGGTCAGCAACATATCTGCACCGGTTTCTGCGCTATACCCTCGGGGAAATGTACTGCCGGCAAAAATGAATGCCGCCCACGGATGGAGTTTGTCGGCAATTTGGGTGATGGGTCGGCTTTCTTCATTTTGCGAATAGATTTCTTGTAAAAGACGGAAATCTGCTTTGCCGAGCTTACGGCTGAGTGGTTCGGTACTCATGACTTCCTTGAAGTATTTTTGATACATTTTTGCCGTTTCCGGGCTGCTGTCCGGCAATGCGTCAACTTCTGTCGTCAGTTGGGCGGTGGATTGCAACAGTTTGACTGCATCGGAAGACAAGGTTTGATTGGTTCGTCCCATATGGATGGTGCCGAGCAGGTAGGAATCGGGTTGGCCTTCTTTGCTGATTTTCCAAACATTGCTGGTCAGTTTAGGCTGCTGCCAGTTGAGTTCGGCGGGTTTGTTGTCGGATGAAGTTGCGGCGGGTTTGCAGGCGCCCAGGGCAAGGGCGGTCAATGGGACAAGCAGGCAGGCAAGCAGTTTTTTCATGTTTTTCCTTATTGTGGTGTGCGGTCGGCAAGGGCAATTTAGAAATCGAGCAGGTTTTGAACCGGATGTTCGCCCGTTTCGGTTTTTTCCAGTTTGCGGTTGCGGATTTTGGCCTTCCTGAGGGATAGAAGGTGCATGACTTGATGTTTTTGGCTATCGGTCATCTGGAGCCAGTACAAGCGCTCTTCCCGGCTGCGCAGGCAGCCTTTGCAATAACCTTTGGCATTGGCTTCGCAAACGCCGATGCAGGGGCTGGGAATGGGGAAGAAATCGGGTTGATCCATTTTGTGTTGCTTTTGATGTGAAAAAAGGCCGTCTGAAATATAGCACATATGTTCAGACGGCCTAAGTGTTTATACGGTTTGCGAGTATTTGGCTTTGGTTTCTTTATGGCGTAAATGGTAGTCGAACACCATGGCGATGTTGCGGATCAGGAAACGGCCCTTCGGCGTAACGGTCAGGCCGTGCGGTTTGAGGTGGACCAGGCCGAGGGTTTCCAGTTGCTTCATATCTTCCAGTTCCGCTGCAAAATAACGGCTAAACGGAATGCCGAACACGCTTTCGTAAATCCGATAGTCGAGCGAGAAGCGGCACATCAAATCCTGAATGATGTTGCGGCGCAAAATGTCGTCTTGATTGAGCTGGTAGCCGCGCATAATCGGCAGGTGTCCGGCGTCGAGTGCGGCGTAATAGGCATCGATATCGCGCTCGTTTTGGGAGTAGGTGCTGCCGATTTTGCCGATAGAGGACATGCCGATCGCCACCAAGTCGCAGTCGGCATAGGTGGAATAACCTTGGAAATTTCGTTGCAGGAAACCTTCTTTGAGTGCGATGGAGAGCTCGTCGTCAGGTTTGGCAAAGTGGTCCATGCCGATGAAAACGTAGCCTCGCTCAGTCAGGGTTTGGACGCAATATTGCAGCATATCGAGTTTTTCTTCACTGCCGGGTACGACATTGGTGTCGATACGGCGTTGCGGTTTGAAGATATGCGGCAGGTGGGCGTAGTGGTAGAGGGCAAGGCGGTCGGGATCGAGGGATAAGACTGTATCGATGGTGGTTTTGATGCTTTCGGTGTTTTGGTGCGGCAAGCCGTAAATCAAATCGACGCTGACCGATTTAAACCCGGCTTCACGCGCGGCATCAATCACTTCTTTGGTTTCTTCGTAGCTTTGAATGCGGTTGACGGCTTCCTGTACTTTAGGGTCAAAGTCTTGAATACCGACACTCATGCGGTTGAAACCGAGTTTGCCCAATTTGAGGACGGTTTCACGGCTGACTTTACGCGGGTCGATTTCGATGGAGTATTCGCCGTTGGGAATCAGCTGGAAGTATTTACGAATCATGTCGAAGACGCGTTCGAGTTGGTCATCGCTCAGGAATGTGGGCGTACCGCCGCCGAAGTGGAGCTGTGCGAGCTGGTGTCTTCCGCCTAAATGAGGTGCCAGCAACTCCATTTCTTTTTCCAGATATTGGATATAGGCATCGGCACGGCTTTTGTCTTTGGTAATGATTTTATTGCAGCCGCAGTAATAGCAGATGGTATTGCAGAAGGGAATGTGGATGTAGAGCGAAAGGGGTTTGTTGAGCGCACCCATGTTGCGCAGGTTTAAAGCTTGGATATATTCGGCTTCTTTAAAGCCTTCATGGAAGCGGTCGGCGGTCGGATAGGATGTATAACGTGGACCGCTTGATGGCAAACTGGCAATTAATTCACGATCAAATTCCGGTAATTCATTGTTTGTGTTGGTGTTATTTGAGATGGGGATGATTTTCATGGTCGGGGCTTGTAGTATGAAGTAAGGAAATTAGGGAAAATTTTAGTCAAAATTTCGATAGTTTGGTAGAATGCCTCATAATGATATGCCGACTTTGACATGGGTCAATAGTTATTCGGCTTAATCAGGGGTTGAGAGAATTAAGCAAATTAAAGGTGCGTTATGGCTACACACAATGCAACACATCAAATGAAAACCTTGTGTTCCACATGTTCTTTACGAGAACTGTGTTTGCCTGTCGGACTAATGCCTAACGAATTTTCACAATTAGATGCGGTTATTCGTCAAAGCCGCCGTCTGAAAAAAGGTGAATACCTGTTCCGTGCCGGCGAGCCGTTTACCTCTTTGTTTGCCATCCGTGCGGGCTTCTTTAAGACAACAGTCGCCAGCCAAGATGGACGAGATCAGGTAACCGGCTTTTTTATGTCGGGCGAGCTGATCGGTATGGATGGGATTTGTTCCCATATTCACAGCTGTGATGCTGTGGCTTTGGAAGACAGCGAGGTATGCGAGCTTCCGTTTACACATATTGAAGAACTCGGTCAGGATATTCCCAGCCTCCGCTCTCACTTTTTCCGCTTGATGAGTCGCGAAATTGTTCGAGATCAGGGCGTTATGCTGCTTTTGGGCAATATGCGCGCTGAAGAGCGATTGGCGGCATTTTTACTCAATCTGTCTCAGCGTCTCTATTCACGAGGTTTTGCCGCCAATGATTTTATCTTGCGGATGTCGCGTGAGGAAATCGGTAGCTATTTAGGGCTGAAACTGGAAACGGTCAGCCGCACCTTATCCAAATTCCATCACGAAGGCTTGATTTCGGTTGAACACAAGCACATCAAAATCCTAGATGCGACGACTTTGAAGAAAATGGTTTCCGGTTGTTCACACGCTATCTGAATCTGAGGCCGTCTGAAATATTTCAGACGGCCTTTTTAACAAGAATTAAAGAATAATTGTTAAGTTGCGCAAGTGATAGTCAAATTTTAAATTGAAAAATCTTCAACAACCGGCGTGTACAGAATGCGGTCGACTACTTCTCTGGTCAGTTTCGGTGCAAACATCTGGATAAAGTCATACGCGTAACCGCGCAGGTAAGTATCCGAGCGTAAGGCTATCCAAGTGGGCGACGGTTCAAATAAGTGTGCCGCATCAATCAGCTGCAAATCTTGATCAACCGCGGGATCGTACGCCATTTTGGCCATCAAACCAACGCCCAAGCCTAAGCGTACATACGTTTTCAATACATCCGTATCGGCAGCCGATAAGGCAACATCAGGTTGCTCGATATGCGCTTTATTAAAGGTACGCGCGATACTGCTGCCGGAATTAAAAGCAAATTCGTAAGTAACCAGCGGAAAAGAAGCCAAATCTTCAAGGCTTAAAGGATTGCGGCAGTCCAAAAGAGGGTGGTCATGCGGAACAATGACGGCATGGTTCCATTCATAGCAGGGCAGTTTGCCCAACTCGGGATGATCGTCAATGCGTTCGGTAATAATTGCCAAATCCGCTTCGCCGCTGCTGACCATTTGCGCAATGGCAGAAGGGCTGCCTTGTTTGATGGTCAAATTGACTTTAGGGTAGTTTTTGACAAATTCCGCAACGATTGTGGGCAAGGCATAACGCGCCTGGGTATGCGTTGTCGCGATGGTCAGCGAGCCGCTGTCGTGATCGGTAAACTCGCTGCCGATATTTTTAATGTTTTGTACATCACGCAAAATTCGTTCCGAAATATCTAACACGGCTTTGCCCGGTTGCGAAACGGAAACCACACGTTTGCCGCTGCGGATAAAAATTTGGATACCCAATTCTTCTTCAAGCAGGCGGATTTGTTTGGAAATGCCGGGCTGGGATGTAAAAAGCGCATCGGCAGCCTCGGAGACATTCAGATTGTGCCGGTAAACTTCAAGGGCGTAACGTAATTGTTGCAGTTTCATGGTAGCAGTACCGAATACGTTGTTATTGTGGATTTTGTGCGACAAACGGCATGTAATTTAACATATTTTGCCCAGTTTTGCCCCGAGTTTTGAAAATGGTTGTTTTTAATGAAAATATCTTTTAATGATATGAAAACAGGAAATTCAGGAAAGAAGAGGGAAAGGGGTTTTGTTGTTTTTGTACAACTTTAGGTAGGTGAATTGTCTGATTTTGCCC
The DNA here is from genome assembly GCF_001815615.1 of Neisseria sp. HMSC075C10. Lineage (NCBI taxonomy): Bacteria > Pseudomonadati > Pseudomonadota > Betaproteobacteria > Neisseriales > Neisseriaceae > Neisseria > Neisseria sp. HMSC075C10. The sequence goes on from NZ_KV821254.1 coordinate 55,376, forward strand.
TAAATTAATGACACAAGATTGATTTTTCGGCATGATTAACTACTAGGAAGCAGGCACTTCATGATTGTTTGAAGGCATCGAGTATTGACAGTTTGCCTTGCGCTTCTTTATAGTGCAACCTGATATATCCGATTTGCCGCTGTTTTGATACTGCGGCCTGTATATTGGTACTTTGCAGCGGTTGCTTTCCTAGTCCGCCGCATAACAATTTGATGAGGGAATAAAATGACCAAACAGCTGAAATTAAGCGCATTGTTCGTTGCCTTGGTTGCCTCTGGCACCGCTATGGCCAGCGAAGCGCACACCAAACACGGTTACACCGTAAGCAGCCAATCTCAAGAAATCGTCCGTAACAACTACGGCGAATGCTGGAAAAACAGCTACTTCGACAAAGCTACCGAAGGCCGTGTTGAATGTGGTGACCGCGAAGCAGTTGCTCCTGTACAACAAGCTCCTGAGTATGTTGATGAAACTGTTTCTCTGTCTACTAAAACTCTGTTCGGCTTCGACAAAGACAACCTGCGTCCTGAAGCTCAAGAAAACTTGGACTCTTTGGCTCAACGCCTGAGCAACGACAGCGTACAAACTGTACGTGTTGAAGGTCACACTGACTTCATGGGTTCTGAAGAATACAACCAAGCTCTGTCTGAGCGTCGTGCCAACGTAGTTGCTAACTACTTGGTAGGCCGTGGCGTTGCTTCTAGCAAAATCTCTGCAGTAGGTCTGGGCGAGTCTCAAGCTCAAATGACTGCTACTTGTGAAGCTGAAGTTGCTAAACTGGGTAAAAAAGTTTCTAAAGCTAAGAAACGTGCTGCCCTTATCGCTTGTATCGAACCTGACCGTCGCGTTGATGTTAAAATCCGCAGCGTTGTTACTCGTCAAGTTGCTCCAGGCCAAACTATCGAAGGTCAAGGCGAATTGCCTGCTACTGATGAAGGTTGGATCCCAGCTCCTTACAATGGCGTTCACGGTTACGCTAAACCTTAATCGGTTTGTGAAAAATGCCCTGCATATTGCAGGGCATTTTTTTATGGTTTATATTTGAAGAGTCGGGGAATTCATGATTCAAAATAAAAGGCCGTCCGAAAATAAGTCTTTCAGACGGCCTTTTATTAAGACGGATTAGTTTGGCTTGGGCCATTTCCATACGCAAACAGCGGCGAGTATTGTGCAAATCAAAAAGATGATACTGGATAAGCCATGCCAAATGCCGAATGTACCGCCTACTAGAGACAGCAGCCAGTTATCCAGTCCGTACTTGTGTGCCTCGATAACCGGCGTAACCAAAAGATGATTACAGGCTAAGAGTAGCCAAAGTACCAAGATCCACCAAGAGAGGGAGGCAAGTTGCCGTCTGAAAAAGGCATAGGCTGCGCCAAAAATAGCTAAGCCGCATATTGCTGTGATGGCAAATAAAATGCCGGCGATTTCTCCTGCCAGCATTTTGGGCAGGATGCGGAACAGGATAGGGGCAGTAACATAGCCTGCTGTCAGCTGCATACCAAGCCACATGGCGGCAGCGGTTTGGATAATTTTGTATAGTAGATTCATTATGCTTCTCCTGGGAAGATTTTATTTTCTTTAATTATGGTGTTTTTAGGTATAACAAAAGGCCGTCTGAAAATGTTTTCAGACGGC
>NZ_KV821254.1:57113-86931 GCF_001815615.1 Neisseria sp. HMSC075C10
GGCCGTCTGAAAATGTTTTCAGACGGCCTTTTGTTTATTTAGATATATTGTACGGCAATGATGTCATATTCACGCACGCCGCCGGGTGCTTGAACTTCTGCAACGTCGCCTTCTTCTTTGCCGATCAGGGCTCGGGCAATGGGGGAGCCAACGTAGATTTTGCGTTCTTTGATATCTGCTTCATCTTCACCGACGATTTGGTAGGTAACTTGTTCTTCGGTTTCCAAGTCTTCCAGTGTCACAGTTGTACCGAACACGATTTTGCCTTCTGCATGGATTTCGGCAGGGTTGATGATGTGCGCCATAGAGAGTTTGTGTTCCAACTCGGCGATACGGCCTTCGATAAAGCCTTGACGCTCTTTGGCGGCTTCGTATTCTGCGTTTTCAGACAAGTCGCCGTGCGAACGTGCTTCGGCGATGGCTTCAATGACTTCTGGACGTGCTACGCTTTTGAGGTGTTGAAGTTCTTGTTTCAACAATTCTGCACCACGGACGGTCAAAGGGATTTTTTGCATTGAGTTCTCCATGAAAGCATGATGATGCTTTTAAAATTTTATCCGGCCACGCGCGGTAGCCGGATTGGAAATAAAAATACAAGCCGCCAAAGCTTGGCGGCTTGATGAATAAATAAGTAATGCCTGTATTCTACCAAATTCTGCCGAAACCGCAATGATTAAAACGGATTTTCAGTAAAGTGTTGTTTTCTGTTCTATTTTGTTTTTTCAGACGGCCTGAAAACTAAATATTGAAGTATTTCAAAGCTGCATCGGAAAAACGGTTTCTTAAATGAATGTTTTTGATTAAAATGTCTGATGCTAATTCGTAATAATTAGTCTGCTTTAACTATATAAAGAGAATATATGGAAACAAAACCAACTTCCCAAAATGAACAACAGGCTAACCGCCGTTATTTGACTGTTTGGCGATGGCATTTTTATGCCGGACTTTTGGTTGCGCCGTTTTTAACCCTGCTCGCTGTTACAGGGTTGGGAATGCTGCTATTTGCCAATGTCACCGGTAAAGAAGGCGAACGCATACATGTTACGCCGCAGGCGCAAGTGCAGCCTTTGTCGGCTCAGGCTGAAGCTGCTAGACAGTTTGTGAATCCGGAAACTGCTTCGGTAGTGCAGTATATTGCGCCGCGCGCAGATGATATGGTTGCCGTATTCCGCGTGAACAATGACGATAAGGCTGCTATGGTTGCCGTTGATCCCTATACGGCGAAGGTCGTCAATTCAACGCCGCGCAATGACGGCTGGTATCACATCATGGACGAAATCCATGGCGATATGATGATCGGCACGGTGGGCGACTATATACTGGAAACAGCCGCTTCACTGACTATTTTGATGATCATTACCGGGATTTACCTGTGGTGGGCAAAACAGCGCGGTGTGAAATCCATGCTTGTACCGAAAGCAGGTAAAGGACGTACATGGTGGCGTAGCATGCACGGCGCATTCGGCACTTGGGTTTCTTTGCTTCTGTTGCTGTTCTGTCTCTCGGGCGTTGCTTGGGCGGGAATTTGGGGCGGTAAGTTGGTTCAGTCTTGGAGCCAATTCCCTGCCGGTAAATGGGGCGTCGAACCGAACCCTGTATCTACCGTGCCGACCCACGGCGATGTGTTAAACGACGGTAAAATCAAAGAAGTGCCATGGGTTCTGGAGCTTACGCCTATGCCTGTTTCCGGTACGACGAAGGGCGAAAACGGCATCAATCCGAGCGAACCGATGACTTTGGAAACAGTTGACCGCTTTGCCCGCGAAATTGGTTTTGAAGGCCGTTACAAGCTTAATTTGCCTAAAGGCGAAACGGGCGTGTGGACGCTGTCTCAGGACTCGATGAGCTACGATATGCCCAGTCCGACCGCCGACCGCACGGTACACATCGATCAATACAGCGGCAAAGTCCTTGCCGACATCCATTACGATGATTACAACTGGTTTGGTAAATTCATGGCGGTCAGCATTGCGCTGCATATCGGTACGATGGGCTGGTGGAGTGTGCTGGCGAACGTTTTGTTCTGCTTGGCAGTCATTTTCGTCTGCATCAGCGGCTGTGTGATGTGGTGGAAACGCCGTCCTTCGGAAGCACGTGGTTTGGTTCCTCCTGCACAGAAAATCAAATTGCCGGTATGGTGGGCAATGGCTGTGCCACTTCTGATTTTGGCTGTGATTTTCCCAACAGCTATTGCCGCAATTGCTGTTATTTGGATTTTGGATACACTGTTGTTGTCGCGTATCCCTGCATTGGCAAGATGGTTTAAATAACCGCCCGATGTGATTAAAGGCCGTCTGAATCTTTTGTTTCAGACGGCCTTTTGTATAAAGGTTAAAAGAAGCAAGGGAATTATGATTCTGTTTAAGTTTATGCGCGAGAAGTGTATTGTGATTGGCTTGCAGGATTGTGTAAGAAAGATGAGGAGATCTTGTATAAAAACAAAAAACCCACTTCATTGAAGTGGGTTTTTGATGAAAGCGATTAACCTTTGCGAGCAGGCAATTTTTCTTTAATGCGAGCTGCTTTACCGGTCAGGCCGCGCAAGTAGTACAGTTTGGCGCGACGTACGTCACCACGGCGTTTAACTTCGATTTTTTCTACGGTAGGAGAGTAAAGTTGGAAAGTGCGTTCTACACCTTCGCCGCTAGAGATTTTGCGAACGATGAAGTTGCTGTTCAGGCCACGGTTGCGGCGAGCGATAACAACACCTTCGTATGCTTGCAGACGGCTGCGAGAACCTTCAACTACGCGTACAGATACGACAACGGTGTCGCCTGGAGCGAATTCAGGGATTTCTTTGTTCAAGCGAGCGATTTCTTCTTGCTCTAATTGTTGAATCAAGTTCATTTGTTTTTCCTAAGTTATGATTGGATTTCCTGTTGCTCTTGCAAGATTTCTTTTAAGAGGCGGGATTCCTTTGGGATTAAACTGCGCTTTTCCAATAAATCAGGTCGGCGCTCTAAAGTGCGTCGCAGCGATTGTTTCAATCGCCACTCGGCAATCAAGCCATGATTTCCTGAGCGTAAGACCTCGGGAACCATCATGCCTTGGAATTCTACGGGTTTGGTGTAATGAGGACAGTCTAAAAGGCCGTCTGAAAACGAGTCTTGTTCGGCTGACTGTATATCGCCCAATACACCCGGGACCAATCTTAAGACGGCATCCATCAACATCATGGCGGGTAATTCACCGCCCGAGACGACAAAGTCGCCAATGCTGATTTCTTCGTCCACACTGCTTTGCAACAGTCTTTCATCTATGCCTTCATAGCGTCCGCATAGAAGAACAAGATGGGGCAGTTCGGCAAGTTCTGCAGCTTTTTTATGCGTCAGCGGCTGACCTTGCGGACTGAGATAAATTACTTTGGCAGGTTTTTGCGAGTTTGCTTTGGCTTCTTCGATTGCCGCTTGAAGCGGCGGCGCCATCATAATCATTCCCGGACCACCTCCGAAGGGGCGATCATCAATATAGCCAAGTTTATTGTCGGCAAATTTACGGGGATTGATGGCTTGGAACTGCCAAAGATTTTGTTTTCTTGCTCTGCCTGTAACGCCATATTCGACAATGCTGTCGAACATCTCTGGGAAAATGGTGATGGCTTGAATCAGCATCAGTAGTCCAAACCCCAGTCGGCGATAATGGTTTTGCTGTCGGTATCGACAGATTCGATATAGTTGGAGACAAAGGGAATCAGGATTTGTCCGTGTTCGCCTTTAATCATCAAAACATCATTTGCACCGGTTTCCATCAGGTTGCTGACTTTGCCGAGGACGATGTTTTCTTTGTTGATGACGGTCATGCCGACTAAATCTGCCCAGTAGTATTCATCTTCCTCAGTAGGGGCGAATGACTCTCTGGGGATTTCGATGGTATAGCCGCGCAAGGCAAATGCTTGGTCGCGATCGTCTATACCTTCAAATTTGACCTGAAGTTCGCCATTGACAATTTTACCTGCCTCAAGCATAACATCCAGGGTTTTGCCATCCTTGCACAACTGCCACTCGGGGTAGTCCAGCAGGCTGTCGGTATATTCGGTATTGGCGGCAATTTTAAGCCAGCCTTTAATGCCGAATACGCCTTTGATGTAGCCCATGGCTACCCGTTTTTGAGTGTCTGTCATGGTCGTTTCGGCTGATTAAGCAGCGATTTTTTGCTCTTTAATCAGTTTGGCAACTGCGTCGCTAACTTTCGCGCCTTGAGCAACCCAGTGGTTGATGCGGTCTGCGTCGAAACGTACGCGTTCTTGTTTTTCGTTGGCAACGGGGTTGTAGAAACCTACGCGCTCGATGAAGCGGCCGTCACGACGGTTGCGAGAGTCAGTTACGACTACGTTGTAGAAAGGGCGGTGTTTTGAGCCGCCGCGAGCCAAACGGATAACTACCATTTTGAGTCCTTTTGAAAAATGCGGATATATAGAAACCGCTAATTTTAGGATATTTCACACGGGTTATGCAAGTTTTTATTTGTTTTTGTTGCTGTTTTGCCATTCGTTCAAATCGAGGCTTGCTTGATACAGGCCGCGATCGGTCTCCGATGGGGTAACGGTAAATCCTGATTTTTCAGCGAGTTTGAGCATCGGTGTGTTTTCTTTGAGGATTTCCGCATTCATGGTTTGGTAACCTTGCTGTGTGGCAGTTTGGATAATGAAGCTCATCATTTTGCCGGCCAAGCCGGTTTTGCGTACTTCAGGCGCTAAAGTAATGCCGAACTCGCACTCATTGCGATTGATGCGGCTGTAGCGGCTGACTGCGACGATACGGCCGTCTGAAGCGAAGGCTGCCCACGCGCATTCGGTATGGAAATCGGGACGGGTCAGCCGTGCGAGTGTGGGCAGCGGTAACTCGTTGGTATGGGTCATGAAGCGAGTATAGCGGTCGGCCGCGGGTAATTGGCGGACAAATTTTTGTTTGGCTTCGGCATCTTCAGGTTCTAGTGCGCGGATGTGCAGTGTGTTGCCGTCGGGCAGGGTAAAGGTATCGGTTTGGCTCGGATAGGGTGCGAGTACGTTTTGTATCTCGGGCGTTTCGGTTTTAGGGTGCAGCAGTTCGGAAGCGGCTTCGCCGGTGTTGCGTAGGAATTCGGCTGCGACCGGATTTTTTTGTTGGAGGTAGGCGGCGGCACTTTGCATTTTAGCGGCGGCCTGTTCTAAGGTTTGGACGGCTTTTTTGGGGATTTTGGTTGTCGGCGCGGCTGGTTTTTCCACAATTTCGGGAATGATGGTGCTGCTGTATTGGCTGCCGTTGTAGTTGAGGATGATGTCGCCGATATGCTGGTTGTTGTGGATAAGCGTGTTTAGGGAATACAGGAATTGATTGAGAACGGAAGTGTTGTCGAGTTCTGCAAATTGGCTTAAACGCTGGATATCGAGTGTGGTAAATGGAGGTAATGCGGCTTCGGTTTTGCCGTTGTAATGGGCGGAAAGGATGTTGCCGTAAATGGCATGGCGGCTGAACCGGAACTGGACGGCATTGTGTTTTTGGGTTTGGCACGGAGGCAGGTATAGGGCTTCCGCCATCAGTTCGGTTTGGCCGGAAGCAATGGCTTTATCGATATTTTTGCTTTTAGGTGTTTTCAGACGGCCTGTTTTGGCTGGCGCAGGGGTATTTTGCACCTGTTGCAAATAGGCGGTTTGATTGCGGAAATAAAGTGTCAGTAAGGCTTCTTCCGGCGTGTTAAACCGAGTCAGGCCGTCTGAAAAACGATAGCTGACGAGAATGGGCTTGCTGGTTTTTTGTGTCAAATTATCCAGAGTTTGATGAATGCTGTACGCATCCGGCGTATCTGGCGAAATAATGCCGAGCAGGGCTTGAGTATGCGGATTTTGTAATTGTTCGAGCGCCAGACGGTGGATGCGTGCAGGCGTGGGGTTGCTGCCGATGCAGCCTTGTCGGATGGATGGTACATCGGTTGGGAGGTCGAGGGTCAATTCACAGGCATTGGCGGTAGTGTGCAGCCATTCTATCGGCGTGTCGGACAGAATGGTGGGGTTGGTAATGACGGGAATGCCGGAAAGGTGGGCTTTTAGGGCTGCTTCCAGCTCGGCGGTATTGAATACCGGTTGGAAATTGCAATGGCGGCTGAGGCTGCGCAGGATGGCTTTGTCTGTGTCGTTGGTATGGTGTGTGGACAACAGGATAAGCGGGGTGTGACGTGTGAAGTGGCGGATGGCGCTGAACAGCTCGCGTTGGTTTTCGGTCGGATTGTAGTGGATGACGGCAACTTTGGTATGGCGGTTGTGGCCGAAGCGGTTGAGCCAGTCGGCGGATGTGGTGGGACTTAGGTTGTAGTTGAGGCTGATGTGGCGCGATATGCCTTGATGCATTGTGTTCAGCAGATGGTTGATGTTGCGGCTGACAGTGCTGTGGCCGGTGAGTAATGCGATATGGCCGGCCGGATAGTCGGCTTGGGTGCCGATATTGAGATTGAGTGAGGGAAGTTGGACGCCTGCGCTGTTACAAACGCTGATGTTTAATTCGTCGCCGTGATATTTTTGAATGATGGAACGGGCGTTTTTGCAGGATTCGGGCGGCAGGTTCTCCCAATCTTGGATCAGGATAATGTGGCGCAGGCCTTTTTTGCGGCAGGCTTTGAACAGTGTGTCGTAATGGTCGTGCGGGATGACGGCAACAACTAGGTCGGCCTGGCCTGGAATTTTGCTGAGGCTGGAGTAGGAGGGGAGGCCGGCAACGCTGCTGTGGCGGAGATTGACGGGCGTGATTTTGCCTTGATATGAGGAACCGAGCAGGTGGCTGAAAATGCGTTCGCCAAGGCTGTGGGGGCGTTCGCTGGCGCCGACAAGGATGATGTGTTCGGGCATGAAGAAGTAGCCGGTTTGGACGGTTGCATTCATGATGGTTCCTTATTTGTGTTTTGGGCCGTCTGAAGAGTTTCAGACGGCCTTATTTTTAGGCTTCTTTTTTGTCTCCGGCTTTCTTTTTGGGAAGGATGAAACGCATCCTCAGGCCGTTGGGTTTGATGTTTTCAGCAATGATTTTGCCGCAGTGCTGCTCCATGATGTGTTGCGTCAAGGCAAGCCCCAAGCCGGTGCCGGGTTTGTGTGCGCTGGAGTCGGCACGATAAAAGGCGGTAAAAATATGCGGAAGCTGCATTTCATCGACACCCGGGCCGTTGTCGGTAACATCGATAATCCAGTGTTTGCCGTCTTGTCCGATATGAGCCTGAATGGTACTGCCTTCCGGACTGTAGTTGATGGCATTGCGGATAACGTTGTCGAAGGCACGGTATAGATAGCCTTCGTTGGCACTGATTACGGCATTTTCAGGGATTTTAGGGTCAATGCTCAGGGTAACGCTTTGATTGTTTTGGTGGGCAATGCTTTGGTTGTCCTCAATCAAGTTGGTCAGGAATGAAACGAGTTTGAGGTTTTCTTTTTCCAAAGGGATATTGGAAGTCTCTAGGCGGGAGAGGGTCAACAATTCGCCGACCAAAGTATCCATGCGCACCAGTTCGCCTTCGAGTCGCTTGAGATATTGCTCTTGTTTTTGCGGCTGAGATTGAATCAGGCCGACAATCGCTTGCATACGTGCCAGCGGCGAACGCATTTCATGAGAAACGTGGTGCAGCAGGTGGCGCTCTTTGGCAACAAGTTTTTCAAGTTTCTCGGCCATTTTGTCGAACTGCACGGCAAGGTGGGACAATTCGTCGTCACGGTCGTCAACTTGTTGGGAAATACGGGTTTCGAGTTCGCCGTTGGCTACTCTGTCCATGCCGCCACCAAGAATTTTGATGGGCTTGGTAATGTTGTTGGCAAGGATGTATGCCATCAGCAGGCCGACGATGATGATGAAAGACAGAATGATAAATTCGTGCCAAATAGGCGAAAGCGGCAAGCCGGGAATGAAGAGCGGACTAGGGAGACGTTGGGCCTGATGGTTGTCCCAGCCTTTAATGAAGAAGAGGTATTCTTCGCCAAAACGGTCGTATTCGATGTGTGCCAAATCAGATTCAGGATTGTTGATGGCAAAGATACGGGCGCGTTCGATGGAGAGGCTATCGATGTCGCGGCCTAAAATATCTTTTTTATCATCGCCGGTAATCACATAAACGGCATTGGAGACCGGATTGTTTTTCCATTCCGAAAGAATTTCACGCGCACCGCTGTCTCCGCGCGAGTTAAACGCGGAGATGATGCTGCTCATTAATGTGGTTTCGATGGTGCGGCGTTGGTTGAATTGGTTTTCGGCGAGGGTATTTTGTACCAGCCAAAATGAAAAACTCGCCACAAAGATTGCGCAGACGATAACTGCGCAAAATGTGGCGAAGATGCGTTGAAACAGTTTCATTGATCTGTTTAATCTTTAGTTTTTAACAAACAGGTAGCCTAAGCCGCGTACGGTTTGAATCAAGGAGGCATCGCCCAATTTGTGGCGGATGCTGGAGATGTGTACGTCGATGCTGCGGTCAAATTTAGCCAGTTTGCGGTCGAGTGCCTCGATAGACAGGGTCTCTTTGCTGACGACTTGTCCAGCGTGGCGCATCAAAACTTCGAGCAGGTTGAATTCGGTGCTGGTCAATTCGAGCGGAGTGTCTTTGATGCTGGCTTGGCGTTTGGCCGGGTACAAAACGACGTCGCTGACGGAAATGCTGTTAGGCGCGTTGTTTTGTTCGTTGCTGTGTTGCGCACGGCGCAGGATGGCGTTGATGCGGGCCAAGAGTTCGCGCGGTGTGCATGGTTTCGGAACATAATCGTCCGCACCCATTTCCAGACCGATGATGCGGTCGATGTCGTCGCCTTTCGCGGTCAGCATGATGATGGGTACGGTGCTTTGGGTGCGTACGTTTTTCAGCACGTCCAAACCGTTCATTTTAGGCATCATGGAGTCTAATACGACGACATCGTATTGTCCGGTCAGAATTTCTTGAACGCCGGCTTCGCCGTCGGGAACACTATGAACGTTGAGGCCTTCGGCAGTCAGGTATTCGGTCAGCAATTCGGTCAAGAGGGCATCGTCATCTACGAGTAATACGCGACTCATGGAATTTCCTTTTCGTGATTGTATGCGCCGCGGTACTAAATGGCAGTATGGCGCTTAAAATAGAGTTGTGTTCAATCTTAACATGCAATCTGCTTTTGTTGATAGCGTAATTTTCTGTGCTTTTGCGCTTTTTTGCATAGAAACTCGCTGCTCTTTACATTTTCAGACGGCCTGTAAGGACAAACTGACAATTGGGTGTGTTTTGTTCAGGGTTTGTCGCATGATTGGGCGGTTTGGTGTTTCGGTGCGTTGATGAAATCTTTGCAATCGGACAAAAGTTTGGGCAGCAAGGGGGCGAATGCCGGGTGGCTGCGTATTTTGTCGGCGTAGAAATACATCATATAAGGATAATAATATTGCATTGCCTGCATCCATTGCGCACCTTCTTCTTTTTTGCCTTGTCGGTAGAGGTAAAGGCCGACTTGGTAGGCGCTGGAGTAGGGGCGGTAGGTCAGGGCTTTGAGTGCGGCTTCTTCCGCCCACGGACGGATGTAGGCATCGGTCGGGTCGGCACGTTTGCTCAAGCTCAAATCGGCGTAATAGGCAAGCATGGGGCTTTCTTTGGAAAGTCGTTGCAAGCCGTCGATTTTGTTTTGAACTGTTTGCGGATCGTCGGTTTTCCCTACACGGCTATATTGGGTCAGATTTTGATATTCCCAGCTGAGGTTTGCCATGCCGATTAAAATCGATAAAGCAGCTATACCGCCTGCCCATTGTCTGATTCGGGTAGATAAAGGGCCGTCTGAAACATCTTTCGGATAAGAAGGTGTCAGAGACAGAATCAGGCTGAATACGGTAAGGAAGTAGATATACCAAAGCGGATATTCGAGCATGCTGTGGCAGAGGCTGACGGAGGCGGCAGTCAGTAAAAACAGCGAGGCCGGTGTTTGGTTGAGTCCCAACAGTCGCCATACGGCTGCAAGCAGGGTTAAGGTTGCGAGCAAGGTGCCGGCAATGCCCATTTCGGACAATAACTGCATGACGATATTGTGCGAATGGGTAAACAGTACGCCGAGGATATTATTGGGGAAATATTGTTGCTGGGCATTGATCAGAAAGGTTTGCTGGGCAAAGCTGTTCCAGCCATGGCCGAACCAAGGTGCGGATTTAAAGGCAATCCATGCTTTGCTCCATTCGATTTGGCGCATGGAGCCTTCAAAGCCGCTGGTGCCTGCGCGTTCGACAGCAGTTTCGTATTTGATGTTGCCAAACAAATCCAACAGGCTGCCCATACCGAATTGGAAAGCGGCGGCCAGGATGGCAGTCAGGAGAAAAATGCACAGTGCGCGTTTGTGTTGGAAACGGGTACGCCAAAACCATAACGGCGTAATCAGGAATAGGGCGGCGATGTAGCCTAAGATGGTGCGCGAGTTGACAAGGCCGAGGGTTGCGGTCAAAGCCAATACGAACAGAAAACCTGCTGTATTGGACATTTTGCGTGCCGTCCATAAATAGGATGCCGCCAAAATGCCCCACATTAAATAATGTCCCAAATGATTGCGCTGGCCGAGTTGACCGTTTACGGTGCCGTTGCTTCGGGCAATGATACCGTTCAACCACTCTACGTTGGACCAGCCTTTAAATTGCAGCCAGATGATGGTGGCTTGTATGGTTGCCCCTATCAATAAAGACCAAGCAAAGATGCTGACGACGCGCTCCTGTCCGTAAGCTGCTACCCAGCCCCGCACCGACCATGCGCCCAGTGCCAAAATGACAAAGGTCCAGGCAGTAATATCGCTCATGCCGGGGTAGGTAGAGTGCATGAGGCGCGCTTGGAGCGACCAAAATGCAGCCATGGCAAACAAACCGATACTGAGTGCGGGAAGGCGGATATTCAGCAGGCCTTTGTGTGCGCTAATCAATGTCAGTACCAATGAGCCGCTCAGTGAAATGGCTTCCAGATAAAAGCTGGGTAATGGGCCGACTCGGTAGAGTGAAAGAAAAGGGATGGCACAAATCCAAAGAAAACTGAGCCATAAAGGCCAAAAGGTTTTCACTGAAGATTCAGTCAGGCCGTCTGAAAGTGTGTGGTAGGTCATTTTGATGTGTGTTTTTGTTGTTTGATAAATGCAAGGCAGCCGAGGAAAAAGGCAATGCACAATAATACGGAAACGGCGGCGCAAATCCGGCTGGCGAGAGCCGTGTCTGCCAGGCGCATACAGGCTTCGGCAAAGTAAATCAGAATCAGCATGGAGCTGTATTGGTAAGTGTAGATGCGTTTTTTCAAAATGCCGGTCAACGGCAAGCACAAAGGCAGGGCTTTCAGTGCCAACCATGAGCCGCCTTCGCGCAATGGCGCGATCCATAATTCCCATGATAAGGAAAGCAGGATCAGCAGGATAAGGCTTATGGAAGTTGCAAGATAAGGTAATGGGGAGCGTGTATTGTTCACAATATTGAGGGCGTAAAGCCGTACTGGAAAACTTAAAATTATACCGCTAAAAAGGCAGGGTAAGCCAAGAATATTGCTTAAAGATGTTGAAGAAAGGATTTATTGTTTTTTCTTCAAACGAATGAAACTTTATCTTGTTTTATAGTCTTATTAATATATATATTTAATAAAGATTGTGCTATTATTCTAAATACTTTATCTCAGGAGGATAGAAAACCATGAATCGCGTTGCTGATGTTATCCGTGATGATATTAAAGTAATGACAGCCTATCAGGTTGCCGATTTGCCGGAAGGTTTTATTAAGTTGGACGCCATGGAGTGTCCGCATCATCCTTTCGCCGGGTATGAATCTTTATTATCGGAATGGGCGGACTTGGCAAAGCAGGCGCCGATTCATTTGTATCCCCATACTGCCAAGAGCGGCATTTATGAAGAATTGAGGGAGGTTTTCGGTATTCCCGATAAAGCGGAAATCGCGTTGGGTAACGGCTCCGACGAGCTTATCCAATTTTTGACTATGCTGATTGCCAAACCAAATGCGCGTGTATTGGGTATTGAGCCAAGTTTTGTTATGTATCGTCATAATGCCGCGCTTTATGGCATGGAATATGTCGGCGTTCCCTTAAATCCGGATTTTTCTTTAAATCTCCCTGCCGTTTTGACCGCTATCGAGCAACATCGGCCGTCATTAATTTTTATTGCCTATCCCAATAACCCTACCGGCGTGTGCTTTAAGCGAGAAGAAGTAGAGGCGGTCATTCGTGCGGCAACCGGCATTGTGGTTGTCGATGAGGCATATGGTGCGTTTCATCATGACAGTTTCCTTCCGTGGGCGGGCGAAGTCGAAAACCTGGTCGTAATGCGCACCATCAGTAAAATCGGCTTTGCCGGCTTGCGGATGGGATATGCAGCGGCAAGTCCAAGCATTATAGGTGAACTGGCCAAAATCCTTCCGCCTTACAATATGAATCAATTAAGCTTGGCGGCGGCAAAATTCTCATTGAAACATCATCAAATTATTCAGCAAAACATTGATACATTAAAAAACGATCGTTCGCGCGTGATGAATGAATTGTTGAAATTAAACCGTTTGGAAGTTTTTCCGAGCGAAGCCAACTTTATTACCGTTCGCGTTCCTGATGCGAACGAGCTGTTTGAAACATTGAAGCAAAACCGCATACTGATTAAAAAACTGCATGGCAGCCATCCGCTTTTGGATCAGTGTGTCCGCATAACCATAGGCTCGGCAGCGCAAAATGATGCCGTCTTGGCGGTTATTAGAAACCTTTACCCCAATCTTTGATTTCAAGGAAACTACCATTATGAACAAAGCTCAACTGCATTTGACCAATTTTCTGTTACTGGTTGAAGAAGCCGGCTCATTGACCAAGCTTGCACGCGCGTGCGGTTATGAAAACTCCGCCTCTTTGTCTCAGCTCAAACGCCGTTTGGAACAACAAGCAGGCGATGAGTCTGCACGCGGCATTCGTCCGAGCCTGGCTGCGAAGTTGGAATCCGGTATGCACAAACGCAAAGGCTGGCTGAACCGTGGTCACAGCAAAGATCAAGAAAAAGCAGCAGCGGTTGAAGCGGCGCGTTTGGAAAAACAAACTGTCGAAGCAGCAGAAACTGGTGTTTCAACCGAAGGCCGTTTTGTTACCGTTACTCGTAATACCTGCGAAACCCAAATTACCGTCAGCCTCAATCTTGATGGTACCGGCAAATATCGCTTGGATACCGGCGTTCCTTTCCTTGAACACATGCTTGCCCAAGTGGCGCGTCATGGTTTGATTGACTTGGATATTACCTGCAAAGGCGATTTGCACATTGACGACCATCATACGGTTGAAGACATCGGTATCGTGGTGGGTCAGGCCCTGAAACAAGCGCTTGGCAATAAAGCCGGCATTACCCGTTATGGCCATGCCTATGTTCCGCTGGATGAAGCGTTGAGCCGTGTAGTCATCGACCTTTCCGGCCGCCCTGGCTTGGTGTACAACATTGACTTTACCCGCGCCCTGATCGGCCGTTTTGATGTCGATTTGTTTGAAGAATTTTTCCACGGCCTTGTAAATCACAGCATGATGACCTTGCACATCGATAACTTGAGCGGCCGTAATGCACATCATCAAGCCGAGACCGTTTTCAAAGCCTTCGGCCGTGCATTGCGCATGGCGGTCGAATACGATCCGCACATGATGGGTCAAACGCCTTCTACCAAAGGCACGTTGAGTGAAGAGTCTGTTCAAGAAGAAGCAGAAGCCGCGTCTGAAGAATAAGGCATCGTGTGAATGAATAAAGGCCGTCTGAAACCGATCGGGATTTCAGACGGCCTTTATTATTCATCTTGTATGGTGGCAATATTTTGTTTTAAACCATCTTTTGCTACAATCATTCTTATTATTATATTAATCATTAAATGTTTTCAGACGGCCTGAGGAGAAACAATGAAAGTAGCGATTGTCGATTATGGAATGGGAAACCTGCACTCAGTATTCAAATCTGTTCAGGCGGCGCAGGTCTTGTCCAATCAAAATGCCGAGGTTTATCTGACTTCGCGGCCAGAAGAGGTGATGGCGGCAGATAAGGTTATCTTTCCGGGGCAGGGTGCCATGCCGGATTGTATGTCGGCGCTGAAGGCAAGCGATTTGGGCGAGGCGGTTTCAGACGGCCTGAAAAACAAGCCGTTTTTTGGAATTTGCGTAGGTGCTCAATTATTGTTTGAACACAGCGAAGAAGGCGATACAGATGGTTTGGGTTGGTTTGAAGGCCAAGTCAAACGGTTTTTGCCCAATCAAACCGATGCACAGGGAGGCCGTCTGAAAGTGCCGCATATGGGTTGGAATACAATACGTCAAACCCGCCCGCATCCTTTGTTTCAAGACATTGGGCAGAACGAATATTTCTATTTTGTTCACAGCTATTATTTTGCGCCGAAAAATGAAGAGATTGTTTTAGGCGTCAGCGAATATCCGAATGAATTTGCCTGCATTGTCGGTCAAGACAATGTGTTTGCCACACAGTTTCACACGGAAAAAAGTCATCAGGCAGGATTATTGCTGCTGCGGAATTTTTTAAATTGGCAGATTTGAGGTTTTTAACATAAATCTGCTAAAAATCGCTAATTTGTGTAAAATATACTGAAACTGAATAGAGGAGAAAAAAATGCTGTTGATACCTGCCATTGATTTGAAAGAAGGACGTTGTGTCCGCTTGAAACAAGGTTTGATGGAGCAGGCGACGGTGTTTTCCGATTCGCCGGCAGAGATGGCTTTGCATTGGCGCAACCAAGGCGCACGCCGTTTGCATTTGGTTGATTTGAACGGCGCATTCGCAGGCGTTCCTCAAAATTTTCCGGCGATTAAAGAAATTTTGGCTGCCGTGGCCAAAGATATTCCGGTACAGCTTGGCGGTGGCATCCGTGATTTGGAAACCATTGAAAAGTATTTAGATTTGGGTTTGACTGATGTGATTATCGGCACGGCTGCGGTAAAAAATCCTGAATTTGTGCGCGAAGCATGCAAGGAATTTCCGGGGCAGATTATTGTCGGCCTGGATGCCAAAGACGGTATGGTGGCGATAGACGGTTGGGCAACGGTAACGGAACATCATGTCGTCGATTTGGCCCAACGTTTTGAAGACGATGGCGTCAACAGCATTATTTACACCGATATCGGCCGCGACGGCATGATGAGCGGCGTGAATATCGAAGCTACCGTCAAATTGGCCCAATCCGTGAATATCCCGATTATCGCTTCCGGCGGTTTGACGAATTTGGATGATATCCGCGCATTGTGTGCCGTCGAAAAAGAAGGTGTGAGCGGAGCGATTACCGGCCGTGCAATTTACGAGGGAAGCATTGATTTTGCACAGGCGCAAAAACTGGCCGATTCTTTAGCTTAAATGTGTCGGATTATGCGGATAAGACCTTGCAGGCCATTAAAACGCAGCGGCTGACGCAGCACACAAAAATGCACTCAAAGGGATTGCCTGTATAGGTCATGGGTTTATATCTGTTTGAAATAATTATAAAAATAACCCAATCGATATTTTTTTATTAAGGGATTAGTATGCTTGAAGCGTTTGTTTTGGGTTTTTGGATTATCTGGTCATCCGACCGCGAAGTGTATCCGCTAAGCGAAAGTTTGTGGTTTACACTGATTGCAGTGATATTGCGGCAGCTGACGGCGTTTGATTTGCCGATTATCGATACCTATTGGATGATTTTCAACGGGATAATATGGGCATTTGCCGGGTTGATTTTCGCCATTGTCGGCCGTATCGACAGCAATTTTATTATTTCCTGCGTGTTGGCGATGATGGCCGGTATCGGTTATTTTCAATTGTTGCAACATTTGCCGGATTGGTTGGGCAAATTTTTGGCCTGACGGTTTCAGACGGCCTGATAACGGATAAGAGGTATTGGGTATGGCATTGGCAAAACGAATTATTCCTTGTCTGGATGTAAAAGACGGCCGCGTGGTAAAAGGCGTCAACTTTTTGGGTTTGCGCGATGCAGGCAATCCGGTTGACGTTGCCAAACGCTACAACGATGAAGGCGCGGATGAGTTGACCTTTTTGGACATCACCGCTTCCAGCGACAATCGCGATACTATTTTGCACGTTATCGAGGCGGTCGCTTCGCAAGTTTTTATTCCATTAACCGTCGGCGGCGGTGTGCGTACGGTTGCCGATATCCGCCGCCTGCTCAATGCCGGTGCCGATAAGGCCAGCATCAATACGGCCGCTGTAACCAATCCTGAGTTGGTAAACGAAGCGGCCGGTTTTTTTGGTTCGCAAGCGATTGTCGTTGCTGTCGATGCCAAAGCGGTCAACCCTGAAAACACCCGTTGGGAAATCTTTACCCACGGCGGACGTAATCCGACCGGTTTGGACGCGGTGGAATGGGCTGTCGAAATGCAGCGGCGCGGCGCAGGCGAGATTTTGCTGACCAGCATGGACCGGGACGGCACCAAGCAAGGTTTCAATCTGCCTTTGACACGCGCGGTCAGCGAAGCGGTCGATATTCCGGTCATTGCTTCCGGCGGCGTCGGTTCGGTTCAGCATTTGGTGGACGGTATTAAAGAAGGTAAGGCTGATGCGGTATTGGCCGCCAGTATTTTCCACTTTGGCGAAGCGAGTATCCGCGAAGCGAAACTGGCCATGCGTGAAGCAGGAATTGAAGTGCGTTTGTGATTGCTACCCAAAGGCCGTCTGAAAAATATGGGAGAAAAACGCGAATGTCGAACATAAACGAAACGCTGCTGAATGCCGTAAAATTTGATGAAAAAGGTTTGGTTTGCGCGATTGCCCAAGATTGGCAGACACACCGTGTGCTGATGGTTGCCTGGATGAACGCAGAAGCCCTGCAAAAAACCGTAGAAACCGGTTTTGCCCACTATTACAGCCGTTCCCGCCAAAAACAATGGATGAAGGGCGAAGAGTCGGGGCATACGCAAAAAGTACACGAATTGCGCCTGGATTGCGATGGCGACGCTGTGGTTATGTTGATTGAACAAAACGGCGGCATTGCCTGTCATACCGGGCGTGAAAGCTGCTTTTACAAAGTTTGGCAAGAGGGTGCATGGCAGACAGTGGATGCCGTGTTGAAAGACGAAGAAGCAATTTACGGACATAAACATTCTTAAGGCCGTCTGAAAGAAATAAGAGAAACCGACCATGACCGATACCATCCTTACCCAAATCCAAAACGTCATCGATTCGCGCAGAGGCGGCGATCCCGATGCTTCTTACGTTGCCCAACTGTTGCACAAAGGCGAAGACAAGATTTTGAAAAAAGTCATCGAGGAAGCGGGTGAAACCTTGATGGCCTCTAAAGATGGCGGTGGCGAACATTTGGTTTACGAAGTGGCGGATTTGTGGTTTCACACCATGGTTTTATTGGCGCATCACGGATTGCGCGCCGAAGATGTGGTCAACGAGCTTGCGCGCCGTCAAGGTTTGTCGGGATTGGTGGAAAAAGCTTCTCGCAAAGAATCTTGAATTTATATTACAATCCCGTATTTGACCTGTTTCAGAATCCGTCTCTTGGGGCAAAAACGATTTCACTTTGTTTAGCGAAACCCGTTGCACCCGTTTTCAGACGGCCATTGGAGCCATTATGGATAATTGTATTTTCTGCAAAATCGCCGCCAAAGATATTCCGGCACAAACCGTTTACGAAGACGATGAGATGCTTTGTTTTAAAGACATCCGTCCCGCCGCGCCGGTACATCTGCTGTTGATTCCGAAAGTGCACTTCGATTCACTGGCACACGCCACTGCCGAACATCAAACCCTGTTGGGTAAAATGATGTTGAAAGTCCCTCAAATCGCCCAAGAGGCAGGTTTGACCAACGGTTTCAAAACCCTAATCAACACAGGTAAAGGCGGCGGACAGGAAGTCTTCCACCTGCATATTCATATCATGGGTACGCCCGTATAATTATTATTTCTTTTTAAATTAAACAAATTCAAGGATTTATCATGGGTAGCTTCTCTCTTTGGCACTGGATTATCGTACTGATTATCGTCGTTTTGGTATTCGGTACCAAAAAATTGCGCAACGTCGGCAAAGACCTCGGCGGTGCAGTGCATGACTTCAAACAAGGCCTGAACGAAGGTACAGACGGCAAAGATGCCAAAAAAGACGAAGTCATCGAACACAAAAAAGACGAAGACAAAGCATAATCCATGTTTGATTTCGGTTTGGGCGAATTGCTGCTGGTCGGCGTTGTCGCCCTGATAGTGTTAGGCCCCGAACGTCTGCCGCAAGCCGCGCGCACGGCCGGGCGTTTGGTTGGTAAATTGCAAGGCTTCGTCAACAACGTCAAGCAGGAACTCAACACTCAGGCTGAGTTGGACGAATTGCGCAAAGTCAAGCAGGAATTTGAAGCCGCCGCTTCGGAGTTTCGCGACGGTATCAAAGACTTGGGCGATGATGCACAAAAAAATCTGAGCGATATTTCAGACGGCCTCAAGCCGTGGGAGCGCCTGCCTGAGCAGAAAACGCCTGCCGATTTTGGTGTGGATGAGTTGGGCAATCCATTGCCTGATCTGGCTTCAAGCAGCACTGAAAATGAAAGTGCGGCCCAAGCTTCTGAGCAGGGTGGGGCAGTGCAAACCCAAGAGCTTGTCGAGGCTGAAAATGCCGAATCCGAGCAAGACCGCGCTTGGCGTGAGTATTTGACGGCTTCGGTTTCCCCAGCTCCTGTGGTAGAAGTCAGCTATATCGAATCTCCTGCTGCCGATGTTCCTCCGCTGCATACGACTTCTTTGCGTAAGCAGGCGATGAGCCGCAAACGCGATATGCGCCCGAAATTCCACGCCAAGCCCAAACTGCGCGTCCGTAAGTAAAAAGTGAGTCAACCGGTGTCCGAACCTCAACACGAACAACCCGTCCAACCGCTTATCGAGCATCTTCTCGAGCTGCGCCGCCGCATGATGTGGATCGTCATCGGTATCGTCGTCTGCTTCTTGGGCATGATGCCGTTTGCCCAGCAGCTCTATACCTTTGTTGCCGAACCATTGATGGCCAATCTGCCTAAAGATACCAGCATGATTGCGACCGATGTGATCGCGCCGTTTTTTGTGCCGGTCAAGGTTACCTTGATGGCGGCGTTTCTGCTGTCCTTGCCGCACACGCTGTATCAAGTTTGGGCGTTTGTCGCCCCGGCCTTATACCAAAACGAAAAGCGTTTGATTACGCCGCTGGTGTTGTCCAGCGTGACGCTCTTCTTCGTTGGGATGGCGTTTGCCTATTTCCTGGTGTTTCCCGTTATTTTCAAATTCTTGGCCGGTGTAACCCCTGTCGGCGTCAATATGGCGACCGATATCGACAAATACCTGTCCTTTATTTTGGGCATGTTTGTTGCATTCGGTACGACGTTTGAAGTGCCCGTTGTTGTGGTATTGCTTGCAAAAATGGGTATTGTTTCGACCGCTCAGCTTAAGAACGCCCGTCCGTATGTTATCGTGGGTGCGTTTATCGTGGCCGCAATCATCACGCCGCCTGACGTAATTTCTCAAACCCTGCTTGCCGTTCCGTTGATTCTGCTCTACGAAGCCGGCATTTGGTTCAGCCGTTTTGCCAAGGCCAAAACGCAGCAGGAAGATGAGGATACACCGCAGCCGCCGGCGGAAATTTGAGAATAAAGGCCGTCTGAAGGATTTTTCAGACGGCCTTTGTGTTTATGACAGTTTTAAATTTTAAGGAACAACATGATGAATGTTCAGGATATCGTACAAAAACGTTACAGCACCAAATCTTTTGATGCCTCCAAAAAAATTTCAGCCGAAGATTTTGCCCAAATCGAAGCGGCACTGCGCTACAGTCCTTCCAGCGTCAATATCCAACCTTGGCATTTTGTGATTACAGATAATGAAGCAGGGAAAGCACGGGTAGCCAAATCTGCAGAAAATTTTCCGTACAACCTGCCCAAAATCATCAACGCTTCACATGTAATCGTATTTGCGGCGCGGGTGCATGCCGATGATGACTATTTGGCAGGCGTGTTGGAACAGGAAGATAAAGACGGACGTTTTGCTACGGCCGAAAATAAGCAAATGGGCGATAATGCGCGCCGCACTTTCTTGGGTATCCACCGCAAGCAAATGCAAGACGAAACCCAATGGTTGTCGAGACAAGTTCATATTAATTTGGGCTTCACCCTGTTTGCCGCTGCGGCCTTGGGTGTGGATGCCGTTCCGTTGGAAGGGGTGGATATGGCTGTTTTGGATCAAGAATTTGGTTTGGCTGAAAAAGGTTATCGTGCTGTTGCCGTTGTCGCATTGGGCTATCGCGCCGAAGATGATTTTAATGCCAAATTGCCGAAATCACGTTTGGAAAACGAGGTAATTTTTACCCAGGTATAACCGAGGGGCTTGGTTTCAGATCTTTGAAAAAGCCATCTGTTTCTATCTTATTGAGAAGCATAATGTCAGGCCGTCTGAAAATAAACTACTTTTCAGACGGCCTTTTTATTGCTCTTGTTTTTCTTTGTCCTCCTTATTTTCAAGCATCTTACAAAAAGGGTTTGGAAAAATAGGTGCTTATATTTTGGCCGGATTTAGCCATACGATTTCATGGATAAATGTGTTATCGTATTCATATATGTTAAAAAACATTAATAAATTTGTATTTTTCTTACAGAGAAAGGCTTCAAAATGGATGGTTGGACTCAAACGCTGAGTGCCGGTACTTTGCTCGGTATTGCGGCGGCGGCAATTTTGCTGATTTTGATTTTAATTGTGAAACTGCGTGTTCATGCTTTGCTGACGTTGGTATTGGTCAGCCTGCTGACTGCTATCGTAACAGGCCTGCCTATGGGCAGTATCATTAATGATGTGTTGGTCAAAAACTTTGGCGGTACGCTCGGCAGCGTGGCGTTGCTGGTCGGTTTGGGCGCAATGCTCGGCCGTTTGGTGGAAACTTCCGGCGGTGCCCAATCTTTGGCGGATGCGCTGATTCGGATTTTTGGTGAAAAACGTGCGCCGTTTGCCTTAGGCGTGGCTTCTTTGATTTTCGGTTTTCCGATTTTCTTTGATGCCGGTTTGGTGGTGATGTTGCCGATTGTGTTTGCAACGGCACGCCGCATGAAGCAAACTGTTTTGCCCTATGCGTTGGCATCTATTGGCGCATTTTCCGTCATGCACGTCTTCCTGCCGCCTCATCCCGGCCCGATTGCCGCTTCTGAATTTTATGGTGCAAATATTGGTCAACTGCTGATTTTGGGTTTACCTGTTACCTTGATTACTTGGTATTTCAGCGGCTATTTATTGGGTAAAGTTTTGGGTCGCAGCATTCATGTGCCCGTTCCTGATCTGCTCAGCGGCGGTACGCAAGATAACGACCAACCGAAAGCGCCTGCAAAAGCATCTACAGTCATCGGCATTATGCTGATTCCTATGTTGTTGATTTTCTTGAATACTGGTTTGTCTACTCTGATCAGCGAGAAAATGGTCAGTGCGGATGAAGGCTGGGTGCAGTTTGCACGAATGCTCGGTTCTACACCGATTGCTTTGCTGATTTCTGTTTTGGTAGCCCTGTATGTATTGGGCAGCAAACGTGGCGAAAAAGCCAGCGCTTTGGAGAAAACCATTGATGGCGCATTGGGCCCGGTTTGCTCGGTTATTTTGATTACCGGTGCGGGCGGTATGTTCGGCGGCGTATTGCGTGCTTCCGGTATCGGTAAGGCTTTGGCCGACAGCATGGCGGACTTGGGTATTCCTGTTTTGCTGGGTTGTTTCTTGGTGGCTTTGGCTTTGCGTATTGCGCAAGGTTCTGCAACTGTTGCCCTGACTACCGCTGCCGCATTGATGGCGCCGGCCGTTGCGGCGGCAGGTTTCAGCGATTGGCAGATTACTTGCGTGGTATTGGCGACAGCGGCAGGTTCCGTCGGTTGCAGCCACTTTAACGACTCAGGCTTCTGGCTTGTCGGCCGTCTGTTGGATATGGATGTGCCGACGACCTTGAAGACATGGACGGTCAACCAAACACTTATCGCACTCATCGGTTTTGCTTTATCGTCAGTGTTGTTTATCTTGGTTTAATCGAAAATGGCCGGCGTATAGTGTTTTGAGATAACACAATCCGCCTGTTTTCAAATACCGTTAAAATTCAGATAAACAAGGAGTAGAAAAATGACGACACATTTTGTCATGATGGGAGTGTGCGGTTGCGGTAAAACCACGGCCGCACTCTCATTGCAAAAATATCTTGATCAATGTCCCTATGCCGAAGGCGATGATTTCCATACCCAAGCCAACCGCGACAAAATGGGTGCCGGTATTCCGCTGACGGATGAAGACCGCTATCCTTGGCTGGGCAATTTGCGTGACTGGATGACGGAGCAGGCAAAAAACGGGGAAAAATATTCCATCGTTACTTGTTCCGCACTCAAGCATCACTATCGCGATATTCTGCGTGGTGCGGAAGGGAAGGTGGCTTTTATCCATCTGACTCCGCCTCAAGCAATCAATCTCGAACGTATGCTGTCGCGTCAGGGGCATTATATGAAAGCCGGAATGCTGGATTCGCAGCTGGAGATTTTGGAAGAGCTGGGTGCGGATGAGTACGGCGTTAAAATCGACAATCCGGGTTCGCCTGAAGCCGTTGAGGCAGATATTGTGAACTGGGTAAAAGTGCAAGGCTTGATTTAATAATGAACAGAAATGAAAAGGCCGTCTGAAATCTTTCAGACGGCCTTTTTTGATGAGATTTAGAATGTTTTTTGCGAATCAAGCAATAAGGTAACCGGCCCGTCATTGCAAAGGGAAACCTGCATATGGGTTTGGAATCTGCCGGTTTCGACAGTCAGTCCATGTTCGCGCAAAAGTTGCGCGGTATATTGATAAAGCTTATCCGCTTGTTCGGCAGGGGCGGCATTGGAGAAGGACGGACGGCGGCCGCTGCGCGCATCGGCGTAAAGAGTAAATTGGGAAACTAATAATATCGAGCCGCCGACATCTTTGAGCGATAAATTTAATTTGCCGTTTTCGTCTTCAAAGATACGCAGGTTGGCGGTTTTGTCCGCAATGTATTTGGCATCTGCTTCCGTATCGGCGTGGGTAACGCCGAGCAATATCATAAATCCGTTGTCGATTTTTCCGCAGGTTTCGCGGGAGTTTTCGGACAAAACGTCAACTTTGGCTTGGGTAACTTTTTGAATAACGGCGCGCATGATGTTTTTGGATATAAAGAAGTTTGTGAAAAAGAGCGTAAAAGACACGCCCTTTGGGTTGGAGTATGGTTTCAGACGGCCTGAAACCATTGAATCAATTTACGGATTAATGCCGTTTTCTTTTAAGATGCGTTCGATCTGATTATTAACTTTTTGCCGTTTGACAGCTTGGGCAATTTGGTTGCGTACCAGCTCGAAAGGTTCGGCATTCGGATCATGCTCTACTGCACTGAGTTTAAACAGATAAAAACGGTTTTCCATTTGAATCGGCTCGTGCGTTACATCGCCCCGGTTCATGTCGGCAAAAGCAACGGCCAGTTGGGGAGGGAGCTGTTGCGGAGAAATGAAGCCGTCAAATTCTTGTTCTGGGTTAGGATAGCGCTTCATCAGCTCTTCGAATGACAAGCCTTTTAGCAGCAGTTCTTGCGCGGCGCGTACTTCGTCGGCTGAGGCAAAGCTGACTTGTTGCAGCTTGATAATGCGTGTTTGCTGGTCGTAGAAACGGCGCAACTCGGCATCGTCAACTGCGGTTTGACGTTCTAGATAAGCAGCGTATTGGTTGGCATAGAACTCAGCTTCAACGTTTTTGAACTGATTCTGTACTTCCGCATCTTTGTCCAAACCAGCTTTGAAGGCTTCATTTTTCAATATTTCCAAAGTCTGCAAGCGTGTAACCACATCTTTGCGGATTGCCTGACCATCGGGTTTGGCAGTCTGGTTGGGATGCTGGTCGGCCTGTCTCAATACTTCGGCAACCATGCTGTCGATGCGGGCGGGATCGATTTCAGGTGCTTTGGCGGTTGCCAAGCCGATCGTTGACAGGGTAAGGATGGCCAAAACGGCAGTTTTGGGCTTGATGTTCATGTGGATTCCTTATTGCCCGCCGCTATAAACGGCGGGCACGTTATATTATTTGTTGACTTTGATGCTGGCTTTTTTCAGTAATGATTGAATGGCCGCATCAACACGGGCACCCTGTAAATCGCTGCCAATCTCGTTTTTAGAGGCTTCGTAAGAAGGCACGGTAACATTACGGCGGTCATTGACGTAGAAAACGGCATACAGATTGCCGTTTTGCAGCGGCGTTTTAGTGTGCGCGCCTTTTTTCAGGTCTTTGACGGCTGCATAAAGCGGAGGTGCTGATTCTTGTAAATCTTTGAGCGGAACATAAGCTTTAGGGATGCCGCCGGCTTTTTTGGCTGCTTCATCAATTGAATATTGGTTCAATACCGAAGCAAAGCTTTTTTTCGCGTCCAAGTCGGCAATGGCTTTTTGGGCATTGCTGTTGCTGTCGGTTACGATTTCGCCCAGCTGGACTTCTTGGGTGCCTTTATAGAAGTTGCTGAAATCATTGTAAGCGGCTTTAACATCTTTTTCTTGAACAGGAAATTGGCGGATGATGTGTGCCGCGAAAGCTTGGCCTAACAAATCATTTTCAAAAGCCGCCCATTCGGTTTTGAATGTGGGCTTTTTATCCGCTCCTTGCTTGGCGGCATCGGCACGTGCTTGCTCCAGTGCCGCTTTGAATTCAGCGCTTTGATCCAGTTTTAATTTTTTGGCTTCTTGGGTAACAACAGTGCTGATAACTTGACGTTCAGTCAGCATTTGACGCAATTCAGGCGTATCTTGAATGTTAGGATTGCTGGCGCGTACGGAAGCCACTTGGTCGTCAATCACGCTGCTGTCGATGGCTTGGCCGTTGACGGTAACCAAAGTTTGGGCAAACAGGGTGCCGGAAGTCAGAGCGAGCATCAAGGCTGAAGCAAAGTAGGTTTTTTTCATCGTATTTCTCTTCTAAATTAATGATTGGAAATCAAAGTTTGGGCGGTAATCTTAATGGAAGTATTCGTCCGGCGTGGTTGCTTTGATGCTGAGTGCATGAATCAGGCCGTCTGAAAACAAGTCTTGTAAAAGCTGCTTAATCATACGTTGCCGTTGGAGGCGGCCGATATTTTCAAATGCGTTGCTGACCACCAATATCGCATAATGCCCGCCGCCTTTATTGCCGGCATGGCCGGCGTGCAGATGGCTCTCATCTTCAAAATCGAAGAACTCAGGCTCAAGTGCCTGCAGGCGTTCCTCGATAATTTGACGCATATTGCTCATTTGAACACGGCTTTAAAGGGTTTGATCAAGACTTCGGCGTATACGCCGGCATCGACGTAAGGGTCTTGTTCGGCCCATTCTTGTGCAGCGTCCAAAGATTCAAATTGAGCCACAATCAGGCTGCCGGAAACGCGTTCCGGATTATCCGGCAGGGGATTGGGGCCGGCAGTCAGCAGACGGCCTTGCGCTTTCAATTCTTCCAAACGTGCCAAATGCGCGGGGCGTGCCGCCATGCGTGCTTCGTGGACATCTTCGGCATCAGTGGCCAAAAGCATGAAATATTCCATTATTGGTTCTCCTTAGGCTGGAAACGCATCAGATACATGCCCTGTGCGATAGAAAAAATGATTGTGAAACCCAATGTGCCAAACAATTTGTAATTGACCCATTGGTCTGGAAAATACGTAAAGACAAAGAGATTGGCAGCCCCCATAAAAATCAGGAAACCAATCCATGCATAAGTCAGGCGCGTCCATACAAAATCAGGAAGCTGCATTTCTTTACCCATCACGGCTTTTAGCCCGTTTTTACCGGCAAGATGACTAAACAGCATGACGATCGCGCCGATCCAAAACAGAACGGTCGGTTTCCACATGATGAAGCGGTTGTCTTTCAGTAAAATCGTTGCACCGCCAAAAAAGACAATCAAAATCAGGCTGATCCATTGCATGGTGTCCAGCTTGCGGTGTTTCCAAAAGGTCAGCGCAGCTTGGGCAATGCCGACTACAACCGCAACAGCCGTGGCGGCAATCATGTCTTTGGTGATGATGTATGTAATGAAAAATAAGAATACGGCGAATAAGTCGCTCAAAACTTTCATATGTTAATGATGAAACTAATTGAGTAAATGCTAATCATACAGGGAGATGTGTTTTTTTGCACCTTTCCCCTTAACTTCAACACCACATATATTTATATAAAATATTTGTTTTGGGTTGGCGAAATTTGTAAAAAAGAAACACAAGCATGCAAAAGTAATAGATTTGCTAAGGAATTTTAGGCTGAATAGCCTCTATTGCTTGGCAGGAATAGGTTAAAAATATATCATGACGTAATATCTAGTAAATATATGGTTAAATGCGCGCACATTGGTTAGTACCATAATTTTCGAACAGGGGATCCGTTTTGAAAAAACATCACAATATTAAATTAATTACAGCTTCTATCGCTTTAATGACATCGCTCAGTGCCTCTGCGGGTTTGGGGGGCTTGAATGTTCAATCTCATTTGGGTGAGCCTTTTACAGGCAGTATCACTGTGACTGGTGAGGAAGCTCAGGCTCTGCTCAATGGCGGTAAGGCCACTATTTCAAATGGCAATTTGCGCGCGGCGGTACGCAAATCAGGCGATAAGGCAGTCGTTACTATCCGCTCTTCTCAAGCCATCAAAGATCCTGTTTTGGTTTTCCAAGTAGGTGTCGGCGCGCAATCGCGTGAATACACCGCCATTATCGATCCGGCCGGATATGATTCTAAAGATGCTGCATCTGTTCGTACCCGCCCGGCCACTGAATCTCAATCCTCCGAGCCGACACGCAATGCCCAACAGCCTGTAACTAAAAACAATAAAGCAGCAGGTAATCAGGCAGCTCAAGCGCGTAAGGATGTGCAGCGTAAGGCTGAGAAAAAACAAGTTCAGACGGCCCCTACTAAAAACGACACAGCTGCACGTTCAGGCAGGCAGCATTTGGTACGTACGGGTGAAACCCTGATTGCCATCGCGTCCAGCATCCGTCCTCAGGGTATGACCTTGGATCAAACCATCCAGGCTTTGGTAAATGCCAATCCGGATGTATTTATCGATAATAATGCCAACCGTATGTTGGCAGGTAAAGTACTGAATATTCCAAACCGTAGCGAATTGCAACGCTTGGCTGCTTCTGCTCCTGTTAAAACCAATACGGCGACAGAGAAAGGCAATGAAACCGTCAATGCAACAGAAGCTAAAACAGAAAAACCTGTTGTTCAGCCTGAGACTCAAACTGAAGCCCAGGTTAAAGATGCTGGCGTAAATACACAGCAACAGGAAGAAGTGAAACAAGCTTCAGCTGAACAAACAGAACAAGCGGCATCTACAGCTGTTAATGAAAATGCCGCATCGACTGTTCCTGCGTCCGATGTTCAAGAAGCTATGGCTTCTGATGCCCAAGAGAATGTAGTGGCTTCTGAGCCTGTTACAACCACGGATTCTGTCGCGGAGCAAACAGAAAGCGAATCAGACGGCAATTTATGGAAATGGTTGTTGGCAGGTGGTGCAGCCCTTATTGCTGCTTGGTTGTTGCTGAAAGCTGCCGGTAAACGTAAAGATGAGCCGGAAGAAGCACCTGTAAGCCGTAAGGATGAAGAGAAGGCCGTACGGAAAAATGTTGCTGCTTCAGCTGCTGCGGTTGCTGCAACTAAAGTAACGCCGTCTGAAAAAATTCAAGACGGTCTGTTTATCGAAGATGATTTCGAAGATGATGTGGTTATCAATGAAGTAGAAGAATCTTCCACTATTAATGATGTCAAACTTGATTTGGGTAAGATTGACAATAGTCAGACAGGTATTCTTTCAGGTGCAGTAACGCATGATGCAGAGACAGAGCAACGTCGCTATGCTGATTGGGATAGTATCGAATCAACAGAAAGCGTGTACGAGCCTGAACCGGAAAATCCATATCAGCCGGTATCCGTTGTTATGCCTGAACGTAAAGAAGAGCAGGCAAATACATTTGCTGAGTTTGATTTTGCGACAGAGACAAAAGTCTTCGAGTCGCGAAATGAAGAGCCACTCGAGTTTACGGTAGATACCCCTGAAGATTCAGACGGCCATGTGTTGCCATTCGATATCAAGCAAGATCAAGACTTGCAAATTCAAGAAACCAAAGAAGAAGTAGAGAAAGAAGAAGCTGCTTCTGAGTTTGTGATTGAAGAAGGTGCATTGGAATGGGGAGCTGAAGATGTTTCAGTGGCTGCCGATAAAAGCAATAGTGACAGAGGCTTTGTTTCAGAATCAGTCGGAATAACTGCACCGTTTGAAGCTAAATATGATTTGGCTAAGATGTACATCGAAATCGGTGATCCTGAAGCGGCTCGAGAAACATTGCAAGGGCTGATTGAAGAGGCTGAAGGAGATATTCTGTATAAAGCCCAAAAACTGATGAAAGAGCTTGGCGTATAAGTACCAGTAAAATGAAGATGCCGTTTCAGACGGCATCTTTTTTATGGTAAATTAAAAAGCAAGATTTTGGCTGAGTCTATTATCAGTTGGGTAAGATTTCAGCTTTATGTGATGGTTGAAGATGAAGGCCGTCTGAAATACATAATGGATGGAGGCGTGTGTTGATCACGCCTTTTTAATATTTGTTACTTACGCGTAGGCAACAATATCAATTTACAAGAAGTATAAGAAATGACTGAACAAGCAAATACAATTGGGCATCTCGTGCAGCGTTGGGCTTTGACCCTCTCTTATGATGGAAGCCGTTTTTATGGTTGGCAAAAACAGGCTGGAAATTTGCCGACTGTTCAGACGGCCTTAGAGCAGGCGTTATCTTCAATAGCAGGGGAGCGAATTAATACCATTGTTGCGGGAAGGACGGATACGGGTGTGCATGCAACTGCCCAGGTAGTGCATTTTGATACATCAGTAAGTCGTCCGGAGCAAGCATGGGTGCGTGGTGTCAATGCACATTTGCCTGATGGTGTTGCTGTGTTGGTTGCGCAAAAAGTTGCACCTCATTTTCATGCTCGATTTGATGCTTATGGCCGCCATTATCGCTATTTATTGGAATCCTCACCGGTTCGTTCCCCATTATTGGTTGGCAGAGTAGGGTGGACGCATTTGAAATTAGATTTAAATCTGATGAGGCAGGCTGCTGCCCTGTTGGAGGGTGAACATGACTTTTCTAGCTTTCGAGCGGCTGAATGTCAGGCGAAGTCCCCTATAAAGACACTATATAGTACAAAGATTAGTGGAACTTCTCGCTATCTGTGCCTTGATTTGCATGGAAATGCATTCTTGCATCATATGGTACGCAATATTATGGGGGCATTGGTGTACGTAGGTAGTGGCAGAATCAGTGTAGATGAGTTTGAGTCGGTCTTTCATGCAAAAAGCAGATTGAAGGCTCCGCCAACTTTTATGTCTGATGGTCTGTATTTAACAGGTGTTGATTATCCTGATGAGTTTGGGGTAACTCAGCTATCTTTGCCCGAGTGGATGAGCGTTCTAGGTAATGATTTTCAGACGGCCTAACTGTGGATTGTTGGTATAAAAGCAACAAAATAGCGTGATTGATGTGTAAACTGATAAAGTGTTGTAAAAATGCAAATCTTGATTTTGAAGAAATTTATCATTGATTTTAAATAATAAATTTCCATTTTTTGGGTTGTCTCTACCTTTATTTAGTTTCTGCGGTGGTGGGGGGGAATTGAATAAAGTTTGTTTTTTTAGAAAGGAACAATTATAGTGACAGTCATGGAATCGCTGATTCCAGCGATAAAGTAAGCCTAAGCGGATTGTCCGGTCTGCTTAAGTTATTTCTTCACAATAGAAAAGGAATACAGCAATGAAAAAATCTCTGATTGCTCTGACTTTGGCAGCTCTGCCTGTTGCAGCTATGGCTGATGTGACTCTGTACGGTCAAATCAAAGCTGGCGTA
>NZ_KV821255.1:0-366 GCF_001815615.1 Neisseria sp. HMSC075C10
TATGAGGGCAGCAAACAGGTTTCCCGTCATGACTGCGAAACCAGAAATGTTATGCTGCATAAAGAAACCAGTCGTGTCGAGTTTATGGAATATGGCACGCCGCTGCCGTTTGAACAGACAGAAAAATATACCGAAAGACTCAAAAAAAACAGGCTGACTGTGGAGATGATCGAAGAATATTGCAAACATTTAGGCATTTCATTATTTGATTTGGACTTCTACCAGTCCAAAGCCGCCCTTATTGAGATATTGAGAAACAAATAACTTCCATCTCTTCAAAAAGACAGTCTGAAAAATATCCAGGCTGTCTTTTAACGTCGGCAGCCAAAGCGGTCTCTTTGCCGGCGAAGGCGGCTACCACATCAC
>NZ_KV821256.1:0-29613 GCF_001815615.1 Neisseria sp. HMSC075C10
GGGGAAAAGGAATTTTGCAAAGGTCTCAGTATCTTAATATTGCACTGATTAAGCGGTAGTCAATATTGTTGCAGTATTTATGGTGTTAGTTTACGGCACCAAATATGCCTTGAATTTTTATAGCTCAATTTCAACATTAAATGATTAGGTATCGAATATGAAAAAAATAACCCTAAAATTCACCGCACTTTTGCTTGGCTCAGCTTTAGCAAGTAGTGCGTTTGCAACAGAAAATGGTCAAACTTCCTCAAGTTCTGATTATGAATTAGAGAAAGTATTGATTTTCAGCCGACACGGATTGCGTTCACCAGTGGAAAAAGATCCGCAAGAAATGGCGAAATATTCCCCGTATGCGTGGGCAAAATGGGATGTGCCATCTGGTTATCTCACGGCAAAAGGGACAGTGCTAGAAACCTATTTCGGCCAATATTTAGGACAATGGCTTGCTGATAAAGGATTATTAACGACAGATCGTTGTGCATCGGGTGAAGGTATTTTCGCTTATGCGAATGGAGTGCAACGCACCATTGCAACAGGTCAGGCCATTGTGGCGGGAGCTTTTGCAGGCTGTAATGTTCAACTGCAACATCACGGTGAAATTGGTTCAGAAAAAGATCCAATTTTTAACACGCAGGCGCACAATCCAAGCCAAGCTTTGATTGAATCTGCAAAAAATAACGTTGATTTAACCGCTTTACAGCAAAAATTAGCGCCAAATTATGCGCTATTGAGTGAAATCATCGATTATAAAAATTCACCAAACTGCTTGCAAAAAGGCGAATGTGATTTAGGTGGAAAAGTCGGTGAATACAGTATCAAAGACGGCAAGTCGGTCAAGATTACGGGTTCTATCAGCACCGGGAAGAAAATTGTCAGTGCATTATTGCTCGCACATTATGTGGGTAAGCCTGATTCTGAAATTGCAAACGGTCGTGTGGATAGCCAAGAAAAATGGCGCGCAATTAACGAAATTAAAAACGAATATTACCGCACTTTATTTAAAAACAATGAAGCGTTAGCACAAAATGCATCATATCCGTTATTGGCATTTATTCAGCAGCAGCTAAATAGCGAAAATAAAATTAACTTATTGGTTGGACACGATTCTAATATCGTCGCTCTGCTGGCTGCATTAGGTGTTGAGCCTTATGAATTAGATGGTTCATTGGAAAATATCCCAATCGGTGGCAAGCTGCTATTTGAAGTATGGAAGCACAAACCAAGTGGTAAGCTCAAATTTAAGTTGGATTATGTGTATCAATCTACCGAACAGCTGATTAACACCACGCCATTAAGTTTAGCGACACCACCAAACCAAACAGCTTTAACGCTCAAAGGCTGTGAAAAAGATGAAAAGGGCTTTTGTGATTACGAGCGTTTTCAACAGGTGTTGAGTGAGGGTATTAAGAACGGTAAGAAATAGCATTCATGCAACCCTATGAAAAATACTTAAAAGAGAATTCGCAGAAACTGCGAGTGGATCAAACGGAAAAGCCGGCAAACGTAATGTTTACCGGCTTTTCTCAATATATTCTCAAAATTTTCTTCATCTATACACAATAAAAAACCTGCCCTTTCGGGCAGGTTTTCAATAATGACGGATTACAGGCCGCTCAGACGGGCAGTATCGTGTGCAATCATCAATTCTTCATTGGTAGGAATCACAACGGCAACAGCTTTGCTGTCGGTAGTGGTAATCACACCGGCATTGCCGAAGCGGGCTTTCAGGTTGGCTTCTTGGTCAATGTGCAGACCGAGGAAGCCCAAGTAACCCAATACGCGTTCGCGGATGATGTCGGAGTTTTCACCGATACCGCCGGTGAAGACCAAGGCGTCCAAACCGCCGGCTGCTACTGCCATGCTGCCAATGTATTTAGCCAAGCGGTAGATGAACATTTCCAGAGCCAGTTTAGCGCCCGGATGACCTTTGGCAGCTTCTTCTTCGATGGTACGGCAGTCGTTGGACAAACCGGAGATACCGAGCAGGCCGGATTTTTTGTTCAGCATGTCGGTGATTTGGGCGATGGTCATGTTGGCATTTTCAGCCAAGAAGCTGAAAACTGAAGGGTCGATATCGCCGCTGCGGGTACCCATGACCAAACCTTCCAGCGGAGTCAGACCCATGCTGGTATCGCGTGATTCGCCGTTGGCGACGGCGGTAATAGATGCGCCGTTACCCAAGTGGGCAATCACCATGCGCAGGTCTTTTTTGTCTTTGCCGAGGAAACGGGCGGTTTCATCGGAAACGTAGCGGTAGCTGGTACCGTGCGCGCCGTAGCGGCGCAAGCCGTATTTTTCGTACAATTCATGTGGAACAGCATATTTGTAAGCGTGTTCAGGCATGGTTTGATGGAATGCAGTGTCGAATACGACAACGTTCGGCAGGCCTTTGAAAATGGTTTGTGCAGCGCGCAGACCCAAAAGGTGGGCCGGGTTATGCAGAGGAGCGAGCGGAATACATTTTTCGATGCCGGCGATAACTTCGTCGTCAACGAGGATGGATTCGCTGTACAACTCGCCGCCGCTGACGACGCGGTGACCGATGGCGCCGATGCGGCTGTCGAGGCCGTGGGCTTTGAGTTCTTCCATCAGGGCTTCTACCGCGCCGGTATGGTCTGGCTTGGCAGTCAATTCAACTTTATGTTTTTCGCCGTTGAATTTGAAGGTAATGTAGGCATCAGGCAGATTGAGTTTTTCTGCCAGGCAGCTCAGCAATACTTCGCCGCTGTCATTGTCCAATACAGCACCCTTGAGGGAAGAGCTGCCGCAGTTCAAAACTAAGATTAATTTTTGTGTCATTTTATGCTCCTTGAGGTTTCAGACGGCATTTTTTGTCGGGGCCTGACTGCTGCTCCGGCTATGTTGCACCCCTTGTGGGACGTAGTGGGTAGCGGTCTGAACAGATTAACAAAGTAAACGTCGTATTCTAACAAAAAATGTAATCGGCTGCTTGACTTAATATTTGATGTAAAATGGACGGAATTTTATTTTAGGCCGTCTGAAAAAATGACGGCAAATTTGAAGATTTCCCCGATATGCATTATTTCAGTATCCACACTCAAGACGGCGAACACGCCGGATTTTTTATTATGTTGGCAGACGATGAATCACAAAATCCGCCGCAAAGCGGACGCTTCGCAATCAAGCTGCAAAACGGAGATGTAGCCGAAGCGGCTGCATTATCACCTTTTGAGCAAACCGATATCCCGCAATACTGGCGCGTAGTTAAAGACCGTATCGAATTGTTTTTTGATGATAAAAATATCGGTGCGTTACGCAACGAATACCTGACCATCAGCGGTAAAACCTTTATCCTGACCGATTTGACCGGAGCGATGTAATGGAAAGTATGTTTATCCTTGTCCCCATCAGCATTATTTTGGCCTTTATCATCGGCTGGTTTTTCTGGTGGTCGGGTAAAAACGGACAGTTTGACGACCTTGAAGGACCTGCGCACCGCATTTTGATGGACGACGACTCCACTGAAAAACTGATCGAAAAAGACGAAAACAAAGAATCCAAACAATGAGCCTTAAAAAAGACAATCTGAATTTCCACACGACCCGCCGTTTTGCGCCGCTCTTTGGGACGCAGTTTTTGGGCGCGTTTAACGATAATGTGTTCAAAACCGCATTATTCGTGATGATCAGTTTTTACGGTTTAGGCAAAAACGACTTGCTGCCGCCCAGCCAAATGCTAAACTTAGGCGCAATGCTGTTTATCCTGCCCTACTTCCTGTTTTCCGCGCTCTCAGGGCAGCTGAGCAATAAATTCGATAAAGCAGTTTTGGCACGCTGGATCAAGCTGTTGGAAATAATCATCATGGCAGTGGCGGCGTATGGCTTCTACATCCAATCCGCACCTTTGCTTTTAATCTGCCTGTTTTGCATGGGTACGCAATCGACTTTGTTCGGCCCGCTGAAATACGCGATTTTGCCCGATTACCTCAACGACAAAGAGCTGATTATGGGCAACAGCCTGATTGAATCGGGTACGTTTATCGCCATTTTGCTCGGCCAGATTTTGGGCACCGCAGTCGCAGGCGTTCCGCCGTATATTGTTGGCGGTTTGGTGTTATTGGTCGCTATCGGCGGCACGATGACCAGCCTGTTTATGCCGTCTGTACCCGCTAAAATGCCGGACACAAAAATCGAATGGAACATCATCAAAGGCACGAATTCACTGATTCGTGAAGCGGCGGCCAATCGTCCCGTATTCACGTCCATCATCGGTATTTCATGGTTTTGGTTTATCGGCTCGGTTTATACCACCCAACTGCCGACGTTCACGCAAATCCATTTGGGCGGCAACGATAATGTGTTCAACCTGATGTTGGCGCTGTTCTCCATCGGTATCGCCATCGGCTCGGTGTTATGCGCCAAACTCAGCCACGAACGCCTGATTTTGGGCTTGGTTACCATCGGCACTCTGGGGCTGACGGTCTGTGGATTATTGCTGGTGTGGCTGACCCAAGGCCAACGCTTTACCGAATTAAACGGCATTATTTGGTTTTTATCGCAAGCCCAAACGTATCCGATTATGCTCGTGATGTCGGCCATCGGCTTTTTCGGCGGCTTCTTCTCCGTACCGCTCTACACTTGGCTGCAAACTGCCAGCAGCGAAACCTTCCGTGCCCACGCTGTTGCTGCCAACAACATCATCAACGGCGTGTTTATGGTGTCGGCTGCCATTTTGAGCGCGGTTTTGCTGATGTTGTTTGACAGCATCACGCTGCTGTATTTGATTGTTGCCGTGGGTAATCTTCCGTTAATTGTTTACCTCATCAAACGGGAACCGAAATTTATCGGGGATTTGACCGCTTTGTTGAAAAGCAGCAAATAAGGCCGTCTGAAATATATCCCCACCATGCACATTTTCACTGTTCAATCGCGTGGACAGCTTGTGCATAAATCAGATTACTGTCTGATTTAAAATTAAAAAACACATCTGCCTAAATTTTAAGCACAACTTTACTCCCAAACAAAATGCACATTTTCCCCAAACAAGCGTGTGCAAAGGCTGTGAATAAGTCAGCTTAATCATTGATATTTCAAAGCAAAACAATATTTGGTTAATTTTTGGGCAGTTTATTAAAGGCCGTCTGAAACCTTTTTCAGACGGCCTGAGAGTATAATAACCACCTACCTTATAGTTCCCAAACGATATGATTTACCCATGGCATGAAACCCAATGGCAACAGCTCGCCGCCCATTGGCAAAACCGTCCCAACGCTTGGCTGTTTACCGGCAAAGAAAATACTGGCAAAACCGAGTTTGCCCGCTTTGTCGCGCAAGCATTGCTGTGCGAATCGCCCAAGTCCAGTCATGAACCATGCGGCGAGTGCGCTTCGTGCCATTTGTTCAGCCAAAACACCCATCCCGACTTTTACGAACTCACGCCGGAAATGCCCGAAGGCGAGGAAACGGGACGCAAACTCCTGCAAATCAAAATCGATGCCGTGCGCGATATTGTGGAAAACATTTACCTGACCGCTGTCCGTGGCGGCCTGCGCGTGGTATTGGTACATCCGGCCGAAAGCATGAATACACAGGCGGCAAACGGTTTGTTGAAAGCTCTGGAAGAGCCGCCGCAACACGTCGTTTTCCTGCTCGTTACCCATGCGCGCGACAAACTCCTGCCCACCATCAAAAGCCGTTGCCGCCAGATGGTGTTGCCCTCGCCTACCCATGAGCAGGCTGCGGCATACCTGCGCCAACAGGGCGTGGAAAATGCCGAAGCCTTGTTGGCATTCCACAGCGGCGCGCCTTTATTCACACCGACTCCCGAATTGGATGCATTGCGCGAAGAGTTGCTGACGCTGCTGGCTGCCCCGCGCCTGTTGGCCATACTCGACTACGCCGCCGCGTTCGACAAACAAAAACAACCGCTGGCCGTTTTCATCGACTGGCTGCAAAAGTGGCTGATGGATGTCGGCTTGGCACAACAAAACATGGCGCCGCTTTATTATCCGCACCATGCCCAAGCCCTGCTTCAGACAGCCTCTAAAACCGATTCACGCAAGCTGTTTGCCCTATTGGGCCGTCTGAACGCGCTCAACCCTTACGGATACCATACCTTGAGTGTTAAAATGCAGCTTGAGTATCTGCTTATCGAATATTTAGATTTTTGGCAAAACAAACCCTAACAGGTAATCAATGATGAATAAAAAAGACATTCCGGCGAAGATGTTGGCTTTGCAACTCAAAGACCCCAATCTGTTGTACAACTGCTATATGCCGTTTTTAGAACACGGCGGCCTGTTCGTACCGACCGATGACGTATTCTCCCTAGGCGAAGACATTCTCTTGGCCGTGGAAATCGCCGACTATCCCAAACGCTTCCTGCCAACCAAAGTCGTTTGGATCAATCCGGCGCGCACTTCGGCCCACCGCCCCAAAGGCGTAGGTCTTGCATTCTCCGAACACGAAAGCTGCCTGCAGGCAAAAAACCTGATCGAAGCCGAGCTTGGCCCGCGCCTGCGCAGCGACCGCACTACTTTTACCCTGTAATACCATGTATTTAATCGATTCACATTGCCATCTCAACTTTGACGGCTTAAAAGACCGCCTGCCCGAAGTCTTTGCCAATATGGAAGCGCAAAGCGTCAAACAGGCGCTTGCCATCAGCGTCAGCAAACAAAGTTTTGCCGAAGTCTTCGACATTGCTCAGGCAAACGACCACATCTACTGCACCATCGGCATACATCCCGACAGCCAAGAAGCAGAAGAATTTACCATTGCCGAAATGGTAGAAGCGGCCAAACATCCCAAAATCGTCGGTATCGGCGAAACCGGTTTGGACTATTACTGGTGCAAAGGCGATTTGTCATGGCAGCATCAACGCTTTGCCGACCACATCCAAGCCGCCAACGAAAGCGGCCTGCCCGTTATCGTCCACACGCGCGATGCGGCCGAAGACACATTGCGGATTTTGAAAGAATGCCATACTAATTCCGGCGTGATTCACTGCTTCTCTGAAGACATCGCCTTTGCCAAAGCCGCTTTGGATTTAGGCATGTACATCTCCTTCTCCGGCATTGTGACGTTTAAAAACGCGCCGCTGATACAGGAAGCCGCCAAATACGTCCCTGCCGATAGAATCTTGGTAGAAACCGATGCGCCTTTCCTCGCGCCGGTTCCCAAACGCGGCAAACAAAACGAGCCTTCCTACGTCCGCTATACAGCCGAGTTCTTAGCCAATCTACGCGGCGAGAGTTTAGAAACATTGGCACAAAACACCAGCGACAATTTCTATCGCCTGTTTAAGAAAGTACCCGATGGCCGTCTGAACAATGGCTAGGTCTCAAAGTCTCTAAACATTGGCTCTGCCAATCCGTCATCAGGATTCTGCCTCAAACTCAACGGTAAACTCAAAATGGCTTGAGACAGAAACGCAATCGGCTTGCGCTATCTTCCGAACGGCAGACTTTTGAAGAATGGGAATATTCCCATCAACAGAATAAATAAGTTTAAATTCAAAATATTGCTTTCCTAAGCCCAGCAAAGCGCAAGGCCGTCTGAAAGTATTTTCAGACGGCCTCTTGCTTATTTTACCGATAGGATGTAAAACCTATCCTTCGAAATAAACGGTTCATCGAAACCGTACATCAATCGACACAATATGGACACAAACTCCGAAATGCACACCCACCCTAATTTTTACGCTATGCTGACCGCAGCCTGCCAAAAAAACGGTAAAGGCACAGTCATTTTCAACGACAAAGAAAAAATCAGCTATTCCTCCCTCAAACGCGAAGTAGAAACCGTCGCCGCCTATCTGCAACACGAAGGCGTACAATATGGCGACAGGGTTGCCCTTGTCGTTTCCAACTCTCCCGAATTTATTGCCGCCTATTTCGCCATTACCTCTATCGGTGCGGTAGCCGTCCCACTCAACGTCTTTTTGAAAAGCGAA
Organism: Neisseria sp. HMSC075C10; assembly: GCF_001815615.1. Classification (NCBI taxonomy): domain Bacteria; kingdom Pseudomonadati; phylum Pseudomonadota; class Betaproteobacteria; order Neisseriales; family Neisseriaceae; genus Neisseria; species Neisseria sp. HMSC075C10. Next base: position 7,915 of record NZ_KV821256.1, read on the forward strand.
GAATTTTCCTACATCCTCAATGACTGCGGCGCACGCTTTATGTTCGCCTCCGCGCCGTTGGCCAAAGAACTCAAAAACATCAAAACCAAAACCAAAGTCAATAAAATCATCTGGATTGGTGAAACCAACGCCGCCAGTGGCGATGACAGCTATTTCGATGCCGCGCGTACATTCCCCGGCAAGCCGAATCTGAGCCGTCAGCCGTCCGTCAACGATTTGGCGCACATTATCTACACCTCCGGTACAACCGGCCACCCTAAAGGCGCATTAATCAGTTACAGCAACCTGTTTTCCAACCTTTCAGGCATCGAACAAATTTTCCAAATTTCTCAAAAAGACCGCTTCGTCGTCTTCTTGCCCATGTTCCACAGCTTTACGCTGACCGCCATGGTTTTACTGCCGATATATCAAGCCTGCTCGATTATTTTGGTCAAATCCGTCTTCCCGTTCTCCAACGTGTTGAAACAGGTTTTACTCAAACGCGCTACCATTTTCCTCGGCGTACCGGCCGTTTACACCGCCATGAGCAAAACTAAAATCCCTTGGTATTTCAGATGGTTCAACCGCGTCCGTCTGTTTATTAGCGGCGGTGCGCCTCTGGCCGGACAAACCATCGACGACTTTAAAGCCAAATTCCCGCGCGCCAAATTGCTGGAAGGCTACGGCTTGAGCGAATGCTCGCCCGTTGTGGCCGTCAATACGCCCGACCGCCAAAAAACCGCCAGCGTCGGCGTTGCCCTGCCCGGCCTCACCGTGAAAGCTGTCGATGACGAATTGATCGAAGTGCCGCGCGGCGAAGTGGGCGAACTCATCATCAAAGGCGACTCGGTGATGCAAGGCTACCTCAATATGCCTGATGCCACAGATGAAACCATTGTTAACGGTTGGCTGAAAACCGGAGACTTCGTCACCATAGACGAAGACGGCTTCATCTTCATCGTTGACCGCAAAAAAGACCTGATTATCTCCAAAGGCCAAAACGTCTATCCGCGTGAAATCGAGGAAGCCATTTACAAACTCGAAGCCGTGGAAGCCACTGCCGTAATCGGCGTGAGAGACCAATACGCCGATGAAGAAATCATTGCCTTTATCCAACTCAAAGAAGGCATGAAACTGGAAGAAGCCGAAGTCCGCAGCCACCTGCGCGGCCTGTTGGCAAACTTTAAAATCCCCAAACAAGTCATCTTCCAAGACGAGCTGCCGCGCAATGCCACCGGCAAAGTATTAAAACGCAAACTTAAAGAACAGTTTCAAGACTAAACCGCTGTTTCAGACGGCCCCTTGATTCATGCAGGCCGTCTGAAAATCTGTCATCAACAAACTTTTCAGACGGCCACGACCATGACTACACCTATACTCGAAATCGAAAACCTAAACGGCTCCTTTCCGAGCAAACAAGTTTTGCACGATATCAACCTTACCCTGCAACCTGGCCGCAAACTGGCATTGGTCGGCGAGAGCGGCAGCGGCAAAACCGTATTGTCGCAAGGCATTATGCGCCTCAATCCGATGGTTACCTTTGAAGGCAGTCTGAAATATTGCGGAACCAATCTGCTGACCCAGCCCGAACGCGCCCTGCAAAAACTGCGCGGTCGCGAAATCGGCATGGTGTTTCAAGAACCCATGACCGCCCTCAACCCCGTTATGCGTGTCGGCGAACAAATCGCCGAAGTCCTGTCCCTACATTTGGGTTTGGATAAAAAACAGGCATGGGCGCGCGCTATCGAACTCCTGGACGAAACCGGCATCCACCAGCCCGAGCAAAAAGCCCAGGCCTATCCTTTCCAACTTTCCGGCGGCCAACGCCAACGCGCCATGATTGCCATGGCCGTATCAGCCCAGCCCAAGCTCCTGATTGCCGACGAACCGACCACTGCTTTGGACGTTGCCGTTCAAGCCCAAATTCTCGACCTGCTCTCACGCCTGCAAGAAGACCACGGCATGACCATGCTCTACATTACGCACGACTTGAACCTTGTACGCCGTTTTGCCGATGATGTCGCCGTTATGCGTAACGGCCGTATTCTTGAAACCGGCAAAGCAGCCGAAGTCTTCGCTAATCCGCAGCACGAATACACCAAAATGCTGCTCAACGCCGGCACAATGCGCAAAGTGGCTCCTTTACCTGCAAACCCGGCCACCGTCCTTAAGGCCGAACAAATCGCCTTTTCCATCAAAGAATCAGACGGCTGGTTTAAAAAACGCGACAAAACCATCCTCAACCCCATTTCTTTCGATCTCAAATCGGGGGAGACATTGGGCATCATTGGCGAAAGCGGTTGCGGCAAAACCACGCTGGCGAAAGCCGTTATGCACCTTATCGATTCCGAAGGCAGCCTGATTGTCAACGGCGAGCCATGGAAACGCGAATTGAGACGCGAAATCCAAATGGTGTTCCAAGACCCGTTCGGCGCATTCAATCCGCGCATGAACGTCTTCGATACCGTTTCAGAGGCCTTACGCGTACACGAACCTGAAATGCCGCGCGAAGAAATGCGCCGCCGCGTTCAAGAAGTCCTCAAACAAGTCGGTCTGCCCGAAGACGCACTTGAACGCTATCCGCACGCATTCTCCGGCGGCCAGCGCCAACGCCTCGCCATCGCCCGCGCCATCATTGTCCGCCCGAAAATCCTCGTATTAGATGAACCAACCAGCGCGCTTGATGTCCAATGGCAACAACAAATCCTTGAATTGCTCAGCGGCCTGCAAAAAGAATACGGCCTCGCCTTCATCATCATCAGCCACGACCTCGCCGTGATCCGCGCCATTTCCCACCGCGTGATGGTGTTGAAAGACGGCAAAATCGTTGAAGAAGGCGAATGCGAAAATGTGTTTGCCAATCCAAGCAGCGACTACACGCGCCATTTGATTGCACACTCCGGCCACATGGTTCAAGAGGCCGTCTGAATCTTTAAAGATTACGATAGGCGCATTTCAAAAAAACTATTACCGGGCGGCGGCACTTGAAATTTTCCCTGTCTGCCACTATTCTGAACAACATATTTATTAATCCCGATTTAAAAGGAAACAACATGAGCAGCGAATTGATTATCCACGCCAGCGATGCCAGCTTCGAACAAGACGTTTTGAAATCCGACGTACCTGTATTGCTGGACTTCTGGGCACCATGGTGCGGCCCTTGCAAAATGATCGCCCCAATCTTGGACGACATCGCCTCCGAATTCCAAGGCCGTCTGAAAGTCGTTAAAATCAACATCGACGACAATGAAGCCACTCCTGCCAAATTCGGCGTTCGCGGCATCCCTACTCTGATGGTGTTCAAAAACGGCGAAAACGTTGCTACTAAAGTCGGCGCACTGGCTAAAGGCCAACTGACTGCATTCGTTGAAGCTTCTATCGCTTAAGGTTTTAAGCATATAAAAAGGCCGTCTGAATATTGTTTTCAGACGGCCTTTTTTGTATTCATTAAGCAGCCAATGGTTTCAAAGTCAGGCTGGCATTTTCAGCTTTCACTTTAAACAGCAAATCAATATTCGGATGTTTGCCTGGATTGGCTTCGGCATCGGCAACATGTTCGGCGAACCATGCCAGGCCGCGTTCTGCCGCCGCTGCGTCCAGCTTGCCGTCAAACTCTTGCGCCAAAGCATGGTAAAGCTTGAGCGAGCCTTGCTTGCCGGGCGCATTGGGAATGTGATGAACCACATTGCCCTCTTTATCGAGAATATCCAAGCCGCTCAAATGGTCGATGGCAGGCATGGTGGCCAGATTATCTTGGAAGCTCATGATTGTCCTTTCTGATGTGGGTTTTAAAGCAAACCATATAACAAGGCCGTCTGAAAGTTAATGTTTGACACTTTTCAGACGGCCTTAAACATTTCAATTAACGTGTACCGAAAATCTTATCGCCGGCATCGCCCAAGCCTGGGATGATGTAGCCGTGTTCGTTCAAGTGACTGTCGAGCGCGGCAGTGTAGATGGTTACATCAGGATGCGCGTCATTGACGGCTTTCACGCCTTCCGGAGCGGCAACCAATACCAATGCTTTGATATTGCTGCAACCTTTGGCTTTCAGTAAGTCGATGGTCGCAACCATAGAGCCGCCGGTCGCCAACATTGGGTCAATAATCAGCGCGGGACGTTCGTCCATGCTGTCGACAAATTTTTCAAAATAAGAAACCGGTTTCAAAGTTTCTTCATCGCGCTGCAAGCCGACAACGCTGATTTTGGCAGTCGGAATCAGGTCGAGTACGCCGTCGAGCATACCCAAACCGGCACGCAAAATCGGGACGACGGTCAGCGTTTTGCCTTTGATGCGGTCGCCTTCAATAGAGCCGCACCAGCCGTCAATAATGTATTTTTCGGTTTCAAAGTCACGGCTGGCCTCATATGCCATCAGACGTGCCAACTCGGTGGTAAGCGTGCGGAATTTGTAAGTGCTGCAATCCGCTTCACGCATCAGCGTGAGTTTGTGGCGGACTAAAGGGTGGTTGATAACGGTAACGTTCATGTTGATTTTCCGAATTGCGTTGATGGAGGGGGATTATACTTTTTTTCGCATGGCGCGCAAAGTGCGTATTTATGCGAAAGGCCGTCTGAATCAGGGTTTCAGACGGCCTTTGTCAACAATTTTACATTACGGAATATTGTAGATGATTAAGCTTTCAGCAATTCTTGCAGTTCGCCGGCTTCGTACATTTCCATCAAAATGTCAGAACCGCCGACAAATTCGCCGTTGACGTACAGTTGAGGGATGGTCGGCCAGTCGCTGTATTCTTTAATGCCTTGGCGTACGGCATCGTTTTCCAATACGTTGACAGTCACATAGTCGGTGCAACCTGCCGCATTCAGGATTTGTACGGCGCGGGAAGAGAAGCCGCATTGTGGGAACTGCTTCGTGCCTTTCATGAACAATACGACGCGGTGGGTGGTTACGACTTCTTTGATTTGATCGTGGATAGAGGACATGTGTGTTCCTTTTACTAAATCGGTTGTTCGGGGAAAATCAAATTTCCCGCCATTATACGCAAATTGATGGAATTGAGGGGGTGTTTCTCAACGTCGGATCTGACCGTTGCCGTTGATATAAAATTTGGTCGAAGTCAGCGCTTCCAAACCCATCGGGCCGCGGGCGTGCATTTTTTGGGTGGAAATACCGATTTCCGCGCCCAATCCGAAAACAAAGCCGTCGGTAAACCGAGTGGACGCATTGACATAAACCGCCGCTGCATCAATGCTTTCTTGAAAAAACTCGGCATGGGCAATGCTTTGGGTCACAATCGCTTCCGAGTGATGCGTCGTATGGTCGTTAATCCAATCGACGGCTTCTTCCACCGATTTCACTGTCTTGACCGACATAATATAGTCAAGAAACTCGGTACTGTAATCTTCCTCGGTTGCCAAAACAGCATTTTTAAACATACGCAGTGCTTCCTGATCGGCTCTAAATTCGACCGGATGCACTTTGGCAACTGCTTCTTCCAGTTTGGGCAAAAACGCCTCCGCTATCTTTTCGTGGACAACCAAAGATTCAGCTGCATTGCACACGCTCGGACGCTGCGTTTTGGCGTTCACGACGATATCGACTGCCATCTCCAAATCGGCACTGTCGTCCACATAAATATGGCAATTACCGACTCCGGTTTCAATGACGGGAACTTTCGATTTCTCTTTCACCGTCTGAATCAAGCGCGCGCCGCCGCGCGGAATCAGCACATCAATATAATCGATTGCCTGCATCAATTCCTCGGCAGCGGCATGACTGGTATCTTCGACCAGCTGCACCACATCGGCATCCATTCCCGCTTTTACCAAGGTCTGCCTGATGACGGCAATCAATGCGGTGTTGGAATGGATGGCATCGCGACCGCCGCGCAAAATAATGGCATTGCTGGTTTTAAAGGCCAGAGAGAACGCATCGACCGAAACATTCGGGCGGCTTTCAAAAATCATGGCGACCACGCCCAAAGGCACGCGTTTTTGAACAATCTTCAAGCCGTCCAGATTGGTATAACCGCGGACAACCTGCCCAATCGGGTCCTGCAAATCGGCAACCTGCTCAACACCTTCCGCAATGCCTTTGATGCGTTCATGATTCAAGCGCAGCCTGTCGAGCATAATGTCCGAAATGCCGTTTTCTTTTGCAGCGACCAAATCGCGGGCATTTTCCGCCAAAATCATCTCAGCCTGTTCAACCAAATCCTTTGCAACCTGACGCAGCAGATTGTTTTTTTCCACGCTTCCCAAGCTGATTAACGTTTTACTGGCTTTTTGGGCATTCTTGCCCATCTGTTCGATATAGCTCATCAAACCTCCCTATTTCTCTTGTGCAAACCACGTTCCGATAGGCGCGCCATCTAAAACCTGAAGGATATCGCGCGGATTGGCGCTGTTCATCAACACCATCTGGCTGTGATGTTCAAACATCATCTGCGCGCTCTTAATCTTACTGAGCATGCCGCCCGTACCAAATTTACTGCCCGAGCCGCCGGCAGAAGCAATAATTTCTTCGGTAATATCGGTAACATGGCTGCGCAGCTTGGCATCGGCGTGAACAGCCGGATTTTTATCAAACAAACCGTCGATATCGGACAACATAATCAGCAAATCGGCTTTAACGATTTTCGCCACGACCGCCGACAAACGGTCGTTATCGCCAAACTTGGTGGCATGGTCCATCTCGTCTACGCTGACAGCGTCGTTCTCATTAACAATAGGGATGACGCCGATGGAAAGCAGGGATTCAAAAGCATTGGTAACGTTTGCCAAACTTTCCGGATATTCGACCACATCACGCGTCAGCAGGATTTGCGATACCGTCATCCGATAATGGGAAAAAATCTGCGAGTAAAGGCTCATCATGGCCACTTGGCCGACGCTGGAAACAGCCTGCTGCTGCGCCATTTCCGCCGGACGTTTTTCCATGTTGAGTACATTCAGCCCGAAGCCCATCGCGCCGGAAGACACCAGCACAATTTCTTTGTCCTTACTGACCAAGCTGGAAATGACAAAGGCCAGTTGGTCGATTTTTGCCAAATTGATTTTGCCGTTTGGCAACACCAAAGAGCTGGTTCCAATCTTAATGACAATGCGTTTTACTGCTTCAAAATCTCGTTTCATTATTCTCCTCTGCTTTCTATTTTTATGATTGCACGCGGCATTATTTCAGCCAAGCTAATCCACATCATAACTGCGAAGCAATAGAAAATACAGACAAAATTAAAAATGCTTCCTTTAAAAGCCGTATTTCAGCTTTTATCCGAACCCGTTAACAACAAAACAAAAGGCCGTCTGAAACCCTATTTCAGGTTTCAGACGGCCTTTTACCGATTGTTGAGAATCCGGCCTGCCACGATAAATACAGACCGTTCCCTACAAACGCTTATTGATGGTTAGAAATAATTTTCAGCATTTGCGCCAATACTTTAGGATTGGCCGCAACGATGTCGCCGCTTTCCAACCAGCCTTCATCGCCGGACATATCGGTAACGATACCGCCTGCTTCTTGGACAATCAATGCACCGGCGGCAATATCCCAAGGTTTGAGGTTGAACTCGAAGAAACCGTCCAAACGGCCGGCCGCAACGGCACACAAATCCAAAGAAGCCGCGCCTTCACGACGGCCGCCGGCGGTTTTTGCCAAGAAGTCTTTCAAAATCGCCAGATACTTGTCCATCATGCTTTGATCGACAACAGGGAAGCCGGTACCGATCAGGCAGCGGTTCAATTCGATGCGGTTGGAAACGCGGATGCGGCGGTCGTTGAGCAACGCGCCTTTGCCGCGGGAAGCCATGTATACGTCGTTGCGCTCAGGTGCGTACACCAAAGCTTCTTGCAAAACGCCTTTGTGCAGGAGTGCCATAGAGATGGCGTATTGGGGATGGCCGTGGAGGAAGTTGGTTGTGCCGTCGAGCGGATCAATAATCCATTCGTACTCGGCGGTGGCTTTACCGTGGGAGCCGCCTTCTTCGCAAGTGATTTTGTGGTGAGGATAGGCTTCTTTGAGCGCTTCCACCAAAATCATCTCGGAGCTGCGGTCAACATCGGAAACGAAGTCGTTGAATGCTTTGCTGTCTACTTTGACGGCATCCAGATTGCCGGCGGCGCGAATCATCATTTGCCCTGCTTTACGGGCGGCTTTGAAAGCGGTATTTAAAAACGGATTCATGGTTTTCTTCCTAATTCAGGTAAAATACGCCCTAATGCGCCGAACAAGGCACACAAGAGGCTGTTAATCGTTTCCGATGCTGTTAAAGAACATTTCAGACGACATGGAAAAAGGCCGTCTGAAAACAAAAAGATGGCGCATTATACCTGATTCCCGTACAAACAGAAAACAAAACATGACTTCCGAAAAACCCGCCCTGCCCGCTTATCTGGACAACATCCGCATCATCCTCACGCGCACCAGTCATCCTGCCAATATCGGCTCCGCCGCGCGCGCCATGAAAACGATGGGCCTGCACAAACTGACCATCGTTGCCCCCAATCTGATGGCAACGCCGATGACGGAAAATCCGCCCGTATTTGATCCGGAGCATCCGCAATCGTTTAAATTACCGGAAGAAAGTTTCATCCTCGCTTCCGGCGCGGCAGACGTTTTGGAAAATGCCACCATTGCTGCCTCTTTGGACGAAGCCCTTGCCGACACCACCATCGCCTGCGCCCTGACCAGTCGCCGCCGCGAAATCACCGCGCCGCTGCAAACCCCGCGCGATTTGGTGCCTGAATTACTGCAGGCCGCCAACCGAGGCGAGAAAGTGGCGCTGGTTTTTGGTAACGAGACTTTCGGCTTGAGTATCGAAGAAGTCCAAGCCTGCAACCGACTGATGACCATCAACGGCAATCCCAACTATTTCTCGCTCAACCTTGCCCAAGCCGTGCAGGTCGTGTGCTACGAAATCTTCAGCCAAACCGATTCGCCCATGACCCACCTGCAACAGGAAGACCACGCCGCGACCCACGAGCAAATCAAAGGCATGGTCGCCCACATGGAAAGCGTGATGAACGACATCGGCTTTTTCAACCGCCGCAACGGAGAGCGCCTGATGCGCCGTATGCAGAGCCTGTTCGGCCGCGCCAACACGCAAACCGAAGACATCGACATCCTGCGCGGTTTTTTCAATACCGTCAGCCACCGTATCCATAAAAAAGACTGATTAAGGCCGTCTGAAAACATTTCCAGCTTTTCAGACGGCATGACTGATATTCGGATAAGCATGAATTACGCCCTAGACGCATTATGGTGGAAACTCACCAGCCAACCCGTCCGCGACCTCGCCTCGCTGCTGACTGCGCCGCCTTTGTGGCAAAGCAGTTGCGAATTGAGCGTGCGTGAACTATTGGGGGAATACGGTTTCCGTTACCTTTTGGCATTGGATGCCGATCCCGCTCCGCTGATGGATTACCTCGCCCAACGCGCCCCGTTTGGTCATCGTCTCGGCATTTATGCCGAAGAGCTGCTGGCTTTTTGGTTTGCCAACGCGCCGCACGCCGAACTGCACGCCTACAACCTGCCCGTTTTTTCAGATGGCCAAACTTTGGGGGCTGCGGATTTTGTCGTTTCCCTCAACCAACAGCCCTACCATATCGAGCTGGCGTGTAAATACTACGGCGGAGACCAAGTGCAAAACCTGCGCGGCCTCAATCCTAAAGACACGCTGATGGACAAAGTCGCCAAACTGGTGCAGCAATCCCAGCTGCTGCATACGCCGCAAGGCAAAGCAACTTTAGCCGCACAAGCCCTGCCGGAAAATCCGCTCCCTGCTTCCATCGTGCGCGGCATCGGATTTTTTCCACAAGGTTTCCATGCTTTTGAGCCACCACTTAATCCATACGGCTGGCGCGGCATCTATATTCAAGATTGGGCGGAATACGGGTTTGAACGCCAAGAAGCGCGTTATCACTTGCTCGACCGCATGGCCTATCTTGCACCTGCGCGTATCGCCGAAACCGAAACATTGAACGAAACCGAAATCCTCCGTATCGACCAAGGCTTGATTGCCGTTTTGGAATTACGGCCGGACGGCTTTTGGCACGAAATCGAACGCATCATGAAGGCCGTCTGAAACCCTTTACTAACTTTAAGAGAAACCCATTACATTATGAACGCCGCACAACTCGACCATACCGCCAAAGTTTTGGCTGAAATGCTGACTTTCAAACAGCCTTCCGATGCCGTCCTCTCCGCCTATTTCCGCGAACACAAAAAGCTCGGCCGCCAAGACCGCCACGAAATCGCCGAAACCGCCTTTGCCGCATTGCGCCACTATCAAAAAATCAGCACTGTCCTGCGCCGTCCGCACGCGCAGCTGCGCAAAGCCGCACTCGCCGCACTGGTTCTCGGCAGAAGCACCAACATCAGCCAAATCAAAGACCTGCTTGATGAAGAAGAAACAGCGTTCCTCGGCAATTTGAAAGCCCGTAAAACCGAGTTTTCAGACGGCCTGAATACCTCCGCAGAATTACCGCAATGGCTGGTGGAACAACTGCAACAGCATTGGAGCGAAGAAGAAATCCTCGCCTTCGGCCGCAGCATCAACCAACCTGCCCCGCTCGACATACGCGTCAATACCTTGAAAGGCAAACGCGATAAAGTGTTGCCATTATTGCAAGCCGAAAGTGCTGATGCAGAGGCCACGCCTTATTCGCCTTGGGGCATCCGCCTGAAAAATAAAATCGCGCTTAACAAACACGATCTGTTTTTGGACGGCACGCTGGAAGTCCAAGACGAAGGCAGCCAGCTGCTTGCCTTATTGGTGGGTGCAAAACGTGGCGAAATCATTGTCGATTTCTGTGCCGGCGCCGGCGGTAAAACCTTGGCTGTCGGCGCGCAAATGGCCAACAAAGGCAGAATCTACGCCTTCGACATCGCCGAAAAACGCCTTGCCAACCTCAAACCGCGCATGACCCGCGCCGGACTGACCAATATCCACCCCGAACGCATCAGCAGCGAACACGATACCCGTATCGCCAGACTGGCAGGCAAAGCCGACCGTGTGTTGGTGGACGCGCCCTGCTCCGGTTTGGGTACTTTACGCCGTAATCCCGACCTCAAATACCGCCAATCCGCCGAGACCGTGGCCAACCTTTTAGCACAGCAACACAGCATCCTCGATGCCGCCTCCAAACTGGTAAAACCGCAAGGCCGCTTGGTGTACGCCACCTGCAGCGTGTTGCCGGAAGAAAACGAGCTGCAAGTCGAACGTTTCCTGTCCGAGCATCCCGAGTTTGAACTCGTCAACTGCGCCGAACTGCTACAAAGCCTGAAGGTTGATTTGGATACCGGAAAATACCTGCGCCTCAACTCCGGAGAACACCAAACCGACGGCTTCTTTTCCGCTGTATTGCAACGTAAGGATTAAGGTCGAAAAAAGGCCGTCTGAAATCCTTTCAGACGGCCTTTTTGATAGATTTTTTACATTAAAATTATTAGATACGATAGTCGCGCTCTGCAATAATATACTTTAAGGCATGTATCTCGACCTTTCATCAGAATATTGTGAAAAGCTGGAAAAAATGCTCTATGCTTTGTAAATGTATGTGTTCTCGTTCAAAATTCGCCCGGTCATGCCTCAGGCGATACCCGATACGGACAACGATAATATATAAATCATTTGGTTAAAAATCATGTCGCATATTTATTCTTCCCCCACAAAGCCCCGTTTATTGTCATCGGCCGTTGCCGTCGCCTGCTGTCTGTTGCCGTTTCAGACGGCCTCTGCATACAGCCTGCAAGACATCCTCAGGGACGCTTTAATCAGCGATCCGATTGTGCGTGAAGCCAAAGCCACTCAAGAAGCTGCGCAAAGCACGACCAAAGCCACGCGTGCGCGCCATTATCCTGTCGTTACCCTGACCGGCACGAAAGTGCTGGCGCAACACAATAAATACAACAGTAACGACATGGATGACGGTATCGGCGTGCGCGGCAGCGTAAACATCTACTCATGGGGTGCGATTGAAGCCGCCGTCCGCCGCGACCGCAGCCGCGAAGAATACTATCAACACAAATACACCGAAAGCCAAGAGCAGCTGGGCAGCGATATCGGCCGCCTCTACCTGAGCGCATTGCGCGCAAAAGAAACCCTGATCCTTAACGAACAGACTTTGGCGCGCCATAACGCCCTCATAAAAACCCTGACCACAATCGTCAAACAGGATGCCGGCCGCCACTTTGAACTGATTGAAGCGCGTGCACGCCAGCTGCAAGTAGCCAACATTATCGCCCAACAACGCCGCACCATGGATTTAGCGCTGAGCCGCCTGTCCCGCTATACCTCGCGCCAACTGACCGCCAACGATTTGGAAGATCCGTTTAAAAACGACACGGCGAAATCCATCAGCGAACGCTACAACAACCCTAACCGCAACAATAATCCGTCCTATCAGGCGCAATTGGCCGAACGCGACAGCGTCCGTGCCGATTTGGATGCGTCCAAAGCCGAACGCCTGCCTACCCTCAATTTGGAAGGCAGTGCAACGCGCAACACCAGACAACTTTATTTAAACGTTGCATGGAATGTGCTGGATATTGCTGCACGACACAATGTAGAGCGCAATGCCAAATCATTGATTGCCGCAGAAGCCAAGTCCGAGCAAATCCTGCGCGACATGAACGAACGCGTTCAAACGTCGGCCATCGATATGCAGGAAAGCGAACAGCGCACCGCATTAACAGCTCAACATATTCTTGCTCAAAAAGATGTTATCAAAGCCTATGAAATGCAATTTAAAGTTGCAAGACGTACGCTGACCGACGTTTTGAGCGCATACAGCGAGTTATCCTCCATCGAACAGGATTACGTTGCCGCCCGCAACGATTTCCGCGATGCGGCACTCGACTATTTAAATACTCAGGCCAAAATCTCCGCTTGGGTCGGTTTGGCACAAAAATGAAGCCATATCCGCCGGTTAAACCAAAAACATTACGCGAAAAAATATGAAAGCCATCATTGAACACATCGTTTTAGTGACCCGCCTTTTGGGTGCGCCCGTATCTGAAGCCGCTTTGTCCGCCGAAGTCGTGCGTGACAAAAAGCTCAAGGTCAACTATCACTCGCTGGTCGAAGTCCTGCGCAGCCACGGCTTTGAAAACACCTTATCCAAACGCAATTTGGAAGACATCCCCTCGCTCGCCGTTCCGGTCATGATTATCCTGCACAATGAAGAAGCAGCGGTCATCACCCAAATCGAAGGCTCCGGCCAAGAGCGCAAATACCATATCCGCCAGGTTGACGGCTTGGAACAGGAACTCAGCCACGAGCAGCTCTCCGGTCTGTATTTGGGCTACTGCTGGTTTATCAAACCCAAAATGGCTACCGATATGCGCTCGGAGCTGCCTGAATACCATTTGCCCAAAGCATGGTTTTGGAAAGTCATTTGGCGTTTCCGCAGCTACTACTACCAAGTCATCTTGGCCACCATCATCATCAACTTCCTTGCGCTCGTCAGCTCCCTGTATGTGATGAACGTGTACGACCGCGTGATTCCCAACCAAGCCTATGAAACCTTGTGGGTATTGAGCATCGGCGTGGTCTTGGCGATTTTGTTTGAGTTTGCCGCCAAGATGATTCGCGGCCACTTAACCGATATTGCCGGCAAAAAAGCCGACCTGATCATCAGCTCCGCCCTGTTCCGCCGCGTGATGGCATTGCGTCTGGCAGACCGTCCAGCTTCTTCCGGTTCATACGCCAGCAACCTGCGCGAATTTGAAGCCGTGCGCGAGTTCATGACCAGTGCCAGCTTGTTGACCATCGTCGACTTGCCTTTCCTGTTGCTATTTATCTTCGTGATTTCCATGGTTGGCGGCAAACTGGCACTCGTTCCCCTGACCATCATTCCGATTGTCGTGATTGTCGGTTTTGTCGTACAACGCCCGCTCTCTCGCCACATCAACGAATCGATGAAAGAAGGTTCGCAACGCTCCGGCCTTGCCGTTGAAGCCATCGAAGGCATCGAAACCCTGAAAACCAACAACGCCACATCTTGGGCGCAACAACGTTGGGACGAATACACCGCCAAAACTTCCGCTTCTTCCATCAAAGTCAAAGACACCAGCAACTTCATGGTCAACTTCGCCGTTGCCATGCAGCAACTTAATACCGTCTTCTTGGTCGTTGTCGGTACCTATTTGATTCATGCTGACAACCATGCGGAACGCATTACCATGGGTGCATTGATTGCCTCCGTGATTCTGTCCGGCCGCGCCTTGGCGCCATTGGCACAAATCGCTGGTTTGGCCACCCGCTTCCAACAAGCCAAACTTGCCCTCAAAGGCGTAAACGACATCGTTACCCGCCCTATCGAGCGCAATCCGGAACGCAAATATATTACTTTGGACAATGTTCAAGGCAGTATTACCTTTGAAAACGTATCGTTCAAATATCAAGCCGACAACAACAGCGCCGTCGAAGATTTGCGCCTGACCATCAAACCGGGCGAAAAAGTCGGTATTTTGGGCCGTATCGGCAGCGGTAAAAGCACCATGCTCAAACTGGCCAGCGGTCTGTACGATACCGAAAAAGGCAACGTTACCCTTGATGGCGTCGATATGCGCCAGCTTGACCCCAACTTCCTGCGCGATCAAGTCCTGCTGTTGAGCCAATCGCCACGCCTGTTCCTCGGCACATTGCGTGAAAACATGGATTTGGCGCGTACCGGCAGCTACTCTACCGACCAAGACTTACTGACTGCGCTCAACCGTTTCGGCCTCGATAAAATCATCCGCAACCATCCGCGTGGTTTGGATATGCCTCTGGGTGAAGACGGCTTGGGCTTGTCCGGCGGTCAAAAACAAATCATTGCCCTGGCGCGTATGACCTTGCGTAACCCGAAAGTCGTCTTGCTGGACGAGCCGACCACCAGCCTGGACCAAGCCACTGAACGCATGGCGCTCAATGCCATTGCCCAATGGGGTCGCAACCGTACCATGCTTTTGGTGACCCACCGTCCGCAAGTGCTGCAAATCGTCAACCGCATCATTGTGATAGACAATGGTAAAGTCGTGATGGACGGCCCGCGTGACCTGGTATTGCAAAAACTCATGCAAAACGAACAGGCCAAAGCAGCCAACGTCAAACAACAACAGCAACAAGCTGCCGCAGTCAAACAACAACAGCAACAAGCTGCCGCCGCCCCTCAATCGGCAGCACAATAAAGCAAAAGGCCGTCTGAAACCTACTTACCCTTTCAGACGGCCTGCCCTAATGGTTAAAATCCACCAAACACAATAAAGATACACGATTATGAGCCGCGAAAACAACGTCAAATCCAAAGACCTACACCTCATCAACGACCTCAATGCCGCCCTTCAAAAAGAAAAACACAGCGGTCAATTTTGGGTCATCATCCTATTCTTCCTTTTCTTGGTTGTCTTCGTCATCTGGGCATACAACAGCCCTGTCGAAGAAGTGACCCGCGGCAACGGCAATATCATTCCCAGCAGCCGTGAGCAAGTAATCCAAAGCCTGGATCCCGGCATCGTAACCGAAATCATGGTTAAAGAAGGCGACATGGTCGAGAAAGATCAGATTCTGATGAAACTCGACGACACGCGCAGCTCCGCCGTTTTACGAGAAAGCGAAGCCAAAGTCGAAAACCTCGAAGCCACTATTGCCCGTCTTAAAGCCGAAGCCTACGGCACCAAGCTCTCCTTCCCTGACAGCGTGGGTCCTGAGCTGCGCCGTCGCGAAATTGCCGCCTACAAAGCACGCCGCCAAGTCATGGTAGATGCCATCAACGGCCTGTCTCAAAGTAAAGCTGCACTTGATCGAGAGATTGCCATTACTGCTCCTCTCGTTTCCGAAGGTTACGTTTCCGAAGTCGAACTCTTAAGAATGCGCCGTGAGTCTGCCGACTTGGCCACCCAAATTTCCGAGCGCCGCAACCGCTACAAAGCCGATGCCAACAACGAACTTTTGCAAGCCGAATCCGAGCTGGCGCAATCCAAAGAAAACGTTGCCATGCGTGCCGATCCGGTTGAACGCTCGCAAATCCGCGCACCTATGCGCGGCATCGTCAAAGGCATAAAAGTTACCACCATCGGCGGCGTTGTGAACGCAGGCGAAGACATTATGCAAATCGTCCCGGTTGACGACAAACTGCTGGTCGAAGCCTATATCCGTCCGCAAGACATCGCCTTTATCCGCGCAGGCCAACCTGCATTGGTTAAAGTCAGCGCATACGACTACTCCATCTACGGCGGTTTGGAAGGCAAAGTTACCCTCGTTGGTGCAGATACCGTCAGCAACTCCATGCAAAACCGTGCCAACGACCTGAAACTCGACCCGAACCAAGTCTATTACCGTGTTCTCGTCCAAACCGAAAACAACTCCCTGAAAGACAAAAACGGCAAACCTATGCCGATTATTCCGGGCATGGTGGCAACGGTGGACATCAAAACCGGTGAAAAAACCATCTTCCAATACCTGATCAAACCAATTACGCGTATGAAACAAGCGTTAAGCGAACGCTAATCGATAAAATGATAAAAGGCCGTCTGAAAGTTTTCAGACGGCCTTTTATTTATGTTTTAAATACCTCCTTATCCGGCAGGCAAATTACTTCTCCTTAAAAGCAGTACCGACAAACGTTCTTTTCGGATTGCCGCGCTCAACTTGATAGAGTTGCGCGTGCTGCTTCTGCGCAAAATTTCCTGCCTGTCCGGCATGATGCTCCGTCAGTTTTTGCGCCAATAACATTACCGCCAATTTTTTATTGGCATGCTGGCTGCGTTCGCTCTCGACCCGCACGGAAATGCCGCTTTCTTTATGGGTAGCGCGGACGGCACTCTCGGTTTTATTGACGTGTTGCCCGCCTTTACCGCCTGAACGGCAGGTTTGAAACTCGATTCCGTTTTCAGACGGCATTTCATACATCTGCGGCATATCGGGCAAGCGGAAAACGCCTATATACCAATTTTTACGCGGATGTTTCGGGCGGACAGGGCTGGGGCATATCCATTGAAGCGTCCCCTGCCAAGTTTGCGCCAAACTTTCGGCTTTCTGCCCTGCCAATTTGAGCGTCGCCGACAAAATGCCGTGCTTATCGGCGGTTTCGGTAACAAGTTCGGCATCAATGCCTTTTACTTGGGCTTCGGCAAACAGCTTGCCCAAGACGAAACGGGCAAATATACGGCACTCTGCCGGCCCTTGCGCGGTGGAAATTTGCAGATAAATCACTGGTGTATTCTGTTTCATCTTTACGCTCCACACTCGCCGCCGGTTTTATAAGTCAAAACAGGTTTAAACCGCGCGACCAATTCAATCAAACCTGCATTTTTCATAGCAGCAATAACGCTGTCGATGCTTTTATAAGCCTGCGGCGCTTCTTCAAAAATCAAGGCCTTATCCTGACAAACGACTACGCTGCCAAATTCGGTCTGGCGCAGGCTGTCGGCAGTGTATTTGTGCGACAGCCTGCCTTTGCATTCGTCGCGCTGCCACTTCCGACCTGCGCCGTGAGCCAAGGTATTCAACGAAATTTGGCAATCTTCGGCAGGTCGGACCAGATAGCTGTAATCGCCGCGCGAGCCGGGTATCATGACCAAGCCTTTATTGGTGGGCGTTGCGCCTTTTCGGTGCAGCCAACCGATTGTGCCGTCAATCTCGGTTTGCTCCAAAAAATTATGGTGGACATCAAGCAGGCATATTCCTTCTGTGCGCCAACGGTCGAGCATTCTGGCCGCAATCAAACGACGGTTAAGGCTGGCAAATTCAAGGGCTGCTTGGTGTTCGGCAAGATAGGCTGCCGCCGCTTCGCCCTCTTCCGCCAAACCTTGATGCCCGAAGGCGGCAATATGACGTTGCAAAATCTGCTGGCCCAATCCGCGCGAACCGCTATGTACCAACAGTTGCAGATGGTTTTCATCAAAATCTATCGGGAGCAGATCGGCGCGATAAACGGTATCAACGGTTTGCAACTCGGCAAAATGGTTACCACCGCCAATCGTACCGACGGCAAGGCCGTCTGAAAATTGGCGCATATCGACAGCGTAGCCTAATAAATCGACCTGTTCGTCTTTATCCAATGGCGTATCGATGTTGCCGAGCTGTTTGGCGAGTTTGGCCGGTTTGAGTTTGGCTGCGCGTAAATTGGTCTGCCAAAACGCCATGCCGCAACCGATGTCGTTTCCGATCAGGGCAGGATAAAAATGACGGTCGCTGAAAAATGCCGCGCCAACCGGATAACCGCGCCCCGCATGCAAATCCGGCATTCCGGCAACGCACAGCATATGCGGTAATCGGGCGGTGGTTTCGAGCTGTGCGACAGCGTTGCCTTCAATCCATGTATTTGAATCGGCAATAATTTGAATATGATGGGGATAATTGCCCATGTGTTTATACTTTCTTTAAAACGGATAGAAACCGTCAACAGATGACAATAGGTATCCACCGTCTGCAAAATGTTCAGACGGCCTGGTTTCTAGCCGATAATCGTAGGGAAAGCAGCCCAAAGCGGGCGACATGGAATGCGAAAAGCGTTATCCGAAAGTCAGACCGACGCTTGGGCTGCAAAGAATGTGATTGAGCGGATTGAAGTATTGCATGTCATGGCTTGCTCCTTTCTTTGCATGAAAATATTAAAAACGTTCGGATTATAGAGTGTTCATTTCCAATCATGCAAACTTACTGACATCAATCTGCCAATAATGTTGCATAAATGGCAACTATTGAGAACATAATTTAGGCCGTCTGAAAACTTTTCAGACGGCCTTTGATGCCTAATAATCCTTACAAAACAACGGTCGGATAAGAGCCGACAACTTTCACGAAGGAAGCGCGTTCGCCCAAAAGCTGCAAGGCTTTTTGGACATTTTCATCGCTTTGATGTCCTTCGATATCGATGAAGAACAGGTATTCCCACAAAACCGATTTGCTTGGGCGGCTTTCAAATTTGGTCATGGAAATGCCCAACTCGGTGAAAGGTTGCAACAACGAAGTAACGGCACCGGCACGGTTGGGTGCGGAGACGACCAAAGAGGTTTTGTCGTTGCCGCTGCGGCCGGTTTCTTGATGGCCCATCACCAAGAAGCGCGTGGTGTTGTTCGGTTCGTCTTCGATACACTCGGCGGCAAAGCTCAACTGATAAATTTCCGCGGCAATACGTCCGGCAATCGCGGCCACATTCGGGCTATCTGATTCGGCAACCAGACGCGCTGCTTCGGCATTGCTGGCTACGGCGATACGTTCAGCATTGGGTAGGTTGCGGCCGAGCCAGTCGTTGCATTGCGCCAAGGCTTGGGCATGGGCGAAAACTTTGGTAATGCCGCCGATTTCGTGGCTATCTTTACGCAACAGGTTGTGATGAATGCGGACAACCACTTCGCCGCAGGCTTTCAAAGCGGTTACGGCCAACAAGTCTAAAGTACGGCCCACTGAGCCTTCGGTCGAGTTTTCTACCGGTGCCACCAAATAATCGGCTTGGCGCGTTTCAACTTGTTTGAAGCAGTTGTCGATGGTGGTACACGCCATGGTGTGTGCGGCGTGGCCGAAATGTTTGATGGCGGCTTGCTGGGTAAATGTTCCCTTCGGGCCCAAATAGGCAATCGTCAACGGACGCTCTACCGCCAAACATTCGCTCATAATCTCGCGAAACAGCCGAGTAACCGATTCATCCGGCAAAGGGCCGCGGTTCAAATCCTGAATCCGGCGCAAAACGGCCACTTCCCGTTCAGGACGGTACACCGCGCCTGTCCCTTTCAATTCGCCGATAGCATGCGCATGACTGGCGCGCTCGTTGAGCAAACGGAGGATTTCCGCATCGATGCTGTCGATGGCATTGCGGTGCGGCAATAATTGTTCGTCTATGGATAAAGGCATAAGCTGTCTCGCAATTTTGTGAGGGATATTTTCATTTTAACATTAAAGGCCGTCTGAATTCCGTTTTCAGACGGCCTCAACACTATCTTTATCTAACTTTATCGTCTATCAGGTTTGCAAACGCCGCCAATTCCATCATAATTAAGCCTTTTGAACGACAAGGCCTATTCCATGCACTCAAACGGACTGTACACCCGTTTTCTGCCCGATGAAGAAGCAACCCTGCAACTGGGTGAAGAATGGAGCAAGCAGCTTTCCGCTCCGCTGACCATCTATCTTGAAGGCGGGCTGGGTGCAGGCAAAACCACGCTGACACGCGGAATTTTGCGCGGACTGGGGCATACGGGCGCAGTCAAAAGCCCGACTTACACCATTGTCGAATCTTATCCGCTGGATACATTCACCCTCCACCATTTCGACCTCTACCGCTTTACCATGCCTGAGGAATGGGAAGATGCCGGTTTGGACGAATTGTTTGCGCCCGACAGCATCTGCCTCATCGAATGGCCGCAGCAAGGTGGGGAATTCACGCCTCCGGCAGACATTACCATTACGTTGACATACACCGATAAGGGCAGAACCTGCACCTTTTCCGCCCACACAAACCAAGGCCGAAAAAGTTTAGAATCATGGTCAAATTAACTAGAAGACACATTCTCCGTCAAGGCACAGGACTATTTCTTACCCTCACGCCCGTTGGTGCCGCATTGGCCAAACCGGCCTCTCCTGCGCAATTCCTTGCCGTCCGCATTTGGCCGGCGAACGCCTACACACGCGTTACCCTTGAGAGCAACCACTCGATGAAATACCAACATTTTATGTTGGACAACCCCAGCCGGTTGGTCGTGGATATTCAAGGTGCGGAAATTAACAGCGTCCTGCAAGGTATTTCCAGCAAAGTGCTGTCTAACGACCCTTTTATCCGCAGCATTCGTGCCGGTCAAAATACGCCCAACACCGTGCGTATCGTCATCGACCTCAAACAAAGCACCCATCCGCAAGTCTTCGCACTCGCACCCGTCGGCAACTTCAAAAACCGCTTGGTTATCGACCTTTATCCGCACGGCGCAGATGCCAACGACCCAATGATGGCTTTGCTCAACGGCAATATCCTCAAACAACGTCAAAATACCAATATCGCATACGACACCCCTGCCCCTAAAAATAATCGCGGCAGCAGCGGCAACCGCCGTCCCGTGATTATGATCGACCCCGGTCACGGTGGCGAAGACCCTGGCGCAATCGGCCCGAGCGGCCTCAAAGAGAAAAACGTCGTACTCTCCATTGCACGCGAAACCAAAAAACGCCTCGAAGCCTTGGGTTACAACGTATTCATGACGCGCAACGAAGACATCTTTATCCCATTGGGCGTACGCGTTGCCAAAGGCCGTGCACGCAATGCCGACGTATTCGTATCCATCCACGCCGATGCCTTTACCAGCCCGTCCGCACGCGGTACCGGCGTATATATGCTCAATACCAAAGGCGCGACCAGCTCTGCGGCAAAATTCCTTGCCCAAACCCAAAACAACGCCGACGCCATCGGCGGTGTACAAACCAGTGGCAACCCCAATGTCGACAACGCCATTTTGGATATGACCCAAACCGCGACCCTGCGCGACAGCCGCAAGCTCGGCCATTCCGTCTTGACCGAATTGGGCAAACTCAACCAGTTGCACAAAGGCCGCGTTGACGAAGCCAACTTCGCCGTCCTCCGCGCGCCGGATGTTCCGTCCATTTTGGTGGAAACCGCCTTCCTCTCCAACCCTACCGAAGAGCGGCTGCTCGGCAGCGAATCCTTCCGCCAACAATGCGCCCAAGCCATTGCCACCGGTATTCAAAAATACATCAATACCGCCGTTTTACAACGTGGATAATGGCTTGATGAAACAAAGGCCGTCTGAAAATTTTTCAGACGGCC
>NZ_KV821256.1:29713-51068 GCF_001815615.1 Neisseria sp. HMSC075C10
AGGCCGTCTGAAAATTTTTCAGACGGCCTTATCTTTTCAAGTAATCTATTTAACCGCATTTCCCTACCGCAGCCGGATACACCGATACTTTTGTCTGCGTCAATGCAAACAGGTTTTCCAACTGCGTTTGCGCCTGACGGTTGGCATGTTCCAAAATCTCAGCCTTGCACGCGCTTTGCAATACCTGCCGTTTCGCCTCTTCCTGCACCGTCTTAAATACCGACTTATCCATAGGCAGCAAATTAAACGAGCCGGTCTGAATATCGTACACTTCGATATTTTCCAAATCCACGCTCAAAATTTCCACCGCCGGCAGGCTGATCAATACTTTGTCGTCCACAATATTGACATTGTCTGCGCCTAACTTATCCAAATCCAAACCGGCCAACACCTTACCGCGCACAATAAAAATACCGCTTTGCGAATCCTGCCACAGCCTGCGCCAATCCCCTTTTTTCTCCGTACGGATAATCGTATCGATATAAAATGCCGTACTTTCCAAGCGGTTCATCTGCTTAATCTGCATCAAAACCCCCTCACGGGACAAAACCTGATGTTCTTCGTTCTGACCATGCCGGGCATAAAACCAGCCGCTTACAGCTGTCAGCGCACACAACACCAGCACGACCAATCCGCGCCCAAACATTTTCATTTCAAACATCCCCCGTTAAAATAATCATCAAAACATTCCCCATATTCTCCCAAAACCGTCAATTTCAAGCCCTACCCAGGCCGTCTGAAACATTAGAACTTATTACCAAAAAGTAATAACAAAATCTCAACAAACAAAATTTGCCTTTTGGTAAAGACAAGACTACAATTCATTACACACAATTCAATTTCATCTCATCATGACCCCCACCGCCCTGCGCCGCCACAACCTGCGGCAATGGATAACACAACACCACAACGGCCAGCAAACCAAGTTTGCACAAGCCATCGCCATCAACCAAGGCGAGCTGTCCGCCCTACTGAAAAACAAATCTTTCGGCGAGAAAAAAGCCCGAAAAATCGAGCAGGCAGCCAATATGCCTGACATGTGGCTGGATCAAGACCATCAAGACCGCCACGCCCCCACCATCAGCCAAGAAAGAAATACCATGTCCCACATCTCCACCATCCCTGAAATTCTAGCAGACATCAAAGCCGGCAAAATGGTCATCATCACCGATGCCGAAGACCGCGAAAACGAAGGCGACTTGCTGATGGCCGCCCAATTCGTTACCCCCGAAGCCATCAACTTCATGATCAAAAACGCACGCGGCCTAGTCTGCCTGCCGATGGACGGCGAAATGGTCGAAAAACTCGGCCTGCCCATGATGACCCAGAAAAACGGCGCGCAATACGGCACCAACTTTACCGTCTCCATCGAAGCCGCCCACGGCATTACCACCGGCATTTCCGCCGCCGATCGCGCCCTGACCATTCAAACCGCCGTTTCCCCATCCGCCAAACCCGAAGACATCGTCCAACCCGGCCACATCTTCCCACTGCGCGCCCAAAAAGGCGGCGTACTCGTCCGCGCCGGACACACCGAAGCCGGCGTCGATCTGGCACAAATGAACGGCCTGATTCCTGCCGCCGTCATCTGCGAAATCATCAACGACGACGGCACCATGGCGCGTATGCCCGAACTGATGAAATTTGCCGAAGAACACAATCTCAAAATCGGCACCATTACCGACCTCATCGAATACCGCAGCCGTACCGAAAGCCTGCTCGAAGACATGGGCAACGCACCCGTACAAACCCCGTGGGGCGAGTTCCAACAACACGTTTACGTCGACAAACTCTCCGGCGAAACCCACCTCGCCCTCGTCAAAGGCACACCAACCGCCGACGAAGAAACCCTCGTCCGCGTCCACGAACCCTTCAGCGTGATGGACTTCATCCAAGCCAACCCGCGCCATTCCTGGTCATTGCCCAAAGCCCTTGAGCGCATCCAACAAGCCGAAAGCGGCGTAGTCATCCTCCTGCACCGTACCGAAGACGGCGCCACCCTGCTCGACCGCACCCTGCCCAAAGGCGCAAACCAAGCCTACAAATGGGACAGCAAAAGCTACGGCATAGGCGCACAAATCCTCGCCGGCCTCAACGTCAAAAAACTGCGCGTCCTCGGCCAGCCTTCCTCCTTCACCGGCCTCACCGGCTTCGGCCTCGAAGTCGTCGGCTTTGAAGAAGCTGAAAAATAATCTTGCTTGATTGATTCTCAAAGCAAATAAAACAAAAGGCCGTCTGAAAGTTTTCAGACGGCCTTTTCATATCTCTATTTATCTGAATATGATCCAAATAAAATTATGATGAAAAAGACTATTTATTAGATTATTTCAATAATGATAAGAATAATCAATTATTATATAAATATTAATAATATTTAAAAATTTTATATTTTTTATATAAAAGAGTATTTTAACCTCTTATATTAAATTCTTAACAAAGAGAAACTATGTCTGCTTTTACTCCCAAACCCAAAATAATCATTCTCAGCCTTGCCAGCGCATTCAGTACATTAACCGTTGCTAATGTCATCGAAACCTCAGCTCAACCCGAACAATACCAAGAATTGGATACCGTTGTTGTCAGTGGCAAACGTACCAACGACCAAAAAGGCGCGGACGATGTGTATTACAAAAACGTCTCCAACGCCTATGTCGGCAAAGAATACCTCGAACGCTACCGTGTCCAATCCGCCGGCGACGTACTCAAAGGCTTAAACGGCGTGTACAACATGAATACCCGCACCGCCGGTGGCGCGATTACGCCCAATATACGCGGCATCACCGGCAAAGGCCGCATCCCCGTAACGCTGGACGGCACGGAGCAAACGGTTGATGTCTGGCTCAACAACTACGGCGTGGGCGACCGCAACTACCTCGACCCCGCCCTGTTCCGCAGCATAGCCGTGGAAAAAAGCCCCGCCATGACGCGCGGCGTGAAATCGGGTGTCGGCGGCGCGATGTCGATCCGTACCATCGAACCTGCCGACATCATCCCCGAAGGCAAAAACTGGGGAATCGAAGTCAAAACCGAGTTTTCCGGCAACACCGTAGCGCAGAAAAACGACTTGCGCCAATTCTTAGGCCGCGACTACCGCACCCTCTCGCCCATAGGCGCGACGGCGGACGGCACGGGCGGCAGTTCTGATGCCAACTCCATCCTCAGCGGCAAACCTTCCCCCACTTCCCTGCGTCTCGATCCCGGTATAGCCGACACCAAATACTCGGGCGGCAAAAGCCACACCAACTTCAAAGACGACAGGCAGCTGATGTTGTCCGCCGCCTTCAAAACCGATATTACAGACGGCCTTGCCGCATACAGCCACCGCAAAAAAGGCAACTACTACGCAGGCAAACGCGGTTGGCAGCAATATATCAACAATCCACCCTATGCGGCAGAATCCTGTTATGAACGCAATGCAGGTAAAACACAGGGCGAAAAAGACCTGCTTTGCAGGCCTGCTGAAAGCCTGATACCCAATATGGCCATGCTATTCCGCCCGGGCGAAGAGATTATGAACAGCTACACCGACACCAAAACCCTGCTGCTGAAAAACAACTGGTATCTGCCGGGTAACCAAAAAATCAGCCTGCAATATATGGACAACAAAATCGGCTTTGGCGAAATCAATCCGTTTGTAACAGGATGGATACTCAGTTGGCGCGAACTGTCTTCAAATAAAGAGCCAGTCCAACAATCACCGGGCATAGGCACGAAAATCGACAGTAAAACCTATAAGCTCGGCTACGAATGGAAACCGCAAAACAATAAATGGATCGACCTCCAAACCGATATGTGGCGGGTAAAGACCAATAGCGACCGCTATCAAAGCGGAGGCCCCGCGCTCGGTGTTACCGTCCCCGATTACGACTACGATATTTGGTATTGGTGCAGGATACGCGGCAAGCCTTCCCCCAGGATGTTTTCAAACCGCACCTGCGAACAAGCCATGAGCGAAACCCCATACGGCAGTGCGCGTAACCATGATGAAATCCTGCCCTTGCTGAACAACAACCCAAGCCAGATTGCCCAAAAACTGGCCGAACATGAAGAACAATACCGCGAAATTGCCGAACGCTGGATAGGCCATTCAGGCGGCTACTACCGAATCAATCCCGGCGATGATCAAATCTACACTGACGTTCCCAACAATCTCACAGGCGATCCAGCCACCCTCGCGCAGCTCAAACAACAGCTCAATCAGGAACGCTACGGTATAGAACATCCCGACTACACCATAGTCCACGGCAACCAGCAGCGCACCAAGGTTGTTCGCGACGGCTTCAACCTCAGCAACCGCTTCCGCCTTTCCGACAAACTCAGCCTCACCCTTGCCGCCGACTACCAGCGCGAAACGCTGGAAGAGCGCACGCAAACCGCCGACAGCGACGACATCATGAACCTCTACGGCATCATGACCCGCATGGCGGGCTTGGCCGGCCCGCAGACGGCGAAAAAGCGCGAATGGGGCGCGAACCTGGTGTTCGACTGGAAACCGACTTCCCGCCTGAACATACAGGCGGGCGTGCGCTATCAAAACTTCAAAGGGCGCAATATCGAACTAGCGCGGCAGCGTGCCGCACGCAACCCTTGGTATCAGTACGGATTGGGCTTGGAAAGTTATGTTACCGGCCTGATGCTGCCGTATTACGAATTGGCGGACGAAGAAGATATTGCCAGCCAGCGGCGGATGGAGCAGATTTTTGATAGAGATAATAATACATATAATGCAGACCTGGAATATCAACGCCTCAACCGCCGCTTTAAAGAAAAAAACGGCTACGATTACGCCCCCGGCGATTCCTCCTCTGGGAAAACCCGCATCTACGGCAGGGCCGACGGCAGCTATGCCTATAGCCACCAAGCCGATAAGGATAGAGACGTACTCTACGTCCTGCGCCGCAAGCAGATTGTTCCCGTCGTTTCCGGCAATTTCGACGCAAGCAAAGTACAGGTTACGCCGGAAATGTACCGTGAAAAGGTAAACAACCCGCAGGGCAAAGGCGGAAGCTACGACCGCTATATCCCCGGGGATCATATTAAACATAACGGCGGTACATTGGAGCGCAGCTATTCGAATTTAGATAACCTAAGATACCGCAGGCCGGAACATGATAATGATCAGGTATTGACGTGGGATGCCGAAAAATATAATGAAACTGCTTGGGTTAGGCATCAAATCGGCGACGCGGAACGCTGGCGCATACCGCAGGAACAGCGCGCGCATTCCTGGTCACCCATGTTGTCGGTCAGCTACGACCTTACCGACAACCACCGCATCTTCGCCCGCTATGCCCGTATGAACCGTTTTCCCAGCCTCTACGAGTTGAGTGCGGCCACCGGCGGCGGCGGATTATTCGACAACTTCAATATAGCAGAACATGCACTCAAACCGGAACGCAGTACCAACTGGGAAGTCGGCTACAACTTCAATTTCGCCCCCCATTTCACCAAGCTGCGCCAGGGCGACATCCGCCTCACTTATTACAGCAACAAAATCAAAAACCAAATCGATACCGCCAGTTCGGACGGAAGGATGATTCAATACGACAGAGCCATCAGCAAAGGAATAGAACTGCAAAGCCGTCTCGACAACGGCCGCTTCTTCGCCTCTCTCGGTGGCACTTACCGCTTGAAACATATGGTGTGCGACAAGGGTACTGCCTTCAAATTCGACTATTACTACCAACGCGTGCCCGAATGCCTTGAAGGCGGCTTCGGCCTCAGCCGCTTCTTCCAGTCCTTGCAGCCGAAATATTCGCTTACCCTCGATGTCGGTACACGCTTCTTTAATGAAAAACTGGAACTGGGCATGCGCGCCATCCATCACAGCAAGGCGGATCGGAAAAACTACACCCGCATGATGGCTTTGGGCGTGGGCGACGTGTACGACAGCAGCGGCAAGCCTTATAGCTGGCACGCCGCCACCCTGCTTGATGCCTATGCCCGTTACCGCATAGGGAAACATATAGACTTGAATTTCGGCGTTACTAACCTTGCCAACCGTTATTACTTAGACCCGATGTCCAGCACCCCTGTCCCCGGCCCGGGCAGGACAATTACCTTCGGCATCAAGGGCAGGTTTTAGGGCTTGACCGCATCATATTGCAGCCGACGGGCAGTAATCCGCCCGCCGGCTACAGCCTGTTACCGTTACTATGATATTTGTATTTATTGAATGATAATGCGATGATATTAAAAATAAAATATTGGCAAATGCAATCTACAATCAATATTTAATAATGAGTTTTAATTAGATTATTATTCGCATTCGTACTAATATGCACCCTGTCGGCAACAGCCGATACATTTTGCCGCTGAAGACAAAACAGCGGTATCCATCATATCTTTTCTTTAAAAGGAAAAATTATGAAAGCATCACAATTAACCCTCGCCATCCTTCTGACCGCCGCTTTCGGCTCTGCTTATGCGGTTGAAGTGCAAGGTGATTCAAGTAATACCAAAGCAATCAAAGTCGGCTCTTCCAGCCTTATCCCCTTCGGTGCAGGACGTGCGGGTATCGCCATCAGCAATGCCGCCGACGGCAACTATTCCTTCTCCGTCAATTTGGAAAACGGCCCAGCTAGACGCATCCGCGACAAATACGGCAGAACCCCCATCAACGGCGGCAATCAGAACGTCAATGTAAACGGTGCGGCCAATCCAAGATACCTCACGCCCAGCGACGTAAATCCCGTATTGGGCTGGTTCAGCTCGGAAAAACTCGGCCAAGTGTGGTATGAAAAACGCGCCAACAACACCGAAGTGTTCAGCGTGCGCCAAATGGCGGAATTGTCTGAAGCAGGTTTGTTGAAAAAGGCACCGAAATTCGGCGGCATGACCTTTGCCAAAGTGCCGACTGCGGCAACCAACGTCTTCTTCGGCGAATGGGCGCCGCGCAAAGGCAACAGCAATCAGATTACCAACAGCACTGATTTAAATATGAACGACGGCAACCGCACGGTTTGGTTTGTGGGTGAGAATCCGACTAAAAACACTACGGGCTTAGCTACCGCCACCTATAATGTTGTCGGCATCAACAAGCACACGCCGGGCAAAAACGATTTCTATACTGGTGAAATCAAAGCCACATTCGGCACGAGCGACAAAGGTTCTATGAGCGGAGCACTAAAACGCGCAGGTGATAGGGATTTGAACTTTAACGGTGTTGAAATTATCAATTCAAAAGGTACATTCAACAGTATTAAGGGACGAAATAACGAAGGCATTATCGGACAATTCTACGGCAATGGCGCGGCAGCCATGGCAGGCTATGCCACTCGCGGAACTGACAACAACAAAGGCGACGACGTAGCCTTCGGCGGTGCGAAAAAATAGCCTTGTCTGCTTACGCGATTAGGGAATGCCAGTGTTTTCGGCGTTTGGCCGTCCGTTCCCGCAATCAGGTAAACCGCCATTTTTTAACTACAGCCGCAGTAGGCATAAATATACTGCGGCTGACCTGTTTCTGAAGTGCCGTGCAAACCTGCATTATCTCGCAGAATTTTTGCTTTACTTCTTTCAGACGGCCTCTCCGCCCCAAGGACCCTATCTCATGAAACACCGCCTCTGCCTGCTTTTCCTGCCGCTCTGTACGGTCTGCCTTGCCGCCCCGTCCGACGATGCCGCGGACGAACGCCGCCGCCTGCTGGATGAGAGCAGCCGCCAAACGCAGCAATATCGAGAAAGTGACTGGCTGGACACGGAACAGGCCCGCGAGAAAGTGGAAGAAAACAACGGCTATATTTCGATAGATGGTGAAATCTACCAAGTCGGCGATACGGCGGAAGAACTGGAAAGTGCGATTTACCACGCCCTAAACGCGCGACAGTGGCACAAGGTGCGACAGTTTGCCGCCCGCTACGCCAAACTGCCGCAGCACAAACCCGCGCTGATTCATTTGGCCGATGCGCTGCAAAAACGGGCCGAAGGGGATTCTCGCGCGGCGGAGAACAGTTTTCAGACGGCCTTGGAAGCCGAACCCGACAACCCCCGCCTGCTGCTCGAAGCGGGGCGGTTTTATGCCGAAGACAACCAAAACAAAGAGTCCGTCGCCGCGTTTGAGAAAGTTCTGAAAACGGATATTCCTGCTGAAACCCACCCCATCGTGGAAAACTACCTGTCCGAACTGGGCAAACGCCGCCGCTGGCACGGCCAAATCAGCCTAGGCTACGGCTACAACAGCAATGTAAACCAAGGCAACGGCATCAACCAATGCGTGTGGGAAATCGCGGACATGTGCCTGATGGAGCGCACCCTGCCTGCGCCAACGGATTCAACCTTCTTATCCTATAGCGCGACCACCGAAAAAACCGTCCCGCTCAAAGGGCATCACGGTGTACAGGTGCGCAGTGTGCTGTACGGCAACCGCTACACGGAAAAAGACAAAGATTCGGCGGCCATGCCGGATTACGGCTATCACAACGGTTCGCTGTACGCGGGATACGCCTATGCCGACGCACGCTCCTCCTTTTCCCTGCTGCCCTATTTCGAATACGACTTCCGCAACCGCCACACCCACTACCGCGCATGGGGCGCGGATGTTGACTGGTCACGCACACTCTCCCCTCGCTGGCGCATTAACTCACATGCCGGAGCAAAAAAGACCGGATACAGTGGGCAAAACAAAGATTATTTTGCCGACTATAAGCAATACGAACTGGGCGTAGGGGCAGAATTTTCTCTCACACCCCAAAGCGGTCTGTTCGCCAATTTTGATGCAACACGCAAAGCCTATCCCGAAAAATCTTCTTCCAGCAAGGAATATGCAACACGGCTGGGCGCATATAGTTTTTTTTCAAGCGGTACTTATCTCAACGCCATTCTGCTCCATCGCCGCAGTCTTTATGACGCTGCAAGTTTTGTCAGCGACAACAGACGGCGGCGCGACAATCAATACATCATGATAGCCGCTGTAGGCTTTCCGCAGTGGAACCTTAAAGGTGTGTATCCTGAATTTCGTTTTAGACGCTCAATCTCCCATAGCAATACAGCACATTACCGCTACCGTCAGAATGAATGGCTACTAAATTTTAAATACCGATTTTAAATTGAGTCATTTAGCAATACCCTAAAACAGCGATACAACCATACTGTTTTACTCGTTTCTATATCATGCCGTCTGAAAAAAGCCGATACACCTTCCCGATGTATCGGCTTTCGCTATCTGCTCAACGCTTAATTTTTGCCGGGCAATTCTTTTTCGCTCAATGGTTTGATGTACCAAATATCGCGGCAGTAGTCGGCGATGGAGCGGTCGGATGAGAAGAAGCCCATGTTGGCGATGTTGATCAAGGCTGATTTGCGCCATGCGGATACGTTGCGGTAGTGTTCGTCCGCTTTGTATTGCGTATCGATGTAGCTGCGGAAATCCGCCATCAGCTGATAGAAGTCGCCGTATGGTTGCAACACGTCGTTGTAGCGGTTTGGCTCTTCCGGAGAGAAAGTGCCTTGGCTGATTTGGTTGACGACGCGGCGCAGGTCGCTGTCTCGCTCGATATAGCTCAACGGGTCGTAACCGTTGCGGCGGATTTCTTCGACTTGTTCTACGGTGTTACCGAAGATATAGCAGTTGTCCGCGCCGACTTTTTCCAAAATCTCAACGTTCGCGCCGTCCAGCGTACCCATGCAGATTGCGCCGTTGAGGGCAAATTTCATGTTGCTGGTACCGGATGCTTCTGTACCTGCCAGTGAGATTTGTTCGTGCAAATCGGCAGCAGGAATGATGATTTGGGCAAGGCTGACGCTGTAGTTCGGGATGTAAACGACTTTAATCAGGTCGCGGATACGGGTGTCGTTATTGATGACTTTGGCAACGTCGTTAATCAATCGGATGATTTTCTTCGCCATGTAATAGGCGGAAGCGGCTTTACCGGCAAAGATGAACACGCGCGGCTGCCAATCGAAATCCGGGTTTTCCAGGATTTTGTTGTAGCGGTCGACGATGTGCATCACGTTCAATGCTTGACGTTTGTACTCGTGGATACGTTTGATTTGGATGTCGAAAAGTGCATCGGTATTAACTTTGATGCCCAGCTCGGTTTCGATGTATTTAGCAAGGCGCTCTTTGGCGGCTTTTTTCACTTCACCGAATTCTGCCTGTACGGAAGCATCGTCCACTTTATCGTTGAGCTTGGTCAGGTTGTCCAAATGCAGACGCCAGTCTTCGTCGCCCAGATGTTTGTCCAAGAATTTGGTCAAGCCCGGGTTGGCGATGTTAATCCAGCGGCGCGGGGTTACGCCGTTGGTTACATTGGTAAAGCGTTCTGGGAATACTTTGGCGAAGTCGGCAAAGATGGATGTGGTCATCAAATCGGAGTGGATTTTGGCCACGCCGTTGACTTTGTGCGAACCGATCACGGCAAGCCATGCCATGCGGACGCGACGGCCGTGGGTTTCGTCGATGATGGATACGCGACGGACAAAGTCGTCGTCGAAGTTACCGATGGCGCGTAAGGCATTGAGGAAGTAGGCGTTGATTTCAAAGATGATGTCCAAGTGGCGTGGCAGCAGACGGCCCATCAAATCGACCGGCCAAGTTTCCAAGGCTTCGCTCATCAGTGTGTGGTTGGTGTAAGAGAAAATCTTACAGCACATATTCCATGCTTCGGTCCACGCAATGCCTTCTTCGTCAATCAGGATGCGCATCAATTCTGGAATAGCGAGCACCGGATGGGTGTCGTTCAAATGGATGGCGACTTCGTCCGCCAAAGTGCGGATGCTTGGGAAACGGCATTTGTGACGTGCAACGATGTCTTGAACGGAAGCGGAAACCAAGAAGTATTCTTGCTTCAGGCGCAATTCGCGGCCGGAATCGGTAGAGTCGTTCGGATACAGGACGCGTGAGATGTTTTCATCGCTGTTTTGTGCGCGAACGGCAGAGGCATAGTCGCCTCGGTTGAAGTCGGCAAGGTCAAACAGGTTGCCTGCGTGTGCGGTCCACAAGCGCAATGGGTTGGCACATTCGCCGCCATAGCCCGGAATGATTTCATCGTATGCCCAAGCGGAAATTTCTTCGCTCGGCTGCCATTCTTTTTTGTCGCCCAAGTTCAATACTTGACCGCCGAAACGGACGGAATATTGTTTGTTCGGACGGGCAAATTGCCATGCCAAATCTTGGTCGAGCCACAAATCGGGTTTTTCAACTTGTTGTCCATCCACGATTTCTTGTTTGAACATACCGTATTGGTAACGGATGCCGTAGCCCATGGCCGGAATGCGCAGGGTTGCCAAAGAGTCGAGGAAGCAGGCGGCAAGACGGCCCAAACCGCCGTTACCTAAACCTGGATCTTCTTCTTGTTCGCAGACATCGGCAAATTCTTTGCCCAGTTGCTTGAAGGCTTCTTCAAATTCGGCGTAAACGCCTTCGTTAATCAGCGCGTTGACAAACGAACGGCCGAGCAGGAATTCCATAGACAGGTAATAAACCATGCGTTTGCTGTTGTCGATGTGGGCGCGGCGTGTTTTGAGGAAATCTTCCGCAATCAGGTCACGCGCGGCAAGCATGGCGGCGTTGAGCCATTGGTGTGAAGTTGCCTCCTTCGGATCTACGCCCAAGATGAAAATCAACTTGTAAACAATGGACTTGCGGATGGTTTCTGCATCCGGTTTGGGCATAACGTAATCGTAGCCGGAGATGGGGAGTTTTTGCTTAGCCATGGAAGCCTTTCTTTCATTTGAGGCACTTGGACAACGCGCCTGATGGGTTATAGAAACAACGTCATTCAGTTTTCAGACGGCCTGAAGAAGTATAAATGCCGTCTGAAAAATTTATAGGTAGGTTTGTTTCAGGTTTGATACGGATTATAACTGAAAGATTCAAATCCGTATTATTTTTTCTTTATAAAACATTTAATTACAAATTAAACCACTCATCATCTCATCAGCATTTCCATTTATGCCATGCAAGCTTCGGTCCAACGGATACAGACGAAATATCAAAGAGTTAACACAATAACGGCTTGGTTTTCATTTAATTCGTTTTATGTAAAACCCAAATCCCCATGTGTTCGACAACACATTTTCCAGCCTCTTCGTAATTAAATTTCTCAGATGGTACGCAAGAAATTTCCCAATTGCCTTGAGGCAGGTTAAATAACTGACGACTACGTTTGGCATTGACCAACAGCAGCCATTCATCGTCCAAAACAACCTGAATCGCCTTGCTGCCCCTGTTGTGCCAACAATATTCGGTCATCGGACTACCGTCCGCATTGAGCCATTGCACACGCTCTTTTTCCCACCAGCAATCATCTGTCAGCAGCTTGATTTGGCTGCGTACGCGTATCAGCGCTTGAGTGTAATTTTGCAACTCATGGGGCTCATTTTGCCAATCCAACCATGTAATCGGATTATCTTGGCAGTAGCTGTTGTTGTTGCCTTGCTGACTGTTGCCGAACTCATCGCCTGCCAAAAGCATGGGCGTACCGTTGGATAAAAACAAGGAGGCAAGTAGCGCTTTAGAAGTGTATTCGCGGTTGAGCAACACCTCTTCATCATCGGTTTCGCCTTCTACGCCGTGGTTGTAGCTGATGTTTTCATTATGCCCGTCGCGGTTGTTTTCGCCGTTGGCTTCGTTGTGTTTTTCGTTATAGCTGACCAAATCGCGCAGAGTGAAGCCGTCGTGTGCAGTAATGAAGTTGATGCTGGCGGACGGGTGGCGGCCGCTGTGGTTGAAAATATCGGACGACCCGGCCAAGCGTTCGGCAAATGCGCCCAAATTGCCGCTTTCCCATGACCAAAACGCACGCATGTCATCGCGGAAACGGCCGTTCCATTCGGCAAAAGGTTGCGGGAAATTGCCCAAGTGATAGCCGCCCTCGCCTATATCCCATGCTTCGACAATCAGTTTCAAACCGGCCAACACAGGGTCTTGATACAGGACTTGGAAAAAACGGCCGTACGATTGGAAATCAGGCTCGCGTCCCAATACGGTTCCCAAATCGAAACGGAAGCCGTCGATATGAAACTCTTCAGCCCAATAGCGCAGGCTGTCTGCCGCCCAACGGGTAACGTCGCGCCGGACAATATTGAGCGTATTGCCGCAACCCGACCAGTTTTCATAATTGCCGTAAGGGGTGTGCCAATACCATAAGGTGTTGTCGATACCTCGCTGACACAGCATCGGGCCTTTGTCGTCCTGCTCGGCCGTGTGGTTGTACACGACATCTAAAATCACTTCTAAACCTGCCTGATGCAGGGCTTTGACCGCTTGTTTAAATTCCGCCGCCGCACGTTCGGGATTGTCGGCATAAGACGGCTCGACGGCAAAATGGGAATAAGTGTTGTAGCCCCAATAGTTGCTCAAGCCCATCTGCTGAAGATGGTATTCATCCAGATGAAAATGAATCGGCAGCAGCTCGACCGTCGTTACCCCCAATTCTTGCAAATAGGCTAAAACCCGTTTATCGCACAAGGCTTTATAAGTGCCTGCGTACTTCAAATCGGGGAATTGCTTGGTCAACCCTTTGACATGAGCTTCATAAATAACGGTTTTTCCCCAAGGTATTTCCGGACGGCAATCTTTGGCCCAATTGAATCGGCTGCGTCCGACCACGACGCTTTTGGGCGCAACGGCGGCATTGTCGCGTTCATCTTCCGGCCTGAACCATGCCATTTCTTCGGCGTTACGGTAGCTTGGTTTGCCGTCAATTTTTTTGGAATACGGGTCAATCAGCAATTTGTTGGGATTGAAACATGAGCCGTATTCTGCGTTTTCACGTCCATACACGCGGAAACCGTATCGCTGCCCTGCCTTAACGTCCGGCACAAATCCGTAAAATACCGAACCGCGCCGCGAAGGCATCTCCAAACGGGTTTCTTTATCCTTATCAAACAGACACAATTCGACCTTTTCGGCATTGATGGAAAACAAGGTAAAATTCGCGCCCTTGCTTGTCAGGGTCGCGCCCATGGGATAAGGCTTGCCTTCCTCGATATGCCATGATTTGGCAGACATAGAATGATTCCTTGGTATGAATTTGGTTTCGTGTCCAATATAAGGCCGTCTGAAAATCTTTCAGACGGCCTTGAGTCATATTGATACCACTATCTTTTAATTTTCAGCTGATTGGGCAGGCATGATGCCCACCCTCAAGTTGATTTACGCTTCGTCTTTGACTGCCGCCTGATACAGGTAAACAGTTGCCAACGGCGGCACGGTCACAGACAGGGAATTTGGTTTGCCATGCGACCAAACTTCTTCTGTCTTCACCGTTGCGCCGGCAGAAACGCCGCTGCCTTTGTAATGCAGGTCGTCTGAATTGAGAATTTCGCGGTATTCGCCGGCAGAATTTACGCCGAAGCGATAGCCTTCGCGTACTACTGGCGTGAAGTTGCTGATCACGATAACGCGGTTGCCTTCGCGGTCGCGTCGCTCGAAGACGAATACGGAATTGTCGCCGTCATCTGCAACCAGCCATTCGAAACCTTCCGGCCATTGGTCAAGCTGGTAAAGCGGCGCGGTGTCTTTATAGACATGGTTCAATTCGCGCACAAAGTCTTGTACGCCTTTGTGCCAGCCGCCTTCTTGCTCCAGCAAGAACCAATCCAGTCCTTCGTTGTAGTTCCACTCGCGGCCTTGTGCAAACTCGCTGCCCATAAACAAGAGTTTTTTGCCGGGGAAGCCGTACATAAAGCCGTAGTAGGCGCGCAGGCTGGCAAATTGTTGCCAGCAGTCGCCGGGCATACGTCCGAGCAGCGAACGTTTGCCGTGCACGACTTCGTCGTGAGAAAGCGGCAGCACAAAGTTTTCGCTGTACTGGTACATCATGCCGAAGGTCATTTTGTTGTGGTGATATTTGCGGTTAATGGGGTCTTCCATCATGTAACGTAAGGTATCGTTCATCCAGCCCATATTCCATTTGAAGCTGAAGTTCAAACCTTCTTGACGGGTTACATTGGCGAATGAAGTAGACTCTTCAGCAATTTCAGTCGCAGCCGGAACTTCCTCTTTCAACATGGTGTTGGTATCGCGCAGGAAAGCGATGGCTTCAAGGTTTTCATGGCCGCCGTATTGGTTCGGAATCCACTCGCCGTCTTTGCGCGAGTAGTTGCGGTAAATCATCGAAGCTACCGCATCAACGCGGATACCGTCAAAGCCGAAACGCTCTATCCAATACAAAGCATTGCCTTGCAGGAAGTTTTTCACTTCGTTTCTACCAAAGTTGTAAATCAGGGTGTTCCAGTCTTGGTGGTAGCCTTCGCGCGGGTCGGCGTGTTCGTACAGCGCGGTGCCGTCAAACTTGGCCAGGCCGTGGTCGTCGGTTGGGAAATGGCCGACCACCCAGTCGAGGATAACGCTGATACCCTCGTCGTGTGCGGCTTTAATCAATGCGCGCAATTCTTCCGGCGAACCGAAACGGCTGGTCGGCGCATACAAACCGGTTGCCTGATAGCCCCATGAGCCGTCAAACGGATATTCGGAAACGGGCAAGAACTCGATATGGGTAAAACCCATGTCTTTAACGTATGCCACCAATTCTTTGGCTAGCTCTTCGTAAGTCAGCCAGAAATTGTTTTCCGGATTGCGTTTCCACGAACCCAAATGCACTTCATAAATGCTGATCGGCGCATCAATGGCGTTGGCACGGGCGCGGAAGGCCGGTTCTTCCACTTCGTCAGGCAAACCGCGCACGATAGATGCCGTGGTCGGGCGCAGTTCCGCACCGAAAGCATACGGGTCGGCTTTTTCGCGCACATCGCCGTTGGCATCGCGGATTTCAAATTTGTAGAGGGCATTGAGTTTGACGGCAGGAATAAAGATGTCCCAAATGCCGTTGTCGCGGTGGAAACGCATCACATGGCGGCGGCCGTCCCAGTTGTTGAACTCGCCGATAACGGAAACGCGTTGCGCATTTGGCGCCCATACAGCAAAACGTACGCCCTTCACGCCGTCCAACTCGGCAAAATGCGCGCCTAAAGTCTCATAAGGACGCAGGTGCTTACCTTCTGCCAACAGCCAAGAATCCATATCTTGCAATGCAGAGCTGAAATGATAAGGGTCTTCTTCAATCACAGGCTCGGAATCTTCGGTATAACGGATACTCAAAGCGTAATCGGGCGCATCATCGGGCAAAACGGCCACAAAGAAACCGCGTTCATCAATTTTTTCAGACGGCACGATGAGTTCACCGCTGTGGCGGTTCACAATATCCACGCTTACTGCACCGGGAATTAAAACGCGCACCACTTCATCGCCCTCTGCAAGGCGGTGTCGTCCCAGATAAGCGAACAAGTCGCTGTGGGTGGCAAGAAACAGGCTTTCGACCGTATCGCGCTCGATTTGGTCAAGTTCATGATAAGTCTTGATTTGGCTGTTTGTTTTCATGCGTACCTCGTCAATAATGGCAAGTTGGCCGCCCATGAGGCGGTGTTGTAGGAAATCTTCCAAAGAAACCGGCATTTTTTGCGCCCAGTTCGGATAGCCTTCGGTTACACCCGGGACATTCAGATTGTCAATGACGCCCAGCAGGTTTTCCAGTTGTACTGCGTAAAGCTTGCTGCGGCTCAATGCGCCGTATTTGTGCAAAGCCGCCAGCAAGGTTTCATCGGCTTTTGCCGGCATTTGTACGTCTGCACCCAGACAGCCGGTATATTTCAATTTATCCAGCAAATCGGCTTTATCGTGTTCGCGTTCATCCAAGGCCGTCTGAAAAGCGGCTGCATCAGGCAAAGTACCGAGTTTGAACATCGTATCCAAATCTTTGCCTGTCCAATAGCCCGCCAAGGGCGCAACATCGTGGGTACTGATGACCGTAATCGCCTGCTCGGGGTATTCTTCAGGTAATTGAAAACCGTTCCAGCCTTTGCTGAAATACATGACCTTGTAAGAGAACACTTGATAGCGGTTGAGCAGATAACGCGCTTGATCGGGTACCGTCCCCAAGTCCTCGCCGATGATGACGCAACGGTTGCGCCGGCTTTCCAATGCCAAAATGGCGAAAGTCACTTCGGCATCGTAATGCACATATGCGCCGAAATCCGCTGTTTTATCGTTTAAAACCCACCACAAACGACACAATGCCATCACATGGTCAATCCGCAACACGCCATACAGGCGCATGTTTTCGCGCAACAGATGGGCAAATTTTTCATAGCCCGTATGCTTCAACATTAACGGATTAAGCGGCGGCAAATTCCAATTCTGCCCTGTCGGCCCTAAAGGATCGGGCGGCGCACCGACCGATACGTCCATACAATAATCTTGGCGGTTTAACCAAGTATCCGCGCTGCCTCGCGCCACGCCGACCGCCAAATCGCCGTAAATACCGAGTTTGACACCGTATTCGGCAGCGGCTTGGTTGACTTCGCGCAACTGCTCCGCGCAAAGCCATTGCAGCCACATATAAAAACGGATTTCCCGCTCATGACTGCGCGCGAATTTTTCTACTGCTTCGCCATCAGGCTGATGAAATTCAGACGGCCATGACTGCCAACCCACTTGTCCGGGACGGCTGTAATACTGGTCCAAAGCCTCAAACAAACCGAAGCCCTGCAAAGCCTCGCCTTTTTCTAATACAAATGCTTCAAATGCAGCGCGTTCATTTGCCGCAGCTTCGCAGGTATCCTGTTCAAACGCGTTAAACGCCATGTGTAGCGCATCACGCTTGCATGCCCAAACCGCCGTATAAGTCACCGTTTCCGTGATACGCAAAGCAGCGATGCGCTGACGGATTTTCGGTTGTGCCAGCCAGTTTTTCAGTTGCTCGTTATAAGTAAACGCACCGACTTTTTCGATATCCAAATAAATGGGATTGAGCCATTCGCGCGAAGAAGGGCTATACGGGCTGGCAAAGGCAGGTTTGCTGGTAAACAAGGCATGCAAAGGGTTGATACCGACAAAATCCAGCTTTTTCTCCGCCGCATATTTCATCAGGTTCAGCAAATCGGTAAAGTCGCCTATGCCCCAGTTGCGCTCGGAACGCAGGCTGTACAAATGCATGGTCAAACCATTCATCCGTCCGCCATTGGCAAGCAGTTTGGGTTGGTAAACCGATTCAGGCGCAACAATCAGGCGTACAAGGCAACATTTACCGCCGGTCTCGGCCGACAAAGTGTAATAACCGCAAGCCAGTTGGGGCAGCTTAATCCAAAGCGTATCGTTGTCACCCGGATATAAAGTCAAGGTCTGGTACTCATCCGCCTCATCAATCAATACGACCGCTTCCGCACCATGAAATTCAGACGGCATCTGTAAAGATTCTTCGCCGTTTTCATGCGCGACCATCGTATTCAGATAAAGGCCGTCTGAATCCGGTTTGCTTTTGTCCAAAACAGCAACAATCGATTCCAAAACTTCAGGTTGGGTCGCATGATATGTACCGTTGATGTCGTAGTAGCCTAAATCAATACCGGCCTCTAGAGCCTGCTGCTCCAATGTCTCACTCATTGCATTCTGCCTGTTTTACCAATATCTGAATCTTAATACAGATTTTGTCGCACCGTTATATGTAATTCATTGTAGTCTCTAACAAAATCCATATTTCCCTGTTTGATTTGACCTGCGCCAAAATTTCCTATTTATCTGTCTTGTAAAAACTTAAAGGCCGTCTGAAAAGGAAGGTTTCATTCCTTTTCAGACGGCCTTTATCATGTTTCAAGCCTGATTAGTGGTGGTGATGACCGTGCGGGCCATGTACGTGACCGTGGGCAATTTCTTCCTCAGTCGCATCGCGTACACCTTCAACAGTCGCTTTGAACAATACTTTCATACCGGCCAAAGGATGGTTGCCGTCCACTACGGCTTTACCGTCGG
Organism: Neisseria sp. HMSC075C10; assembly: GCF_001815615.1. Classification (NCBI taxonomy): domain Bacteria; kingdom Pseudomonadati; phylum Pseudomonadota; class Betaproteobacteria; order Neisseriales; family Neisseriaceae; genus Neisseria; species Neisseria sp. HMSC075C10. The sequence goes on from NZ_KV821256.1 coordinate 48,465, forward strand.
CAACATCGGTTACACGATAAATCAATACATCGCCTGTTTCCGGATCATCGGCTTCAAACATCATGCCGACTTCAACTTCAACAGGGAATACACCTACATCTTCAATGCGTACCAGCTCAGGATCTTGCTCGCCGAAAGCATCATCAGGCAACAAAGCCACTTCAACGGTATCACCTACATTTTTGCCGTGCAACGCTTCTTCCACCAAAGGGAAAATACCGTCATAACCGCCATGCAGGTAAGCAATCGGCTCTTCGGTTTTGTCCAACAACTGGTTGTTTGCATCGTACATTTCATAATGCAGGGAAACTACGGAATTTTTAACAATAGACATCATGTAGTCCTTAATCAATATTTAAAAGTCAGGTTCAGGCTATTCTATCACAGCTGTAACTAAACAATCGGTTTACCTTAAACAAATACTTTTGGCGAACACAACAAAACCGAAAAAGTCCATATAAAAAATAAAATTGAATGATTCCAATCCATAAAAGTTGCTTTTTCACAACACAAAGTTGCTAAATTACAAAAAATTCCCCAAACGCAAAATCATTCCAAACCCTTAAAACCGACAACAGTTAAAAATAATCAAGCCATTGAATAAAAATGATTTTTAAAATTTTCATTAATTATGAATATTTTTAGATGATTTTTTACCTGCCCTCCTGATTTACATTATTTTCGCTAATTTTGTATTGATTTTAGTATGCAAACGGTTAAGCAACGTTGCATTGACCAACCCCGTGGGGCATAATAACGAAAATTCAGCAATGAATTTCTACTGTATAGGCCGTTTGACGGCTATTTTTAGTTTAAATCGATTTAAAAAAAGGTCCTCAAAAATGAAAAAATCTCTGTTCGCTGCTGCTTTGTTGTCTTTAGCTTTGGCCGCTTGTGGCGGTGCTGATAAAGCTGCTGAAACTGCTGCTTCTGCCGCATCTGCTGCTTCTGAAGCCGCTGCTTCTGCTACTGAAGCTGCTGCTTCTGCTGCTGAAGCTACCGAAGCTGCTGCTACTGAAGCCGCTGCTTCTGCTACTGAAGCTGCTGCATCTGCTGCTGAAGCCGCTGCTTCTGCCGCTTCTGAAGCTGCTAAATAATATTCTTTTGAATATAAGAAAAGCAGGATACCATTGCGTATCCTGCTTTTTTACATTCCTCACACTCCCCTTCCCGATTTTTCCACCTGACCGCCATGCACCTTCACAACCGTTTTGCTGAGTTTCTTTCCGCCTCTGAAATCATCGAAGCCACTCCGGCCTTGTTAAACGACCAACGCCGCCGTTTTGTTTCTTCGCCGGATATTGTCTTACAGCCGAACTCTATCGAGAGCGTGCAGAAAATCATGCGTTTCTGTTTTGAAAACCGCATCCGCGTCACCCCGCAAGGCGGCAATACCGGATTATGCGGTGGAACAGTAACCACCGAAGGCGTACTGCTCAATCTCTCCAAGCTCAACCGCATCCGCGATATCAACCTTGCCGACAACAGCATGACGGTTGAAGCTGGCGTGATTTTGCAAAATGCTCAAAAGGCGGCAGCCGAAGCCGGACGACTGTTTCCGCTCAGCCTTGCCAGCGAAGGCTCTTGCCAAATCGGCGGCAATATCGCCTGTAATGCCGGCGGTTTGAATGTTTTGCGTTATGGCAGCATGCGTGATTTGGTATTGGGTTTGGAAGTCGTTTTACCAAACGGCGAACTGGTTTCCCATCTTCAGCCCCTACACAAAAACACGACCGGCTACGACTTGCGCCATCTTTTTATCGGCAGCGAAGGAACATTGGGCATCATTACCGCCGCCACACTCAAACTCTTTGCCCAGCCCAAAACCAAAGCAACCGCATGGGTAGGTTTAGACGATATTGAATCCGCCGTCTCGCTTTTGACTGCGGGGCAAGGCCATTTTGCCGAACGCTTGACCAGCTTCGAGCTGATCAGCCACTTTGCCCTCGATTTATCCTCGGAATTCAGCCAACTCAAAAAGCCCGCCGATGCGGAATGGCATATTTTGATTGAACTTGCAGATTCCGTTCCCGATGCCGGACTGGATGAAAAGCTTGCCGAATTTCTCTATCAAAACGGATGGGAAAACAGCATCTTAGCGCAATCCGAGCAAGAGCGCTCCGACTTATGGACCTTGCGTGAAAATATTTCCGCTTCCCAACGCAAACTCGGCACCAGCATCAAACACGATATCGCCATCCCTATCGCCCAAGTGGCCGCCTTTGTCCGCCAATGCGCCCCTGCCTTGGAAACCCGCTTTCCCGGCATACAAATTGTTTGCTTCGGACATTTAGGCGACGGCAGCCTGCATTACAATACATTCCTGCCCAATGTATTGAGCAATGAAGCCTACCAATACGAAGACGCCGTCAATACCATTGTTTATGAAAACATCCTTACCTGCCACGGTACGATTGCCGCCGAACACGGCGTAGGCATCATCAAAAAACATTGGCTGCCCCGCGTGCGTACGCAGGCCGAACTCGTTCTGATGCATGCCATCAAAAATCAGCTTGACCCTTATGGCATTATGAATCCGGACAAACTCCTGCCTTCTTTGGATTAACCAATACAAAAGGCCGTCTGAAACATTTCAGACGGCCT
>NZ_KV821256.1:51168-85781 GCF_001815615.1 Neisseria sp. HMSC075C10
GGCCGTCTGAAACATTTCAGACGGCCTTTTATCTTATCCAAACTATTTCAATGCCGTTTTCCAATCCAATCCGCCCAACGACGGTACCTGTATCACTTCATTGGTATCCAAATTAATCGCTGTCAGCTCTCCGCCCCACAACGCGCCGGTATCCAAAGCGATGACCTGATCAGTATTAACATAGCCTAATGACGACCAATGCCCAAACACGGTAATATAATCTAAATTCTGCCTATCAGGCGCTTTAAACCAAGGGCGCAGGTAAAGCGGCATTTTTTTCAAAGTGGATTTATATTCGTAATCCAATTCGCCTTTGTACGTCAGCGCACGCATACGGGTAAAGACGTTGATAATCATGCGTAGGCGCTCATAGCCTGTCAAATCGTCTGTCCACTCGGTCGGCTTGTTGCCGTACATTTTGCCAAAAAATTTCCTGTACTTTTTACCTTGCAATTCATCCTCAGCTTCACGGGCAAGGCTTTCGGCTTTATCAACCGACCATTGCGGCAAAATACCGGCATGCACCATCACATGTCTGTCGCCGCGTACCAAAAGCGGTTGATGACGCAGCCAGTCAAGCATGGCATGACTATCGGGATGGGTCAAAATCGGCTCAACCGTATCACTGCGCTTGAGCGTTCCTTCACCGCAACCGACTGCCAAAAGATGTAAATCATGATTACCCAAAACCATTTGCACGCTGCTGTCATGCTCTTTGGCAAATTTCAGGGTTTCCAAGGACTTCGGGCCGCGATTGACAATATCGCCGACCAGCCAAAGGGTGTCCGCACCATGATTAAAGCCGATTTTGGCAAGCAACAAAGTTAGCTCGTCAAAACAGCCTTGAATGTCTCCGATTGCGTAATGTGCCATTATTATTGTTTTCCGTTGTTATTCTTTTCAGACGGCCTCAAGCCCAGCCCAGGCCGTCTGAAAACATCATTTATGCATTTAAAACCAATACTGCCTCTGCTTCAACCTGAACGCCTTTAGGTAGGCTGGCCACGCCAACCGCCGCGCGCGCCGGGAAAGGTTGTTCGATAAATTCAGCCATCACTTCATTGAACACGGCAAAGTTAGCCAAATCGGTCAAATAAGCATTGAGTTTGACGATATCGTTCAAAGAACCGCCTGCTGCTTCGGCTACGGCTTGCAGGTTTTTAAATACTTGCACTGCTTCGGCGCGGAAGTCGCCATCGCCGACCACAGTCATCGTAGCCGGATCCAAAGGAATCTGACCGCTCATATAAACCGTATCGCCTGCACGGACTGCTTGGCTGTATGCGCCAATCGCGGCAGGGGCTTTGTCGGTATGGATAATGGTTTTAGACATGATATTCTCCTCAAATAGAAATGTCAGAATCAGGTGGAAGCTTCGAATTTTACTTTCAACAGAAATACGTTTCAATAAAAGCATTCAATTAATGCGTTTAGCCCGTCTTGTTCTTCCTCGATTTTAAACCTACAATCCCACACATTATTCATTTCAAAGCCGAAATTATCATGTTTTTTGTCTTATCTCCAGCCAAAAACCTCAACGAAAAAGACCCTTCCCCCGTCAGCAGCTTTACCCTGCCCGACCTTCTGCCCGAAGCAGAAATCCTGATGCAGGAGTTGCGCCAGCTTGCCCCTCAACAAATCGCCGAGCTGATGCATGTTTCCGACAAAATCGCCCTGCTCAACGCCGAACGCAATGCCGTATGGCACACGCCGTTTACGCCGGAAAACGCCAAACAAGCCGTATTTATGTTCAACGGCGACGTCTATGAAGGCATCGCCGCCGATACGCTCAAACCGGAGCAAATCGACTACCTGCAAGAACACGTCCGCCTACTCTCCGGCTTATACGGCGTACTGCGCCCGCTCGACTTGATGCAGCCCTACCGCTTGGAAATGGGCACAGCCTTTGCCAACTCGCGCGGCAAAAATCTCTACGAATTTTGGGGAGATAAAATCACCGACCTGCTCAACCAAACGCTGAAGCAGGCCGGCAGCAATGTCTTAATCAACCTCGCTTCACAAGAATATTTCAAATCCGTCAACACCAAAAAACTCAACGCACGCCTGATTACGCCGATTTTTAAAGACGAGAAAAACGGCAAATACAAAATCATCAGCTTCTACGCCAAACGTGCACGCGGTTTGATGGTGCGCTACGCGGCAGAACACGGCATTACCGAGCCTGAAATGCTGAAAAATTTCGACTACGAGGGCTATTTATTCAATGAGGCAGCTTCAAACGAAGCCGAATGGGTATTCATGCGTGAAGAACAATCCAAATAAAAACAAAATACTAGATATTTTCCCTAAAATACTACTTGGCAAAGGCCGTAAGTTCCATTAATATTACGGCTTCAAGAATGGAAGCGTGGCAGAGCGGTTTAATGCAACGGTCTTGAAAACCGTCGAGGGTTGATAGCCCTCCGTGAGTTCGAATCTCACCGCTTCCGCCATTCTTGATAAGGATATAAAGACTTGATTGATTCAAGTCTTTTTTATTTTCAAATCCAAAGAATCCCGTAAAGGCCGTCTGAAACTTTCTATAACTCAGTTTCAGACGGCCTAAGACCTTTAAAAATCCCCCAAATCCCTAAAGTCCTACCCAGACATTTAGGAATTTGGGGGATTTTTGCAAAGGTCTCCGCTTTTTTGATCATTGCCGTCAAGGGTATCAACCTACCCATCACCAATACGGAATTTTTGCTCGACCATGGAAGGGCGTTTTCTATGCCGACGCGATCGTGCATTTTGCCTCAGAGCCATGTACGCCGTATCGTTTGCGGTAGGGTTTGCTGCATATTCCGAGCTGTTGCCACAAAGTACCACCCTTGCTTTTATCTTGGAGGAGGTTGCGGCAAATGGTGTCTTGATGGAATATCATTCAATGATGGTGTAGTGGCAGGACAGGTCTTGAATGTGGTATCGTTCTTCTTGGGTCAGTTGCGTGTCGCTCATGGTAATCTTTCTGATAGGAAAGACCGTGTATTGCTGCATCCAAACTTTTCCGTTATGGAAAGTTTGCCCTTCAAATCCGTTACTACTGGCCTCTATTTATCATTATTTAATCGCTACAAGGATATTTAAATGAAATGGGAAACCATTGCCCTGCATGCAGGCTATCAATCCGAACCGACTACCAAATCCGCTGCTGTCCCCATTTACCAAACCACTTCCTACACTTTTGACAACACGCAACACGGCGCAGACTTGTTCAACCTTGATGTAGCGGGCAATATCTACACCCGTATGATGAATCCGACCACTGCCGTTTTGGAAGAACGCGTTGCCCGTCTGGAAGGAGGCATTGCCGCATTGGCTGTCGCCAGCGGTATGGCGGCAATTACCTATGCCGTTCAAACCTTGGTTGAAGCAGGCGACAACATCATTGCAACCAAAACCCTCTACGGCGGCACATACAATTTCTTTGCCCACAGCCTGCCGCGCCAAGGCATAGAAGTACGCTTTATCGATCCGGCCAAGCCCGAAGAAATCGCCGCCAATACCGACAGCCGCACCAAACTGGTGTATTGCGAATCTATCGGCAATCCCGCCATCAATGTCGTTGATATTCCAGCATTCGCACAAGCCGCGCACGCTCAAGGGCTGCCACTGATGGTGGACAACACCGTTGCTACGCCCACATTGTTCCGCCCGATCGAGCACGGTGCCGACATCGTTATCCAATCCCTGACCAAATACATCGGCGGCCACGGCACAACGATTGGTGGTGCCATTATCGACGGCGGTAAATTCCAATGGGCAGGCAATCCGCGTTTTGAAAAAAACTTCAATCAGCCTGATCCGTCTTACCACGGCGTAAACTACTGCGAACATTTTGGTGCGGCAGCCTATATCGCCCGTGCCCGTGTCGTTCCATTGCGTAATACCGGTGCCGCCCTGTCTCCGCACAGCGCATTTTTACTGCTTCAAGGTTTGGAAACCCTTGCCCTGCGTATGGAACGTCATTGTGAAAACGCCCTAAAAGTAGCCGAATTCTTAAAGAAACATCCGCAGGTCGAATGGGTGAACTATCCTGCCCTGCCCGACAGTCCGTATAAAGCCTTGATTGACCGAGACTACGGCGGCAAAGCCTCCGGTTTGTTGAGTTTTGGTATTAAAGGCGGTCGTGAAGCCGGCGCGAAGTTCATTGACGCACTGCAACTCTTCCTGCGCTTGGTGAATATCGGCGATGCCAAATCGCTGGCTACCCATCCTGCCACAACGACCCACCGTCAGCTTGACGATGCAGAACTCGCCGCAGCAGGCGTCAGCCCCGACATGGTACGCCTGAGCGTGGGTATCGAGCATATCGACGATTTGCTTGCTGACTTGGCACAGGCATTGGATGCCGCCAAAGTATAGGCAATAGCGCTAATTAGATGAAAAAAGCCTCCGCTTAAAAAGGCCGTCTGAAAATTTCTTTTCAGACGGCCTTTTCCTTTTCTACAAATCAAATGCGGCGTTAATCAAACGTTTGGTATAGTCGTTTTGCGGATGGTGAAAAATCTGATCCGCGCTGCCGTACTCAACCATTTCGCCCTGCTTCATCACAATCACATTGTCGCTGACAGCGCGCACGACAGACAGGTCATGACTGATGAACATATAAGTCAAGCCGTATTTCTTCTGCAAATCGCGCAAAAGTTCGACTACTTTGGATTGTACGGAACGGTCAAGTGCAGAGGTCGGCTCGTCCAAAAGGATGAATTTCGGGCGCAGGATAACGGCGCGTGCAATAGCGATACGCTGACGCTGGCCGCCGGAGAATTCATGCGGATAACGGTTGAGCGCATCAAGCGGCAGGGACACTTCCTTCATGACTTCCAAAACGCGCTGGATACGTTCTTTTTTGGTCATTTCAGGATGGTGAACCGTCAAACCTTCGCCAATAATTTCGCCAACGGTCAAGCGTGGGGAAAGCGAACCAAACGGATCTTGGAACACAATTTGCCGTTGCGATTTCAGACGGCGTGCTTCTTCGGCGGTATAGTTTTTCAGGTCTTTGCCTTCAAAGGAGATATGGCCGGTATAAGGTAGCATCTGCATGACGGCTTTGCCCAGCGTGGATTTGCCGGAACCGGACTCGCCGACGACGCCCAATGTTTCGCCTTCTTTAATTTTGAGGCTGATGCCTTTGACGGCGTCAAAAGTTTTGAGCGGCTTGCCGAAAAAGTTTTGCTTCAATACGAAAGAAACATTGACATTATCGGCATCGATTAACACACCGGAGCTGGTTTCTTCCGGCTCTTTCATGCCTTTGGGAATGGCATTGATGAGTTCGGTGGTATATTCGTGTTTCGGATGGGCAAATACTTCTTTGATTTTGCCGCGCTCGACAATTTCGCCGTTACGCATGACGCAGACGGTTTTGGAATAGTGTTCCGCCAAACCCAAATCGTGGGTAATGAAGATAATCGCCATGCCCATTTGCTGTTGCAAATCGTGGAGCAAATCAAGAATCTCGGCTTGAATGGTCACATCCAAAGCCGTGGTCGGCTCATCGGCAATCAGCAGGTCAGGTTCATTGATGAGTGCCATGGCAATCATAATGCGTTGCAGCTGACCGCCGGAAAACTCGTGCGGATATTGCTTCATGCGGCGCTCGGCTTCTTTGATGCCCACACGTTCCAGCAATGCCAATGCCTTCTGTCCTGCTTCTTTTTTGCCAAGCTTTTTATTGTGCACACGCGCCGCTTCAATCAGCTGCGCACCGATACGCATAAACGGATTGAGCGAGGTCATCGGCTCTTGGAAAATCACGCTGATGCGGTTGCCGCGCAAATCACGCAAGGTTTTCTCATCGGCATCCAAAATGGAAATACCGTCAAAAGTAATGCGCGAATCTTTGCTGTATCGGGCAAATTTCTCAGGCAGCAGGCGCATAACGGACATGGAGGTTACGGATTTGCCCGAGCCGGATTCGCCGACCAAAGCCAATGTTTCGCCCTCTGCCACTTTAAAGCTGACATTACGCACGGCGTGCACGTTTTTTTCATGCAATTCAAAATTGATGTCCAGATTTTCTACAACCAGTAACTGTTTTGTCATTTTGATTATCCTTTTGGTTGCGGTTTAGCGGTCTTTCGGGTCGAGCGCATCGCGCAGGCCGTCGCCGATAAAGTTGAAACAGAACAAAGTGGTTACCAAGAAGAAACTCGGCACGAGCAGCTGCCATGGTGCAGCTTCCATAGAAATCGCGCCTTCTTGCAACATCGAACCCCAACTGGTCATCGGCTCTTGCACGCCCAAGCCCAAGAAGCTCAAGAAAGATTCAAACATAATCATGCCCGGCACCAGCAAAGAGGCATACACCATCACCACGCCCAAAACATTCGGAATAATGTGGCGCGTCACGATTTTACGTTTTGCCACGCCGCTCACACGCGCCGCTTCGACAAACTCTTTATGCTTCAAGCTCAAGGTTTGACCGCGCACGATACGCGCCACGTCCAACCAAGACACCAAACCCACGGCGGCAAAAATCAAAAGCAAGTTGCGGCCAAAGAACGTGGTCAGCAGAATCACGAAAAACATAAACGGAAACGCGTTCAAAATTTCCAAAAAGCGCATCATCAGCGAATCGAGCTTACCGCCGATAAAGCCGGCAATCGCACCATAAAGCGTACCGATGACAACAGCCACCAATGCGCCGGCCACACCGACCAGCAAGGAAATACGTCCGCCGGTTGCCGCACGCGACAGCAAATCGCGGCCGAGCAAGTCAGTACCCAGATAGTGATGGGTAGAAAAGGACGGTGGAATCTGCATATTATCCCAGTCGGTGAAGTCGTAGGTGTAGCGGACAATCCATGGCGCCACAATCACAAAAATGCTGATCAGCAACAGGATGATAATGCTGTACACCGCCGCTTTGTTTTGTTTAAAACGCCGCCATGCATCGCTCCACAGGCTTTTGCCGTGTACTTGGGCGTATTCTGCTGCCTCTGCAAGGGCCTGAGTCTGCTTCTTTTTAAATAACATAATGTTCTCTCTCGCTTTTTATTCTTTCTTCAGGCCGTCTGAACGTTTCAGACGGCCTTTGCGCAAATGGGATTAATAACGGATTTTCGGGTCAATAATGGCATACAGAATATCGAGGATGGCGTTGAACAAAATGGTCATGATGCCGACCAAAATCGTCAAACCCAAAATCATGCCGTAGTCACGGTTGAGCGCGCCGTTGACAAATAATTGTCCGACACCGGGAATACCGAACACGTTTTCAATCACAATGGAGCCGGTGATGATGCCGACGAATGCCGGGCCTAAGAAAGAAACAATCGGCAGCATGGCGGGACGCAGCGCATGGCGCAGGATGATGCGGCTCATGGGCAGGCCTTTGGCGCGTGCCGTGCGGATAAAGGGGCTGTTCAATACTTCAATCATCGCGCCGCGCGTAATCCGCGCGATACTGGATACATAACCGATGGACAAAGTAACGACGGGCAAAATCAAGTTCATCAGTGCGCCATCGTTCCATCCGCCTGCAGGCAGCCATTGCAGTCTGACGGCAAACACCAGCACCAATACCGGCGCCATCACAAAACTGGGAACGACAATGCCGGTCATCGCACCGCTCATCAGCGAATAATCCAGCCAGCTGTTTTGTTTTAAGGCAGCGATAATGCCGATAAACATGCCGAAGATGGCGGCAATCAAAAAGGCGTAGAAGCCGAGTTCTGCCGATACCGGCAGGGATTGGGCAAGCAACTCATTAACGCTGAAATCTTTATATTTGAACGACGGTCCTAAATCCCCCTGCGCCAACTGCTTGAGGTAGTGGAAATATTGGAGGTACATCGGATCATTGAGGTGGTATTTGGCTTCAATGTTGGCCATGACCGCAGGCGGCAGATTGCGTTCGCCTGTGAACGGGCTGCCCGGTGCGAGCCGCATCAGGAAAAACGATACGGTAATCAACACCAGCATGGTCGGGATGGAAGCACATATCCGTTTGATGATGAATTTCAACATAATCAGGCTGTCCTGTCTGAACATACCGGACTCGTGAAAACAAAGCTGACCTGAAGCGGAAATCGGATGAATGGCAGCAGGCATCTTTAACGTCGCCGCGCCGGTTTCTCTCTCTATTCCGACCGGGTTATTGTTTTTATTCGGAGTCGGGTAAGGTTTTTTTAGTTTTTAGATAATTGTTGTTATAAGGCCGTCTGAAACTTTGTATCCGCCGTTTCAGACGGCCTTTCACGTTAACGCGCCAAAGGTTCGGTGCGTTCAATCAGCCATGCTTTGGCCGCGCCTTCTGTCAAAGGCTCGAGACGGCGGCGCACTTCGGCGTGATATTGGTTCAGCCATTCGATTTCGCTGCCGGTCATCAGTTTGGTATCGATAAGGCGCGTATCGATTGGGCAGAGGGTAACAGTTTCAAAATACAGGAATTTGCCGAACTCGGTTTCCTCTGGGTTTTCAACCGGACGGTTGATTACCAAACTTTCGATACGGATACCCCATTTACCCGGACGGTAAAGACCCGGCTCGTTGGAAGTCAGCATGCCTGACTTCATCGCGTGATGGGGTTGCGGCACGGCGGCAACGGCAATGCTTTGCGGACCTTCATGCACATTGAGGAAATAGCCCACGCCATGACCTGTACCGTGACCGTAATCGCATTGCGCCTGCCAGAGCGATTTGCGGCAGATGGCATCAATCATCGGGCCTTTGATGTTTTCAGGGAAAATGGTTTCCGCCAGAGAAATATGCGCTTTCAACACCAAAGTGTAATCGCGCTTCATGGCCGCACTCGGATTGCCGACAGGCACCACGCGCGTAATGTCGGTCGTACCGCCCCAGTATTGGCCGCCGGAATCAATCAGCAGCATACCGTTGCCTTTGATTTTGCTGTTGTTTTCCGGTGTCGCGCTGTAATGAGGCAAGGCGGCATTGGCATTGTAGCCGGCGATGGTGTCGAAACTTGGCGAAATAAAGCCAGGGCGTTGGCTGCGGTGTTTATAGAGCATGCCGTCGATGTCCAGCTCGCTCAATTCGCCGCCATCTGCCAAGATTTGTTCAAACTCGGCAAAGAAGCCGCACAATGCCGCGCCGTCTTCCGCCATGGTATTGCGGATATGGGCGATATCGGCATCGGATTTGACTGATTTGAAGAATGTGCTTGGGTGGATGGCTTCAATCAAACGAACGTCTTCAGGCAGGTGGCGCAAAGTGCCAACAGCAGTTTTGTTAGGATCAATCAGCAATACGCCGTTAACGCCTGCCAAGTAGTCCGCCGCTTGCGCATAAGGCAACACTTCAAAACCTGCCACTTTCAAGGCTTCGGCAGATTCGGCTTTCAGACGGCCTGCATCGGTAAACAATACGGCTTTGTCTTGGCTGATAAACAAATGGGACAAGAACACGGGGTTGAACGGCACATCATCACCGCGCAGATTGGTAATCCAAGCGATGTCGTCCAAAGAAGAAACCAAATGCGCCTCTGCGTCCTGCTCTTTCATGGCCGCACGAATACGGACCAGTTTTTCGGCTGCCGTTTCGGAAACATAGTCGGGATGGTGAACGTAGATTTCCGGAGTCGGCAGTGCAGGACGGTCGTCCCACACTTCGTCCAACAAGGTTTCAGGATATTCGAGGCGGATGTTTTTGGCGGCAAGTGCCTGTTTCAAACCGCGCTCGCCGCTGAGTGCGAACATATCGGCAGGTGCGCCGACCACTGCTCCCTCGGGCAGATTTTGTGCCAACCACTCGGTATAAGGCGCATCAACGCCCATTTTTTGCAGCTCGATGCCGTTTGGCGCAAGCTGTTGGCCGGCCTGTTCCCAATAGCGGCTGTCCGTCCACACGCCTGCCTTATCGGCGGTCACCACCAAAGTGCCGGCCGAACCGGTAAAGCCGGAAAAATCGCGACGTGCCTGCCAATGCTCGGGCAGGTATTCGGAAAGGTGCGGATCGGCGGAAGGGATGACAAACGCGTCCACGCCATGTTTTTTCATAGCTTCGCGTAAAGCGGACAAACGTTGTTGTACAGATTTCATGTGTTATGTCTCCTGTTGTTTCAGACGGCCTCTGTCATCAAGGCCGTCTGAAAACTTGTGCTGTCTATAATCAATCTATTTTTTCGGTGCGAACGACCAGTTCTTGACTGTGTAGTTCCGTAAAGGGTCTTTGTCGGAATAGCCGATAATATCGGGTTTGACCATACGCACTTCAACCTGATGATACAACGGAATCAGTGTAGCGTCTTCTTGAAGCTGCTTCTCCGCATCGGCATAGAGCTGGCTGCGCGCTTCCTTGCTGACACCATCTTTCAGCGTATTGTTCATAAATGTATCAAACGCCGCGCTTTTGTAGCGGAATGCATTGTTTGAGTTGTTGGATTTCAAGATATTGAGCATGCCCGCCGGATCGTTGAAATCGGAACACCAGCCGCTGAACGAAACCTTGAAATTGCCTTGCGCGCGCGTATCCAAATAAGTTTTCCATTCCTCGTTGGACAAAGTCGGACGGATAAACGGAATGGCGGCTTTCCACACCGACTGCACGGCAGTAATTTGTTTTTTGGACGCTTCGCTGGTGCTGTACAAAATATCGAACTCAAGCGGATGGTCATCGTTGTAGCCTGCTTCGTTCAACAGTTTGCGCGCGGTTTCGATGCGTTTTTCAGGCGTCCACTCTTTCCACTCCGGATAAACAGGAATCACGCCCTGCATTTGCGGCGGCGTCAATTGGAACGCAGGCGTATCGCCGCGGCCGCCCACTTTGACGACGATGTCGCGGCGCGTCAGCATATTGAGTGCCTTACGGACGCGCGGATCGTTAAACGGCGCCGCTTCGTGGTTCGGCTCCAAATACCAGCTACACAAAGAAGTCGTGCGTCTTACTTGGCCCGGAAACTCAATATCCGCCACTTTGACCTGATCGCTGGGAATACCGTAAGTCACATCAATTTCATTGGCGCGATAACGGTTGTACTCGCCGCTGCCTGACAAGAAAACCGCCTTCGGAATGGCCACTTTGTCTTTATCGTAATAATTGGGATTGCGTTCCATATTGATGTGGCTGTTGACTTTCCAATCCGTTAACAGATAAGCGCCACTGGAAACATAATGACCGGGCTGCGTCCACTTGTTGCCGTATTTTTCAACAGTGGCGCGGTGAACCGGAAAAGTGAATTGCTGAATCAGCATATCGGGGAAATAAGGTACGGGCGCAATCAGCGTAAATTGCAGGGTCTTCGCGTCCAAAGCCTTGACGCCCAATGTCTCAGGCTTGGCTTTGCCGTTTAATATATCTTCTGCATTTTCCACTTGGGCATCGACCAAATAGCTACCGAAAGGTGCGCCGGTAGCGGGATCGGCAAGACGGCGGAAGCTGTACACGAAATCTTCGGCAGTAATCGGATCGCCATTACTCCATTTGGCATCACGCAGATGGAAGGTCCAAACACGCTCGCCCTCGCTCTCCCATTTCTCCGCCAAAGCAGGAATGGTTTTGCCTTCGGCATCCGTACCGACCAAACCATCCATCAACTGACGGATAATCGCACCGGCCGCCATATCGCCGCTCATCTGAGGATCCAGCGTGCCCGGCTCAACGCCGTTGCTGACTACCACGCGCTCATAATCGGTACGTTTAAACTCAGGAGCAGACTTAACATCACGGCTGCACGCCGACAGCGCGAATACGGCAGCCAATGATGCAGCCAACAGCGGATAGGTTTTTCCAGCCATATTTCATTCCTTCTTTTGGGTATTCTTCTTTTTCAGACGGCCTAATTATTCAAGCTACACTAAACTACATTTATTTAAAACTTTTACAGCATAGTTAAATCGTCTATTTCAAACCATGAAAATAGTGTTTTAAACCACATATTCAATCGAAATAATAATAGCCATCTAAGATTGTCGGCAAATTAACACAAAAATACGTAACTGAAAACTATTTTTCAATTTATCCTACGATAAGTTACAAATGTATTGATTTTTTATGTTTTGTCAAATAAGATTATCCGAATTTCCCGTCCCCAATTAAGAAAAAGACATAAAAGGAGAACAAAATGAACAAGTTATCTTGTTTTGTTGCCACTACCCTCATCGGTTCTTCCATAAGCTTCGCCCACGCCGAACCTAAAATGAGCGGTACCATCTACATCATGACCGAGGTCGAACACAACAATAAAACCGGTGTAACCAATACAACCATTTCCGATAAAAGTTCCAGTCTTTATCTCTCCGATGAAGTACGACTCAACAACGACTTATGGTTGAAATGGCAACTTGGCTCCTTTATTTACTTCGATTCCGACCGCTGGGGCGGCTGGGGTACTGCCGACTCATACGTCGCGCTCAACAGCTACAAAAACCTTGGCACCGTCAAAATGGGTTACATCAGTACGCCCATGAACAGCATTTATCTGAACCCGTTCGACACCAACAGCCCGATTTTGGAATTCGGCAAAATTTCCCGCTTCGGCCAACGCCGTGTTTCCATGGCTTATGAGTCGCCTTGGAAAAACGGTTTCCAATTCAAATTCAACGTTTCCCCCGGTTCCAATGCCGCGCGCAACAACAATGACTGGAATCCGGACAAAAAACGTGACGGCGACTGGGTCTTCGGCTGGGGTGTAGACTACTATCACCCAAACAACGGCTTTAACGCGCACTACGCTGCCGAATACGCACCCAATGACTCCCCAACCGAAACCAAAGACTTCCAAGCCCACGCATTCATGGCCGGATACAGCAAAGACAAAATCTCCGTCGATGCCGCGTTCCAATACGCCAAAAACACTTGCGACGGCTTCAGCTGCTGGGGCGTATGGAAAGATGCGGCAGGCAACGTAGCCGGTTCTTACGACAAAGAAATCAACAACACCAAAGAATTTATGGTGTCCGGCTCATACAAAGTGGGCAATTTCAAACCTCAAATCGGCTTTGCCTACGGTAAAAGCTCTATCGGCGAAGACTACAAACACGTCGCCGTCAGCACCGATTACAGCTTCTCCAAACGGACAACCGCCACACTCGGTGCCGGCTGGTTGAAAGAAAACGTCAATCCGAAATACGAAGAAGATTTGCCGAAAAAATCTTCTTACGCAGTGGGCATGGTATTCAAACACCGCTATTAATGCCTGACAGATTAAAGGCCGTCTGAAACAATTTGTTCAGACGGCCTTTTCTACATCCTATAATTAAACTTGCAGCCCACCTTAAAAATCATTACATTGCCCACACTCAAGCAACAAAAACGTCATCATGAACGCCCACCGCACCCTCATCATCTCCGTTTTTATCGTCGCCAGCTGCGGCCTCGCTTACGAGCTCATCATCGCCGCGCTCGCAAGCTATCTTTTGGGCGACAGTATTTTGCAGTTTTCCTCCGTCATCGGGCTTTATCTGTTTTCAATGGGTATCGGTGCCCACCTGACCCAATACATCAAAGATAAAGACGTGTTGCACCGCTTTATCGAAATCGAGCTTCTGGTCGGCATCATCGGCGGTATTTCTGCGCTGGCATTATTTGTGGCCTTCGGTTTATCCGCCGCCCCGTTCCGCACCCTGCTCTACGCTTTTGTACTGATTGTCGGCATGGTTGTCGGCATGGAAATCCCATTGGTCATGCGCGTGTTAAACCAAAAAGGTGCGGAATTTAAAGAACTCGTTTCCAAAGTCCTGACCTTCGACTACTTAGGCGCACTTGCCGTCTCGTTATTATTTCCGCTTCTGCTCGCCCCCAAACTCGGTATGGCGCGTTCTGCCTTGTTGTTTGGCATCTTCAACGCCGCCGTCGCCTATCTGACCGCGCGTGTATTCAAATCCGAATTACCCCGCTACCACGCCATCCGCCTGCGCGCGCTGATTGTCTTGTCCGTCCTCGCCGCCGCCTTCGCCTACGCCGACCGCATCTCATTCAAAGCCGAACAAAGCTATTTCGGCGATCCCGTCGTCTATCAAAGCCATTCTCCCTACCAACGGCTCGTCGTGACACGCTGGAAAGACGACACCCGCCTCTATATCAACGGCAACCTGCAATTCTCCTCACGCGACGAAGCCCGTTACCATGAAGCACTCGTCCTGCCTGCCATGCAGATGGTTCCCAACGCCGAACGTGTCCTGATTCTCGGTGGCGGCGACGGATTGGCGGCACGCGAAGTCTTGAAATATCCGCAGGTCAAAAATGTTACTTTGGTCGATCTCGACCCCGACATGACCGCCACTTTTAGAACCTCCGCCACCTTGAGTGCCCTAAACCAAGGCTCGCTGTCCCATCCTAAAATGCACATCGTCAACGACGATGCCGCCAAATGGCTGGAAGGGTCGTCTGAAAAATTCGACGTTATCATCATCGACCTACCCGACCCGTCCAATTTCTCGCTGGGCAAACTTTACTCCGTCCCCATGTACCGCCTTGTTGCCCGTCATCTTGAGCCGCATGGCAAAATTGTTGTGCAATCCACTTCGCCTTATTTCGCACCCAATGCCTACTGGTCGGTCGTTGCCACCCTCGAAGCGGCCAAGTTGAATACCGCACCCTATCATGTTTACGTCCCTTCCTTTGGCGAATGGGGATTTGTGTTGGCAGGGTTTGACCAAAATTTCCCCATTCCGCAAAAATTTGACGTACCCACCCGCTATCTCAATGCCCAGACCGTTGCCGAAATGTTCCGTTTTCCGCCCGATATGGCAAGGCGCAAGGTGGAAGCAAATTATTTAAACAACCAAATTCTCGTCAGTTATTTTGAAAGCGATTGGAACAATGTGATGCGATAGAATATCTAAAGGCCGTCTGAAACATCTGTCTTCTTTTTATCTCCGTTCAGACGGCCTCATTGTCCGTTTACCCTTTTTCACACAGCATTTGCTTGAAAAAATAAGGTTTATCTTTATCTAGATAGAACACAATCGACACTATCCGTTGAATGAAGGAACAAACACTTATGCAGTATTTTGGAATCGGTTTTTTGGTTTTAATCTTTTTGGAAATCATGTCCATCGTCTGGGTTGCAGACTGGATAGGTGGCGGCTGGACGCTGTTTGTGATGGCTCTCAGCTTTATCAGCGGTATCTTTATGCTGCGCCATACCGGCATTTCCGGCCTTTTGCTCGCAGGCGCAGCCGTCCGCAGCGGCCAAAACATTTCCCTCTATCAGATGTTGTGGCCGATTCGCTATACTGCTGCCGCGGTTTTCCTGCTCAGTCCCGGCTTTATTTCAACCGCCGTCGCCCTGCTCTTGCTGATTCCGTTTAAAGGCAACGCGACCGCTTCTTCTACGCAGTCTTTCCAAAGCCGTCAGACTTACAGCTCCGCCAAAGAGGATGAAGACATTATCGAAGGCGAATATACGGTTACGCGCACCAGCAAAGCCGACAAGCCGCAAGACTATATCGAACACAAACCCGATTGACGACTTCCTTCATAAAAGGCCGTCTGAATTAGGAATACCTCAAAAGTGTTTCATATTTCAGACGGCCTTAGTCATTTCCGGGCTTTGAAAATGTAAATATCGGTTTGTAATTCGGTTATTCCGCATAAATCATTTAAAATAAGCAGCTATTTTGATTCTAAAAACGACACGGTATCCAATGAACGTTCAACGTCTTTTCCCTCTCTCCCTCAGCTTGATTACCGCCGCTGTTTTATCGGCGTGCGCCACCCAAAACACACCGACTGCTTCGAAAACCGAAACCGTCGTTCAGCCTAAATCTACTTCTATTCCTTCACGCCGCGCCGACAGCGAATCCAAAGTCCTGTCCGATTACAGTCAATACCAAAGCGCCATCGATGCCGCCAAACGCGGCGACGATGCTTGGGTACAACAATTTTTATCCCAAGCCAGCGACAGCGCAATGGCTGAAAACGTCCGCAACGAATGGCTGAAAACCTTGGGTGCGCGCGGCCAATGGGATTTGTTCCGTCAAGAATTCAGTAAATTGAACGCCGCCGGCGTCGCACAAGAAGTGCAATGTTATGCCGATTTGAGCAGCGGCAATTACAGCAAAGCCGCCGAGCTGGTTCGCGTTACCGGCAAACTGCCTGCCGGCTGTACCCGCTTAGTTGAAAGCGCGGCAGCTTCAGGCCGTCTGAACACCAACGACGCATGGCGTCGCGTACGCGGCTTATTGAGCAACAGCCAAACCACAGATGCACGCAACCTCGCTGCCGCATTGGGCAGCCCGTTTGAAGGTGGCACGCAAGGTGCGGCCGAATACAGCCTGTTGAGCGTAATCGGCAAAGATGCACGTAAATCCGCTTCTGCCGCCGCCACCCTGTCCGACATGGAATCCGGCCTCAGCCGCGAACAACGCAGCTTCGCATGGGGCGTATTGGGCCACTACCATGCACAAAGCCAAAATATGCCGACCGCTTTGAGCTACTACGGTCGCGTTTCCGACCGCAAACAACTGACCGACGAACAATTGGAATGGTACGCACGCGCCGCTTTGCGTCTGCAACGTTGGGACGAATTGGCAAGCGTAATTCAGCATATGCCTGAAAAACTGCAAAAAGACCCGACATGGCAATATTGGCTGGGCCGCAGCTTTTCCGCACAAGGCAAAAGCGGCCAAGCCAAAGAAATGTACGAAAAAGCCGCCGCTTCCGGCCGCAATTTCTACGCCGTATTGGCTGGTGAAGAGCTGGGCCGCCGCATCAATACGCGCAACAACGTTTCCGATGCCGATGCCAGAGACGTTCGCCGCATGAACGAAGACGGCGCCATCAAACGCGCATTGGTTCTGTTTAAAAACAGCCAAAGCAACGGCGACTCCAAAATGCGCCGTCAGGCACAGGCGGAATGGCGTTTTGCCACCCGCGACTTCAACGAAGACAACCTGCTGACTGCCGCACAAGTCGCTTTTGACAACCAGTTCTACGACATGGCAATCAACAGCGCAGACCGTACCGACCACAAACTCAACTACAAACTGCGCTATCTCTCTCCGTTTAAAGACCTGACCATCCGCTATGCCGCACAGGCAGGCGTTGACCCGGCATGGGTTTACGGTTTGATTCGCCAAGAGAGCCGCTTTGTCATGGGTGCGCAATCCAGCGTCGGCGCACAAGGCCTGATGCAGGTCATGCCTGCAACCGCCCGAGAAATCGCCGGCAAAATCGGCATGAGCAGCAGCGAGCTTTACACCATGGACGGCAACATCCGCATGGGTACTTGGTACATGGCAGATGCCAAACGCCGCCTGCAAAATAACGAAGTAATGGCCACCGCAGGCTACAATGCCGGCCCCGGCCGCGCCCGCAACTGGCAGGCTTCTTCTCCTTTGGAAGGCGCCATCTACGCCGAGACCATCCCATTCACCGAAACTCGTGATTACGTGAAAAAAGTCATGACCAACGCGACTTATTACGCATCATTGTTCAACGAACCGCAAACTTCGTTGAAACAACGTATGGGTACGGTTCCCGGCCGTTATTAATACCCGATAGGCCGTCTGAAAAGTGAGACAGAATCAAACGTTCAGACGGCCTGCAACCTTGACAGACTATCGGGTTTATAAGATAATCGCCCGATTATTTCTGACCGAAAAGGTCACTTGCACGGCAAAAGCCGACTTGTTAGGAGGTGATGTTTACATCACGGCGCGTATCCCGCCCTGCCTTAGGCAAACCAGCGATACAACAACTACCCCATTATGACAAACCGTCCTCTATTTCTTAAAACGGTTTGATTGAACAAAATTTAAAGGAAATAAAATGCCTGCTATTCGTGTTAAAGAGAATGAACCATTTGAAGTTGCCATGCGTCGTTTCAAACGTGCCGTAGAAAAA
Source organism: Neisseria sp. HMSC075C10 (assembly GCF_001815615.1). Taxonomy (NCBI): domain Bacteria; kingdom Pseudomonadati; phylum Pseudomonadota; class Betaproteobacteria; order Neisseriales; family Neisseriaceae; genus Neisseria; species Neisseria sp. HMSC075C10. The sequence goes on from NZ_KV821256.1 coordinate 68,920, forward strand.
ACCGGTCTGTTGACCGAACTGCGCGCCCGTGAAGCGTACGAAAAACCAACTACCGAACGCAAACGCAAAAAAGCTGCTGCAGCCAAACGTCTGCAAAAACGTCTGCGCAGCCAACAACTGCCTCCTAAAATGTACTAATTACAGGCCTGCCCTGTGATAAACGACACACCGCAAGGGCAGCTTTGCGGTGTGTTTTGTTTTTCAGACGGCATCTTTTTATATAAAGTGAGAACATTATGAGCCTAAAAACACAATTAACCGAAGACATGAAAACCGCCATGCGTGCCAAAGACCAAGTGTCTTTAAGCACCATCCGCCTGATTAATGCCGCCATCAAACAATTTGAAGTAGATGAGCGCACCGAAGCCGATGACGCCAAAGTCATCTCTATCCTGACCAAAATGGTGAAACAGCGCAAAGACAGCGCCAAAATCTATACCGAAGCCGGTCGTCAAGATTTGGCTGACAAAGAAAACGCGGAAATCGAAATCCTCAACCGCTACCTGCCGCAAATGATGTCCGCAGAAGAAATCAAGACTGTCGTTGAAGCAGTCATTGCAGAAACCGGTGCATCAGGCATGGCCGATATGGGCAAAGTCATGGGCGTATTGAAAACCCACCTGGCCGGCAAAGCCGACATGGGCGAAGTCAACAAGGTTTTGAAAACCGCATTGACTGCTTAATCCTCAATAATCAAAAAGGCCGTCTGAAATATTATTTTCAGACGGCCTTTCTTATTGTGCCAATCAAGCAGCAGTTACTTTACCTTCATGACGCAACAAAGTAATCAAATCGCTGATACGTTTTTTCATGGAACGGCGATCGACGATTTGGTCGATTGCCCCCTTCTCCAACAAGAATTCTGCTCGTTGGAAACCTTCCGGCAAGGTTTCACGTACAGTCTGCTCGATAACGCGCGGACCGGCAAAACCAATCAGCGCATTCGGTTCTGCCAAAACCACATCACCCAAGAAGGCAAAGCTGGCAGACACGCCGCCCATGGTCGGGTCAGTCAATACGGAAATAAACGGCAGACGTTTTTCAGTCAGCAAATGCAAAGCCGCGCTGGTCTTCGTCATCTGCATCAAAGAGTTAATCCCTTCCTGCATACGCGCACCACCGGAAGCCGCCACGCAAATAAACGAACAATTATCTGCAACGGCACGACGTACACCCTGAACGAAACGCTCACCCACGACCGAACCCATAGAGCCGCCGATAAAACGGAATTCAAACGCAGCCACAACGACAGGCAGGCCGTTCATGGTACCTTTCATAACAACCAATGCATCGTCTTCGCCGGTTGCTTTACGCGCAGCCGCGAGGCGGTCAGGATATTTTTTGCTGTCTTTGAATTTCAGCGGGTCGGTCGGTTTAATATTGGCTGCAATCTCTTCACGGCCTTCTTCATCCAAAAGTAGATTCAAACGTTCGCGCGCAGAAAGCGGATTGTGGTGATTACATTTCGGGCAGACTTCGCTGTTTTGCTTCAACTCGGTTGAATAAACCGTTGCCGAACAAGACGGACACTTGTGCCACAGGCCTTCAGGGACGCTGGACGAACTGCTTCGGTTTTTAATTTTCGGAGGAAGAATTTTATCTAGCCAGCTCATGAATGACTCCTTGGAATTCAGAATTCAGACGGCCTGTTGAATGTAAGGCCGTCTGAAATAATGGAATAAAAAATATTAGCGAATCGCGTCTTTCAACTCTTTAACCAACACGCCTACCGCTTCGGCCTCGCTACCTGCGTGGCTTTCAATCTCTTTGACGATACGGCTGCCGACAATAACGGCATCCGCCACCGCACCAATCTTACGCGCACTCTCCGCATTATTGATGCCGAAGCCGACTCCAATCGGAATATCAATGTATTTGCGCAAAAGCTCTATTTTACGCGAAACTTCTTCAGTATCCAAACTTGCCGCACCGGTTACACCTTTGAGCGACACATAATACACAAAACCGCCGGCTACTTTGGCAATCGTTTGAATACGCTCCTCAGTTGTCGTTGGCGCAATAAGGAAAATACAATCAATACCTTGCGCTTTCAACGACTCATGCAAAGGAGCAATGGTTTCTACCGGAGAATCCACGGTCAACACGCCATCTACGCCTGCTTCGGCAGCCACTTGCGCAAACGCCTGATAACCCATTTTATGTACTGGGTTCAAATAGCCCATCAAGACAACCGGCGTTTTATCATTGGTTTGGCGGAACAAGCGTACTGTTTCCAATACGTCGCGCAAAGAAACATGATTTGCCAACGCCCTTTCAGCCGCACGTTGAATAGTCGGGCCATCTGCCATCGGGTCAGAAAACGGCACACCCAGTTCCAAAATATCAGCACCATTAGCCACCAGGCTATGCATCAATGCCAAGGTCGTCTCAAGGTTGGGATCACCCACCGTAATATAAGGAATCAGTGCTTTTGCGCCATTGAGCGCTGAGAAAGTTTGTTGGATTCTGCTCATTTTCTGCTATCCATTTCATCGATTTGAATGTTGTCCGGCAGCCTGTTTATTCTGCCGTTACATTTGTTTTAAAAACCTCAGTCTGCCATGAAAAGGCGGCATCTATCCGCATTCTAATGACTGTTTCTTCCCAATCAGTAAACAAGAGGCTAAGTATAACATTTACGGCTATTTCATAGAATCATTTGCAATCAAGATTCTGATATTTTGAAAGCAATATAAAACAATAAAGGCCGTCTGAAAATCATTCAAACAGCCTTTATTAGAATCAATTATGCAAATCTTTGTATGCCTTCGCACTTTTGATCAGAGTTTCCCTATCGATTACAGCTCAACATGATGGTTTTGTTGTTCAGAACCTAGATGACGCTCCAAATCAGACAAAACCTGCATCAGACCATGACGGATTTCTTCTGCATTGGCGGCAGGATTGCCGTTTGCATCCAAAGCGCCACGACTGAACGTATCGATGTACGGTTCAAACGTATCTTTCAGTTTCAACAACTTAACTACATCTGAGCGCGTATATCTATCGCCACCGTATCCAATCACAACATTATTTTCATGTTGCCATTGGGCAAACTGAGCCGGACTGATTTGCACCAATTGGCACATCTCATCCAACGTAAAATAACGCTTGGCAGGAATAACCGGATTATTGTTGTTTGTCATAGTAATGCTCCACCATGCCTTTGAGTTTTTGGCTGGCATGGAAAGTTACCACACGGCGTGCGGTAATCGGCACTTCTTCGCCTGTTTTAGGGTTACGGCCAGGGCGTTGAGGTTTGTCGCGCAATTGGAAATTGCCGAAACCGGAAATTTTAATTTCTTCACCACGCGCCAAAGTGCTGCGGATTTCTTCAAAAAAGAGCTCGACGATTTCTTTGGCATCATTCTTGGTGACGTTGCTGACTTTGTCGACCAAAATATCAGCCAATTCTGCTTTAGTTAGTGTCATGTGTTTACCTTCATTCAAACTGGTGCAATTATTACCAAAATTCTTTTAAAAATCAAGTCCTCACCAAAAAATCAAATATTATTGGTGATTTTTGGCGACAACTTTTATCTTATTTTAAGCGCGAAGCTGTGCATCTTTTTCGGCTGCCGCTTTAATCATTTTCGCAACCAAAGGCTCGATGACTTCATCTGTCAGCGTGTTTTCCATATCTTGCAAAATGATTTTGACGGCAACGCTCTTCATGCCTTCAGGCACGCCCGTACCGCGGTAAACGTCAAACACGCTGATTTCTTGAACCAGCTTGTTTGCTGCCGCTTTCAGGGCATTTAACAAATCATCATGCGTCACAGCCTCAGGCATTACAAATGCCAAATCTCGGCGCGCAGGTTGGAATTTGGATACAGACTGATAACGGGTTTTCTCACGACCCAATACCGCATCCATATCGATTTCAAATACCAGCGGCGCTTGTGGCAAGTCATATTTTTGCAGCCATTTCGGATGCAACTCGCCAACAAAACCAACTACTTTGCCGTCTGAAACAATATTGGCGGCACGTCCAGGATGCAATGCCGGATGTTCGGTCTTAACAAAGGATACTTCCTTGTTTTTCAAAAGACTCTCAACATCGGCTTTCATATCGTAGAAATCTACGTTGCGTGTTTTCTCACCCCATTGCTCAGGCAGCACAGAGCCATACCACAAACCGCCGATACGTTCGTTTTGAACAAATTGATCAGCCGAATCTTTGCTGAACACACGGGCAATTTCAAATACGCGTACACGGTTTTGCTTACGATTCAAATTGTTTTGCAAAACTTCCACCAAACCGCCGATAAGCGTAGAACGCATGACGGCATACTGCGCCGCCAACGGATTTTGCAGGCGGATAGGATTGGTATTGGCAGCAAAGTCTTGCTCCCATTGCTCATCCACAAACGCATAGCTGACCACTTCGCGGTAACCGCGAGCCGCCATTTCGTTATAAACCGCAAAACGCGGACGTTTGGTTTCAGGCAAAGCCAACATTTTCAGACGGCCTGAAGTATAGTCGTCAGGAATATTTTCATAACCGTAAACGCGGCCGATTTCTTCAATCAAATCGGCTTCGATTTCGATGTCGAAACGGAAGCTAGGAGAAGTGACACGGAAGCCTTCTGCAGTTTTCTCAGGCTGCAAACCCAAGTGTTGCAAGATAATTTCGACTTGCTCGGCCGGAATTTCAACGCCCAATACCGTTTTCAGACGACCTAAACGCAATTCAACCTGTTTTGCCTCAGGCAATTTTCCTTGTGCTTCAACCATTTCACCGGCTGTACCACCGCAAATCTGTACCACCAATTCGGTAGCACGCTCAATGGCATCAGCTTGCAAGCGGTAGTCCACACCGCGTTCAAAACGGAAAGAAGAATCCGAACCAAAACCGTATTGACGGGATTTACCGGCAATAATCTCCGGAGCAAACCAAGCAGCTTCCAGTACAATATTTTGCGTCTCATCAGAAACCGCGCTTGCTTCGCCGCCCATCAAGCCCGCCAAGCTCAACGCACCTTTTTCATCAGCGACCACCAGTGTATTGTCAGCCAAAGTAACCGTCTTCTCATTCAGGCACGCCAAAGTCTCGCCATTTTGAGCACGGCGGACAATCAAACTGCCTGACAGCTTGTCAGCATCGAAAACATGCATAGGCTGACCAATTTCCAGCATCACATAGTTGCCGATGTCCACTAATGCGGAAATGCTGCGGATACCGCTGCGTTCCAAACGTTGTTTCATCCAATCAGGAGTAGCCGCTTTCGCATTAACATTTTCAATAACACGGCTGATAAAACGGCCACAGTCGGCCGGTGCATCAATACGGACAGCCTGTTTTTTCTCACTGCCGATAGAGGCCGTCTGAATTTCAACAGGCCTAAACGCACATTGAGTCAACGCAGAAACCTCACGCGCAATACCCTTAACGCTCAAGCAATCAGCGCGGTTAGGCGTAATTTTCAACGTAAACAGCGTATCGTCCAAATCCAAGTATTCGCGGATGTTGGTACCGACAGGCGCATCTTCAGGCAGAATGTGCAGACCGTCTACACCATCATCTGGCAAACCCAGTTCATTGGTCGAACACAACATACCGTTTGATGGTACGCCGCGCATTTTAGTCGGCTTAATTTTGAAATTGCCCGGCAAAACGGCACCCGGCAAGGAACACGGCACTTTAATACCCGGCTTGACATTCGGTGCACCACAAACAATCTGAACCAACTCGCCCGTACCGGCATCAACTTGGGTAACGTTCAAACGGTCTGCATCAGGATGTTTTTCAACGGATTTTACTTCGGCAACAACCACGCCACTGAAAGCAGGGGCAGCAGTATTGATTTCTTCCACTTCCAAACCGGCCATGGTCAAAAGATGTTCCAGTTTATCGGCAGAAAGATCAGGATTGGCTTGGGTTTTCAGCCATGAATAAGGAAATTGCATATTATTTTCTCTACTATCAGGCCGTCTGAAACAAATTTTTATCAGACGAAATCAGTAATATCTATTTACTTTTCAGACGGCCTATCAAAAGACCATCTGAAATTTATTTAAACTGCTTCAAGAAGTTCAAATCATTATCGAAGAACAGGCGCAAGTCGTTCACGTTGTAGCGCAACATGGCAAAGCGGTCGAGACCGATGCCGAAAGCGAAACCGGTATATTTTTCAGGGTCGATATTCACATTTTTCAACACGTTAGGATGTACCATACCGCAACCGCCTACTTCCAACCATTTGCCGTTTTCGCCCATGATGTCGATTTCGGCAGAAGGTTCGGTGAACGGGAAGAAAGACGGACGGAAACGTACTTGCAGGTCATCGCGTTCAAAGAAGCGACGGATAAAATCAGTGAACACTGCTTTCAAATCGGCAAAAGTTACGCCCTCTTCAACCCACAAACCTTCGGCCTGATGGAACATAGGCGAGTGAGTGGCATCACTGTCCACGCGGTAAACGCGGCCGGGAGCAATAATGCGGATAGGCGGCTCTTTTTTGTCGAGCATATAGCGGATTTGAATAGGCGAAGTGTGTGTACGCAAAACGTCGCCGTTTTCAACGTAGAAAGTATCTTGCATCGCACGCGCAGGGTGATTTGCAGGTATATTCAAGGCTTGGAAATTGTGGAAATCGTCTTCGATTTCAGGGCCGTCCGCCACTTCAAAACCCATACCGTGAAACAACTCGACCACACGTTGCAAAGTCAAAGTAACTGGATGCAAACCGCCATGTTCTTGCGCACGGCCCGGCAAAGTAATATCCAAGGCTTCTGCAGCCAATTGGGCTTGCAGCTTGGCTTCATTCAGGGCATCGCGTTTGGCATTAAAAGCCGTCTGAAACTGATTTTTGCATTCGTTGATGTGCGCGCCTATGGTTTTACGCTCTTCAGGAGACATTTGACCCAAAGTTTTCAAAAGTCCGGTCAATTCGCCGGTTTTACCAAGATAGCGTGCTTTAATTTGTTCTAAGGCATTGAAGTCTTGCGCGGCTTCAATAGCGGCAATACCTTCTGCAACGATACGGTTTACATTTTCCATAGTGGTTTATCGTCTGTTTGTTGATGGCAGACCGTCTGAAACAACAAAGCCGTCTGTTGGATTTGATTGCAAACCCGTTCAGACGGCCTTTTGTCTTACTGCGGCCAATCCGTTTGATAAGAGAGGCCTATTTTATCGCAAATTAGTATAAAAAAATAGAGTTTAAAGAAAGAAAATCAACTACATAGGATTTCTTTAAGAAAAGAAAAAAGGAAGCACAAGCTTCCTTTTTAAATAATCTTATCGAATTAGGCAGCCAAAGCAGCTTTAGCTTTTTCAACCAATTGTGCAAATGCAGCTTTGTCGAATACAGCCAAATCAGCCAATACTTTGCGGTCGATTTCGATAGCAGCGCGTTTCAGGCCGTTCATGAATTTGCTGTAAGACAGACCATTTTCACGAGCACCTGCGTTGATACGAACGATCCACAGTTGACGGAATTGACGTTTGCGTTGGCGACGGTCACGGTATGCGTATTGACCAGCTTTCATTACCGCTTGTTTGGCAACACGGTAAACGTTTTTACGACGACCGCGGTAGCCTTTGGCTAACGCGAAGACTTTTTGGTGACGAGCACGAGCGGTAACACCGCGTTTTACGCGTGGCATATTCTAAACTCCTTAAGCGTAGGGCAACATTTTAGCAACAGAAGCCAAATCGCGTGAATCCACCATAGCGGTGCCGCGCAATTGACGTTTAGTTTTAGTGGTTTTTTTGGTCAGGATGTGACTTTTGAACGCATGACCGCGTTTTACACCACCGTTACCCAGTACTTTAAAGCGTTTTTTCGCGCTAGACTTGGTTTTCATTTTAGGCATTGGAAAACTCCATTCGTTATTAGATAAGGTATAAGGGGTTTTGAAATAAATTTCAAACACTTGGATCCCAAAATACCACGGTTTTTGCCGCTAATTAAACCTTATTCCGAGCGGCAATCGAAATAAGCCTTGCATTATAGCTTTATTTTTTCTTAGGCGCAATCATCATCACCATTTGGCGGCCTTCCATTTTAGGGAAGGACTCGATTTGTGCCACTTCAGCCAACTCTTCTTTTACGCGTTCAAGCAGTTGGGCGCCCAATTGTTGGTGGGCCATCTCACGACCACGGAAACGCAATGTCACTTTGACTTTGTCACCATCGGCAAGGAAACGGTTGATGTTGCGCATCTTGATTTGATAGTCGCCTTCATCAGTACCCGGACGGAATTTAATTTCCTTAATTTGTACCTGCTTTTGGTTTTTCTTGGCTTCGTCGCGCTTCTTGGCTTGTTGGTATTTGTATTTACCGTAATCCATCAGTTTGCATACGGGCGGTTTGGCAGTCGGGGAAATTTCTACCAAATCGACATCTTGCTCTTCGGCCATAGCCAGAGCTTCACGAACTGAAACGACACCAAGCTGATCGCCTGACTCACTGATTAATCGCACTTCTTTGGCGGTAATTTCACCATTGATTCGTGCTTCGCGTTCTTGAGCGATGATGAATACTCCTATAAAAATTAATGATTGACGAGGGCATCAGTGATTTCTTGCTGCAATTGTGCAATAAAATCATCTACATTCAAAGAACCCAAGTCTTCTGCTTTGCGGCGTACCGCAACTTTGTTTTCTTGTTTCTCTTTATCGCCGACAACGATTTGATAAGGGAAACGGTATTGGCTGTTGTCACGGATTTTGTAACCGATTTTTTCGTTACGCAAATCCAATTCGACACGGAAGCCTGCTGCCTGTAACTTGGCAGCCACTTCGCGACAATAATCTGCTTGGTTCTCGGTGATATTCATAATCACCATTTGAACCGGCGCAAGCCACAATGGGAATGAGCCTGCATGGTTTTCAATCAAAATACCGATGAAGCGCTCCAACGAACCCAAAATAGCACGGTGCAACATTACAGGACGTGCACGGTCGTTGTTTTCTGTTACATATTCTGCATTCAAACGCTCCGGCAATACGAAGTCCAACTGCAGGGTACCGCACTGCCAAGAGCGACCCAAGGCATCTTTAACATGGTACTCAATCTTAGGACCATAGAATGCGCCTTCTCCAGGCAATTCTTCCCACTCTACGCCGCAAGCGGTCAATGCATCACGCAGACCTTGTTCGGCCTTATCCCAGACTTCGTCAGAACCTGCACGTTGTTCAGGGCGGAGGGACAGCTTCACAGCAACATCATGGAAGCCGAATTGTTTGTAAATGCGAACCAGCAATTCATTGAATGCACGTGCCTCATCAACGATTTGATCTTCGGTACAGAAGATATGCGCATCATCCTGCACAAAACCGCGAACACGCATCAGACCATGCAATGCACCGCTTGGTTCATTACGATGGCAAGAACCGAACTCAGCCAAACGCATTGGCAAATCTCGATATGAGCGCAAACCGTTATTGAAAATTTGCACATGACCCGGACAGTTCATCGGTTTAACCGCGTATTCGCGTTTTTCTGAACTGGTCACGAACATATTGTCTTTATAGTTTTCCCAGTGGCCGGATTTTTCCCAGAAGGTTTTATCCATAATCTGAGGCGTTTTCACCTCTTTATAACCGGCAGCATTCAACTCTTTGCGCATATGCTGCTCAATCACCTGCCACAAAGCCCAGCCTTTAGGATGCCAGAACACCATACCCGGCGCTTCATCTTGCAGGTGGAATAAATCCAATTGTTTACCCAGCTTACGGTGGTCGCGTTTTTCTGCTTCCTCGATACGTTGGATATAAGCCTTCAATTCGTCTTTACTTGCCCAAGCCGTACCGTAAATACGTTGCAGCATTTCATTATTGCTATCGCCACGCCAGTATGCGCCTGCCAGCTTGGTCAGCTTGAAGTTTTTCAAGAAACGGGTATTGGGAACGTGAGGACCGCGGCACATATCGACGTATTCTTGATGATGATACATACCCATTGCTTCCACTTCAGGCATGTCTTCAATCAGACGCAATTTGTACTCTTCGCCGCGATCTTGGAAAATTTTGATGGTTTCTGCACGGGGCGTCATCACTTTAACGACGTCGTAGTCTTGTGCAATCAACTCTTTCATGCGCGCTTCGATGGCGGCTACATCATCAGGCGTAAATGGTTTTTCAGTTGCGATATCGTAATAGAACCCGTCTTCAATCACCGGGCCGATAACCATTTTGGCATCAGGGTAGAGCTGCTTGACCGCATGACCGACCAAGTGCGCGCAGGAGTGGCGGATAATTTCCACGCCTTCTTTGTCTTTAGGCGTAATGATTTGAACGTGGGCATCTTCGGTAATCGGATCGCAAGCGTCCACCAATTTACCGTTAACCTTGCCCGCTACCGTTGCCTTTGCCAAACCTGCACCGATAGACGCTGCAATTTGCGCCACGGTAACGGGTGATTCATATTGGCGGACCGAACCGTCCGGCAAGGTAATGTTCAACATCAGAAAGCTCCAAAACATTAAAAAATAACGGCATAAAGCCGTTATGGAAATTTGGTAGGCACAATTGGACTCGAACCAACGACCCCCACCATGTCAAGGTGGTGCTCTAACCAACTGAGCTATGTGCCTTCATCTAAGTCGCTTATTGTAACGAAGCGTGTTCCCTTTTGCAAGCATCTGTAAATACTTTTCAGACGGCCTGAATTTTTTTGTTTGATTTATACCTCATTTTTTATTTCCTCCTTCATTCAGGCCGTCTGAAGCATTGTTTTGACAAAGATAAAATCCAGCCATCAACCAACGAAAAATCCTTTATAATCTGCCCTTTCATTTCGCACACACGCGAACGTCCGATCTATTATTACTATGCTCAAATTTACCTTACACAAAAAAGACGGTCATGCCCGACGCGGCACTTTGGAACTGAACCACGGCAAAATCGAAACGCCGGTATTTATGCCGGTCGGCACTTATGGTTCGGTCAAAGCGATGAACCCGCAAAACCTGCATGACATCAAAGCGCAAATCATCTTAGGCAACACTTACCATCTGTGGCTGCGCCCAGGCTTGGAAGTCATCGAACAATTCGGCGGCCTGCACGAATTTATCGGTTGGAATAAGCCAATTTTAACCGACTCAGGCGGCTTCCAAGTATTTTCGTTGTCCGACATGCGTAAGCTGACCGAAGAAGGCTGTACATTCCAAAGCCCGATCAACGGCGACAAACTGTTCCTCTCGCCCGAAGTGTCGATGAAAATCCAAACCGTGTTGAATTCCGACATCGTGATGCAGCTGGACGAGTGCACCCCGGGCGAAGCAACGCACAACCAAGCGCAAAAATCGCTGCAAATGAGCCTGCGCTGGGCGGAGCGAAGCAAAAAGGCTTTTGAAGACCTGAAAAATCCGAATGCGCTGTTTGGCATTGTACAAGGCGCGATGTATGAAGATTTGCGCGAAGAATCGCTGAAAGGTTTGGAAGAACTCGACTTCCCCGGCTTGGCCATCGGCGGCTTATCCGTTGGCGAACCCAAGCCCGAAATGTACCGTATGTTGCGCGCCGTCGGCCCTATCCTACCGGAACACAAACCACATTACTTGATGGGCGTCGGCACGCCTGAAGACTTGGTGTACGGCGTGGCACACGGCGTGGATATGTTCGACTGCGTCATGCCCACCCGCAATGCGCGCAACGGCTGGCTGTTTACCCGTTTTGGAGATTTGAAAATCAAAAACGCCAAACACAAACTCGACAAGCGTCCGATTGATGAAAGCTGCACCTGCTACGCCTGTCAGAATTTCAGCCGCTCCTACCTGCACCACCTGCACCGAGTCGGCGAAATCTTGGGCGCACAGCTCAACACCATCCACAATCTGCACTTCTACCAAGTCATCATGGCAGAAATGCGCGAAGCCATCGAACAAGGCAAATTTGCCGATTGGCAGGCGCAATTCCATGAAAACCGCGCCCGTGGTGTGGATTAACCCTTTTAAAGGCCGTCTGAAATCAGGTTTTGATTCAAACTGCTTTTCAGACGGCCTCAATATTCATCATTAATAAAGCACAACCATGTCCCGTTTCCATACCGAACCGGCCCTAGCCTACACCGCACAAAACCGTACCGCCGTCCTGCTGCTCAACCTCGGCACGCCTGACGCGCCCACTGCTGCCGCAGTCAAGCCTTACTTGAAAGAATTTCTGTCCGATCAACGCGTTGTCGAATTGCCCAAGCTCTTATGGCAACCGATATTGCGCGGCTTGGTGTTGACTTTTCGCCCGAAAAAAAGCGCGCATGCCTATGAAAAAGTTTGGTTTAAAGAAGGTTCGCCGCTTGAGGTTTACACACACCGCCAAGCAGAAGCCCTGGCCAAACATTTGCCCGATGTCATCGTCCGTCATGCCATGACTTACGGCAACCCGAGCGTTGCCGATGTTTTGGCGGAACTCAAAGCCCAAGGCGTGGGCAAATTGCTGGTCATCCCGCTTTATCCGCAATATGCCGGCTCTTCTACCGGCGCGGCTTTGGATAAAGTGTTTCAAGAGTTATTGCTGCAACGCAACCAAATGAGCGTCCGCACTGTCTCCCGTTACTACGACGATGCTGCTTATATCCAAGCCATGAAGCAGCACATTGAAGCCTATTGGACCCAAAACGGACGCGGCGAAAAACTGATGTTGAGTTTCCACGGCATTCCGCAAAAGCATCACGACGACGGCGACCCCTATCCTGACGAGTGCCACCATACCGCCAAACTGCTCGCGCAGGCATTGGGCTTGTCCGAACAAGAATACATCGTTTCTTTCCAAAGCCAGTTTGGCAAATCCCAATGGGTCAAGCCCAGCACGCAAGCCTTGTTTGATGAACTTCCGAAACAAGGCACGACCAAACTCGACGTCTTCTGTCCCGGTTTCATGGCCGACTGCCTCGAAACCATGGAAGAAATCGCCATTATGGGACGCGAACAATTCCACGCCGCCGGCGGCAAAGAATACCGTTACATCCCCTGCCTCAACGATTCCGCCGACTGGATTGCCGCACTTGCCCAATTAAGCCGGACCAATCTGCAAGGCTGGATTTGACCTAAACCAAAGGCCGTCTGAAAAATCCACTTTCAGACGGCCTTTAGCGTTATCATCAAGTTATTCAAACGCAAACCAAGCGTGTAGCCATCAAAAACACTATTCAAAAAGGAACACATCATGACTGCACTCCGCCCTATCCTGCTCCTTCTGACCGCACTCAGCATCCCAACCGCTTTTGCCGCTGATGCCACGTTGATGAGCAAAGGACAAAAGATTTACGAAACCAACTGCGCCGCCTGCCACGGCAAAAAAGGCGAAGGCCGTGGCGCCATGTTCCCTCCACTGTTCCAGTCCGACTATATCAACAAAAAACCGCAAGTCCTGTTGCAAAGCATGACCAAAGGCATCAACGGTCCGATTAAAGTGAACGGCAAACCCTACAACGGCTTCATGCCTTCTACCGCCATCAATGATGCCGATGTCGCCGCCGTTGCCACTTACATCATGAACGCCTTTAATAATGGCGGCGGTACGATTACTGAAGCAGACGTCAAAAAATCTCACGGGAAAAAATAAAACGTCTCTCCCCTAAAGGCCGTCTGAACATTTCAGACGGCCTTTTCTGTACGACACATTTTGTTTCTATGTATATGGTTACGCAACATCAACAAACATACGCAAAAAACCGTCAAACCCAAAAAAGCATATGCGTTTTGTGTTAAAGTAAACATTATTTATCGGCTGTTTTGCGTCCAGGCCGTCTGAAAGGTTTTATGTCATGAACTTTTTCCGCAAGACTGTTTTATTTTTAGTCGTCCTCTCCATATTTGCCGCCTGCGGCTCCTTTATTTCCCAATACGTTTTGGGCATGAACCCGTGCGTATTGTGCATCCTGCAACGCTTGTGCTTATTGGGTGTCGGGCTGTTGGCCATTGTTACGGCCTTCAGCTCACAATCTTCCAAATTTGCCCGTTCGCTCTCGGCATTGTTGATTGCCGCTCCGGCCGTTTACGGTGCCGGTGTCGCCGCCTATCAAATTTGGTTGCAAAGCCTACCGCCCGGCACCGCCCCTTCCTGCGGCGCACCTTGGACCTTCCGCCTGCGCGACTGGCCTTTGTTCGATTGGTTTGAACCCATCGTCCGCGGCTTTGGCAACTGCGCCGAGCCGGACTATCTATTCGGCGTTGCCCTGCCGGTGTGGAGTATTTTGTATTTCAGCTTCGTGGTATTGCTGCTGCTTTGGGCTTGGTTGAAAACCAGAAAAATCTGATTGGTTTCAATATAAAAAGGCCGTCTGAAATTTCAGACGGCCTTTGATTCTTTAAACCATTAGTCCAGATTCAGCACGGCAGAAGTGTAAACGTCTTGTACGTCGTCCAAATCTTCCAATGCGTCAATTAGTTTTTGCATTTTAACCGCATCTTCGCCGCTCAACTCGGTTTCGTTTTGGGCGCGCATGGTAACATCGCCGTCAACAGATTTGTAGCCTGCGGCTTCCAAAGCCGCTTTCACACCTGCCCAGTCGTTCGGTGCGGTAATCACTTCGATGGAACCGTCGTCGTTGGTGATGACGTCTTCCACACCGGCTTCCAAAGCCGCTTCCATCAGCGCATCTTCGTCAACGCCCGGTTCAAACACCAAATAGCCTTGATGCACGAAGTTGAACGCTACGCAACCGTCGGTACCCAAGTTACCGCCGTTTTTAGTGAACGCATGGCGCACGTCGGCAACGGTACGGGTTTTGTTGTCGGTCAGACAGTCCACCATCAAAGCCGCGCCGCCGATGCCGTAGCCTTCGTAACGCAACTCGATGTATTCCACGCCTTCCAGATTGCCCGTACCTTTATCGATGGCACGTTGCACGTTGTCTTTAGGCATATTGTTTTCGGCGGCTTTTTCCAAAGCCAGGCGCAGGCGCGGGTTCGCGCCGGGATCGCCGCCGCCCATGCGGGCAGCAACGGTAATTTCTTTAATCAGACGGGTGAAGATTTTGCCACGTTTGGCATCTTGTCGGGCTTTTTTGTGTTGGATATTTGCCCACTTACTATGACCTGCCATATTGATTCCTTTCGTTTTTTCACGCGCTGAGGCGGGATGTGCTTTATTTGTAAGGCGTGCATTTTATCATAAGTTGTCTTTAGCCAAAATATTCAGACGGCCCGAATATTTGCAAAAACAGGCCGTCTGAAAAACAAAGAATCTTTTTTAAAGATGCATATTTGCGGCAAACCTTTGTCAGTTTTTCGTTTTAATTCACGAAAGTTTACGGTATGATGACAAAATCGGTCAGGATTGTTAACAACTTAACCGGTATTAAACGGCAAAACGGCCTGCTCGCCCTTGTTGCCAACCGCGAAAATGAACGGGAGTAGTTGCCTGTATCATTTTCTTTTTATTTGTTTTTCTTAAAGGTTATATTATGGAAGAAATATTGTCTGCTCTGGTGGGTGCAGTCAATCTGGTTCTTTGGGACTACCTGCTGATTTATGCCTTAATCGGCATCGGCCTGTTTTTTACCCTGTACTTGGGCGCACCGCAAATTACCAAATTAGGAACGGGTTTCAAATCCGTTTTCGGCGGCTTGTTCAGTAAAAAAGACAAAGACCACGAAGGCAAATCCCTGTCTCAATTCCAAGCGCTTGCCGTGGCGATTTCCGCCCAAATCGGTACCGGTAACGTTGCCGGTGTCGCCACTGCAATTACTGCCGGCGGCCCGGGTGCCATTTTTTGGATGTGGTTGTCTGCCATTTTGGGCATGTCTACCATTTTTGCAGAAGCCGTTTTGGCGCAAAAATACCGCGTGGTCAGCCACGGCAAATACATCGGCGGCCCTGCGTTTTACATCACGCACGGCCTGACCCCAAAAATCGGCCGTGGTACGGCGCGTTTCCTGTCCGGCTTTTTCTCCATTGCCTTGATTATCGCACTGGGCTTCATCGGTAACGCGACCCAATCCAACTCCATCGCCTCGGCCATGAATTTGGCTTTCGATATTCCTCCGATGGCTGTCGGCATTGCTTTAGCGGTATTCGCCGGTCTGATCATCATCGGCGGCATCAACCGCATTGCCGGTATCGCGCAATTTGTCGTGCCGTTTATGGCGGTGATTTACATCTTGTGTGCCGTGATTATTTTGTTCAAATTCTCCGACCACATCATCCCGATGTTCCACAGCATCTTTGTCGCCGCCTTTAATCCTGAAGCGGTATTGGGCGGTGCAGCCGGTATCGGTATGCGCGAGGCAGTCCGCTTCGGTGTGGCACGCGGCCTGTTTTCCAATGAGGCCGGTATGGGTTCGACCCCGCACGCTCATGCGACTGCCAACGTCAAACACCCTGTGCAACAAGGCATGGCTGCGTTTATCGGTATCTTTATCGATACGCTGATGGTCTGCACGGCAACAGCGCTGATTATCCTACTGACCGATGCCAACCTGTCCGGTGAAACCGGCGCTGCGGTTACCCAACTGGCGTTTAACAAAGCCTTCCCGGGTTTCGGTTCGCAACTGCTCGCCGTCTGTCTGACCTTCTTCGCCTTCACCACCATCATCGGTTGGTACTACTTCGGCGAATCCAATATCCGCTTCCTGTTCCGTGGCAAACACTTGGGCATCTACCGCGCACTGGTTTTGGTGGCCATCGTATTGGGTACCTTGGGCAAAGTGGATTTGGTTTGGAGTATGTCCGATATGTTCAACGGCTTTATGGTCTTGCCGAACTTAATCGCCCTCTTCCTGCTGCGTAAGGAAATCCGTGCGGTTTACGACGATTATCTGGCGCAAACCAAAGCAGGCAGAGAGCTGACCTACAACTATGAATTCCACGAATTTCACGACAAAAACCCAGATTAACGACAAACAAAAACCTCTCAGACAAACTGAGAGGTTTTTTATTTCAGGCCGAGACCTTTGCAAAATTCCCCAAAA
>NZ_KV821257.1:0-1798 GCF_001815615.1 Neisseria sp. HMSC075C10
AGCCAAGAAAGCTGAAGACGCTAAGAAAGCCAATGAGGCCAATTCAGGTCAAGGTTTTGGCGGCGAAGGCAAAGTAATGGGCAAGGCTTTGGATGGCGGTGTCTTGGTAGCGAAAAAACGTGAAACCGGCGATTTGGAATATGCCAAAACCGAAGCTCCGACTGCCTCGGATAAAAACAGCGTCGTACTTGATGGTGTCGCCATTAATACCAAAGACGTTAAAGCGGGTGAGTTTACGTTGGGCGAAAAAAGTATGAACGGCGGTAAAGCCGATGCAGCACAATATGCGGTACACAGCGGCGACCTGTTGCCTGACGTTCGTTACGGCGGTGTTGCCGATGTCAGCGATCTGCGTGATGTGAAACAGGCGTTGTTTGTCCAAGGCACGCCGTCAGGCAGTGATACCGTTGCAGCCCAAAGAGGGGATGCAACCTATAAAGGCATCGGCCTGCATTTCCAAAACGGACTGCCGATCAATACAAGAGGTCTGCAAGAAATTTTTGAAACCGGTTCGCAAGCCAAGCTGGCCAATCTGTATCCTGCCGCTAAAGCAACCGATGTTACCGCAAAAGTCAATTTCGACCAAAAAACCATCAATGTCAGCATCAACCGCTATTCCGATCAAACGGTTGGCGGTGGTAGTGGTGGCAACAGGATTGCAGGTGTCGTCAAATCCAATGCGCGCGATATGGCGGAAAATCTGTCTTTCAATGGCGATTTGCACGGTAACACCTTCTCCAACAAGCAAGGTACGATGCAAGGCGGATTCTTTGGCGCGAAGGCAGACCAACTTGCCGGTACATATAGTGCGGCAGGCAAAAACCAACGTGATGAAGACGTAGTGGCGCGCGGTGTGTTTGGTGCAAAACGCCAAGATGCGGTAGCTCAAGCAGGCGGACAGCCTGATGCGCCGGTTGCCAAACCCGATACGCCCGTAACCAAACCTAAAGGTGATGCCGCTGCGGCCGAATTGAAAAAAGGTGAAACAGGCGAGCAATACTTCTTATCGAATATCGCCGATTTGACCAAAGTCGTTATCAACGGTACGACAATCGCTTTGTCACCTGTTACCAACAAGCTCTATCGAACTGAATTGGGTTCGGACTACAAATCGTTTGTTGCTTCAGGCAATTTGAGCAATGTTGTCTTCGGTGCGGCAAAACTTGCCGATAATGCCTACTCCTTGTTTGTTCAGGGGGTAATGAGTGCCTCTCTACCGTCAGGGACAGCCAAGTATGCCGGCGATGTGTTGAATTTCCGTGCCCGCAACTTGGATAATAAGGAAAACTGGGTGGGTGATACAGGAGGCTACCGTACTACCGGTTCGTTTACCGCAGATGTCAACTTCGATACCAAGACTATCGCAGGTAAAATCAATAGTGGTGACAGATGGTTCATGAATGAACGAGCCTTTACTGCAGATATTACAGGCAGCAGCTTTAACGGTAAATGGACTTCAGATGCACAAGGCTCTGTAACCGGCGGATTCTACGGTGACAAAGCTGCCGAAATGGCCGGGCGATACAGTTATCATGACAAAGAAGATAAAAGTAACAATGCCTTCGGTGTATTCGGCGGTAAAAAACAATAACCGTCTGTTTAAGCTGAAAACAAACCGCCTGAAAGGGCGGTTTTTTTTTGAGTGGGTAGGATTTTCAGACGACCTTTTACGGTAACAACAATCTAGAGAGCAATTTACCCGCTAAAAGGTCGTCTGAAAACCTTGAATCTTATTTTCAGATAATCTGAGACCTTTGCAAAATTCCCTAAAATCCCCTAAATTTCCATCAAGACATTT